>CAYYRB010000133.1:0-1598 GCA_964473995.1 uncultured Candidatus Competibacteraceae bacterium | reverse complement strand
CGGTAGCTTCGGGCATTTACATACTGAATGATTACCGCGACATTGAGTCGGATAGTCTGCACCCTACGAAAAAAAACAGACCATTGGCTTCGGGAAAAGTTTCTCCCACTTTCGCCTTGTTGACCGCTTCCTGTTTATTTATCATCGGGCTCACGGGTTCTTGGTTCCTGGCACACCGGTTCTTGGTCTTGCTGGTTATTTATGTTGTGATCAATTTCGGTTATTCTTTCGGACTGAAACATATTGCCGTATTAGATACAATAATCATTGCCACCGGCTTTGTCATCCGCATTCTCGCAGGAGGAGCGGTGACCGGAATATTCGTGTCGCATTGGATTGTGCTTATGACTTTTCTGCTTGCCCTGTTGCTGGGCTTCGCCAAACGGCGCGATGATGTGCTTATTTTCTTGGAAAGTGGGAAAAAAATGCGCCGCTCCGTAGATGGGTACAACCTGGAATTTATCAACCTGAGCATGGTGATGATGGCCGGAGTGGTTATCGTGGCATATCTGATGTATGTGATGTCTGATGAGGTAAATGCCCGTTGGCAGGCACCCAACTTGTACGTTACGGCTTTCCCTGTAATTATGGGTATTCTTCGCTATCTTCAGCTCACCTTTGTAAAAGGACAGTCGGGTAATCCCACCAAAATTTTATTGAAAGACCGGATGATCCAATTGGTGCTCATCAGTTGGATGGCCCTGTTTTACCTCATCATTTACATGCGCGATTTAAGGGATCAACTTGGGTTTTAGAAACTCTTTTGTGGCTTTATTCGTTTGTTCTTTGCTGAATACAAAAATCCATGGCTGAAAAAAAAACCGTCATCACCTATACGGAATGTGAAGATGAGAATAGTCTTCCCCCGTTTTGGAAAGAACTTTTGGACAGGGCGCGTGCTGAGCTGAGCCATGCGTATGCGCCTTATTCCCGTTTTCGGGTGGCTGCTGCACTGAAATTGGCCAACGGGGTGGTACTTGCCGGAACAAATCAGGAAAATGCGGCATTTCCCAGCGGTTTGTGCGCCGAACGGACTTTACTTTTTCATGCGCTGTCGTCTTACCCGGGTGAGCGCATTGAAGGAATGGCCATTGTGGTTTCCAGGGAAGGAATCCTGGCGGCACCCTGCGGAGCCTGCCGTCAGGTGATGGCCGACGTAGAGGTAAACAGGCAGGGCGGATTTCCGGTGATGTTCCCCGGTGATGGAAACAGCTGGCTGATTTTTCAAAAACCTTCCGATTTATTGCCGCTGGTATTTCAATTGTAAGAAGGAGTATCCCGTTCTTCTAAGGCGCGAACATCCTTTGGTTTGGGTTGTTATCATATCTTTGTTCCCAAATTGTAAGGCATGGCCAAGACAAAATTTACCCAAGAAACATATTTAAAATGGTACGAGCTCATGCTCCTTTGCCGCAGGTTTGAGGAAAAGTGCGGACAGCTTTACACCATGCAGAAATTCGGCGGATTTTGCCATCTATACATCGGTCAGGAGGCGTTGATCGCCGGCACGGAGAGTGTCATTCGTTCTGATGACCGCGTGATTACCGCTTACCGCAATCACGTGCATCCGATAGGTCGGGGCATGCATCCTAAATATG
>CAYYRB010000132.1:0-1613 GCA_964473995.1 uncultured Candidatus Competibacteraceae bacterium | reverse complement strand
GCAAAATGAATCAGGGCCAGATTGTCCCATCCGAGGGCAATTTCCACAAAAATTAGGCCTATCTGAGCCACGGAAGAGTATGCGATCCGACTTTTTATGGTGGGCTGAGTTCGTGCAATCAGGTAAGTGACTCCTGAGGTAACCGTGCCCAAAAAAGCAATCAAAACCCGAACTACCGTCTGATGTTCCCAAAAGGGAAAAGTCCGTAACAGCAGAAAAGCGCCGAAATGCACCGAAAGCGATCCGTAAAAAATGGCACTGGATGGAGTCGGCCCCTCCATAGCTCGTGGGAGCCAGGATGAAAAAGGCAATTGCGCCGACTTGGCGGCGGCGGCCAACAGAATCATAAGTGACACAAAAACACCGATGCTGCTGTGAGCCAGAAGGTGCTCGTGAACCAAATCATAGTTTTGCAGTTTTAAAAAAGTGACGTTTTCACTCCAAAGGTGATGGCTTGCCCACATGGCCAAAAGAATGCCTACATCCCCGATGCGGTAAATAGAAAAGACACGCACCGCATTGCGCACCGGCAAATACCTTTCCCTATAAAAGGCGATCAGCAGAAATGAGGAAATACCCAGAAATTCCCATCCGAGAAAAAGCGTTTCAAAATTTCCGGAAAAGATGGTGAGGTTGTACCCGAGATAAAAAAGCAGAATGGTATTAAAAAACCGCTTATATCCTTTTTCCCGGTGAAGGTAATATCGGCTGTAAACGACAATCAAAAAGGTGATGAAAGCCCCCACGAAAAGATAAACGGCGGTTACTTTATCAAAGTAAAAATCAATGAGAAATTCATAGTTTTCGGAATGATAAAGAACCATTTCAGGCAGATTAAGAACGGGTGCAGCTTTTACCATCCAAAAAATGATGAAAGATAGTGCGGCCATCAATTGAATTCCTGCCGTTGCCAGCGCAGTTCGTGAAAGAAGAAATTCGCGATGACCAGGTATCAAAAAACTGATGAACAGGCCAAGAAACGGTACGGCTATGAAAATTTGTATTAGTGATGGTTCCATCGATTACGCCTGATTTAATTCATACACGGGAAAATTCTCCTCGATCGATTCAAAAAGCACGTCCAGATTTTTCGCGCGGGGAACCCCCGATTGAATCGGAAGGTAGGGCTCGAAAGATTCTCCGGTAAACAACAACATCTCTTTGGTTTTCGGATGCAGAGAAACAAGTCTTACCCACTCATTTTTAAACCATTCGAAGGTTTCGGCATTTCGGCGGATAACCTCCCAGATGATTTCCGGAGTTTGTTCCACCACCACAAGAAGCCTGAGCGGATCATGAACTTCAATCATCTGGGAGGGAAGTCCGGTACGCAAATCGCCATCCATGCCATTAGAAACCCCGAAAAGTCCCACCACGTTGTGAGGCAGTTTGGTTCCCGCGCCCAATCGTTCATTATCGGTGCGTGAGAAATAGTACTCCAGATTAATTCCCCCGCACACCGGAGCGACAGCCTTAAGAATGGGGAACAACAAATCGCCCTTAGGATCTATCGATGCATCGTACGAATTAAGGAAAGAACGACGGTCGAGAAAGAGATGCCTGGACATATTTCTGCGACCCACCAAACAAACCGAATTGGTTGCGTGATTCAA
>CAYYRB010000131.1:0-1652 GCA_964473995.1 uncultured Candidatus Competibacteraceae bacterium | reverse complement strand
AAGCCTACATTGCCAAAAATTGGCATCCCATCTGCGACGGAATTGCGTTGGAAGGCATGGCCATGATTGCCGCGAACATTGAAAAAGCTACGCATCAGCCCGACATCAGTTCACGTGCCTACATGCTCTTGGGTTCCATGATGGGAGCCATCGCCTTTCAAAAAGGATTGGGCGTGGTACACTCACTCTCCCACCCGCTTTCCACGCTGCTCGATACCCACCATGGTCTTGGCAATGCCGTAAACCTTCCCTACGGAATGAAATTCAATTATGCCGGCTGCGCGGAAAAATTCGAAAACATGGCACGCGCACTGGGAGCAAAATCAGGAAAAGAACTTCCGGAATTTTTATTTGAACTGAATGACCGTGTCGGTATACCGCGAAAACTAGGCGACATAGGCGTAAAAGAAGAACATTTGGAACCATTGGCCGATTTGGCCATTGCCGATTTTGCCCATCCGAACAACCCCAAAACATGCACCAGGGAAGACTTTTTGAAATTATATAAAGAAGCGCTTTAATGAGTCTGATCATAGGAATAACGGATACCTCATCGCGCTACGAAAACTATCCGGCTTGGATAAAAGGCGGACGATCGGACATCGAAATCATCCGCCTGTCGCACTCGGAAAACAATGCGCATGAAGTGAATAAGTGCCACGGAGTGTTGTTCTCAGGCGGCGTAGACCTGCATCCGAAATGGTATGGCCGAAGCGAAACATCCTACACGGGAAGTCCGGACAGTTTTGATTTAAAACGAGACGAATTCGAAATGGACGTGCTGCGCCGCGCACGGATAATCAACATTCCCATTCTGGGCATTTGTAGGGGCATGCAGCTGATCAACGTGGCCTTGGGAGGCAGTCTTTTTCTGGACTTGGAAACCATGGGCAAAAACGACCATACCCGACACGGACTTACCGATGGGATCCACGATATCACGGTGGTGAAAAACTCGCTGCTGTTTTCCATAACAAACGAGCTACAGGGAAACGTCAATTCAGCGCATCACCAGGCGGTAAACAAAGTGTCGCCCATGCTTCGCGTTACGGCATTGTCAGAAGACCATGTGGCGGAAGCGGCAGAATTTAAAGAAGTTGAAGGTAAACCTTGGATGCTTTTGGTACAATGGCATCCCGAACGACTTCGTCACACCCATCCGGGTAATCCGTTGGAGGCTGATATACGAAAAGCCTTTTTGCAAGCAGCAGAAAAGCACAAAAAATAAATCCCACCGGAGGGGTGAATCTCTTTTGGGCATCCCGTTCAAAAAATCCCAGATAACAGCGGTCTTTTACGCCTCTTTTTTCGGCAACTTGTGGAAAAGTTCATCCACGGGAAAGCGCAAATCGGGAAATAGAACACTGTGCAATTCCATGCCCTCGGTAAAAGGCGGAAGCCCTGAATAACGGCCTTTTTCCAATTGATAAATCAGTACCGTTCTAGATTCCGGCTCAATGATCCAATATTCGTTCACACCGCTTTCTTCGTAAAGATGAAATTTGGTGTACATTTCGTGACGCGAATTACCTGGGGATAAAATTTCCACCACCAGGTCCGGTGCTCCATTGCATCCCCTGCCGTCGCTCAACTTTGCCTCATCGCAAACCACGGATAAATCAGGCTGAACAACCGTACTGTCTTTAAGGGCT
>CAYYRB010000130.1:0-1740 GCA_964473995.1 uncultured Candidatus Competibacteraceae bacterium | reverse complement strand
GAGGTGCCAGAAAACCTTTATCTGTAGATTTTACGTCCAGGATGGAAGACGGATCCGGGCTGCTGCCGTCCATATTTACCCCCACTCCTATTATGGGCGACTGAGAAAATGCGGAAATACTCAAAAGAATTAAGGCTGCGAAAGATAGAATGCGTTTCATAGATAAAGAAATCAACTTGTGTTTACATTGCTTTTAATACTTCTTGAAAGGATTAAGCAGTTGATGGAAATAAAACTAAATTAATACCTGGTTCCCGTGATAATATTTTCACGGGTTTCCCAATTATCATCACCTCCTACATATACCCATAGACGAAAACGAATCTCTCCGGTGCAATTGCAAGACCATACATCTTTATAAACCACGGGCTTAAAGTTGTCGTGATCTGCCCCAGCTTCCGTGGGATGCCAATAATCGTGCTGATTGGCAAATTGCTGGCCCGGACATCCGTTTTGACCCGTAATTTCAACCTGAGTGTAAAAAAAGTCGTTATTCGCTCCTCCCGTTAATCGACCATAATACATGCCGTCAAGTTTAATCTGATCACCGTTATTTACTCTCATCCACGGGGAATAATCAGTTACCGCATGCCAACCATTAGGACCGGCTACTCCGTAATATTCGTTTTTCATATAGGAAATCATCCCGCCGTTCCCGCGACCGATAGTTGAAAATTCCACCCATGGTCTTGCTGCCCAATCACTTGTTTTCCGCCCAAAAAAACGCTGATCAAAGAAACTGCCGGCAAACTGCATAGCAAAATTATTTGCCGGATTACTGTGCCTTACATCCAGCAGATGTTGCCAACCGGAGGCACTGGGATACCAATTCGAAGCCGGGGTTGGATTATCTGTCTCATAAAAACCGGATTGTGCACCAGAATTGCCCTGTAGACCCGCGTCATTTCGCGATTCTGTACGTGATCCGGAAATGCCATACCACAAACGGCCTACAACACCCCCGCTACCGCCAATCTCCAGTCCCATTCCTTGGCTTTGATTGTCGTAAAGCTGAATTCGTCTGGAATTAATACCGTTCAACGTGTTTTGAATCAGCTGCATACCGCCCTCCGATTCGCCGCTGTTGTGAAAGCTGATGCTGGCCCTGCGACCCGTAGCCGCCGTATTTTCCCCCAACGCAAGTGTACTGTTCTCTCCTCCGCAGCAGGCAGATGTTCCATCGCGTGAAACCGTAAGTTTGGAATGCCCTACCGTTCCACTCGGATTAACACCGATTCCCACATTGCCGGAGAGTCGGTTAAAGTTAACCTGCCAATCATTTATCCCTACTCCATAAATACCCCAGGTATTGTCATCCCGGGTTCCCACGAAAGCAGTGAGGCCGTTATTCCCCGTATTGTTATACCAAATACCTGCCGAACCTGAAGCTCCGGATGCCAAACGTATACGGTCGGCCACGTCCAATATGTATTCGGGGGCCGTCGCTGAAGCGCCTATTCCCACACGCGAATTCGTGGCATCCACATTCAAAATATTGGTACCCGATGCATTTTGAATCTGTACGGCAGTCACCGAATTGGTCTGCGGCCTAATGGCCACCGTACCTGCATCGGCACGTGTGTAAACAGGAGATTGAAAAGATGTATTGGCCCGGCCCGAACCGCTGATCCGGAATCCCGCCGTCTGATTGACAGCCGTCTGGTTCTGAATGAAAATATCACTTCCCGTTCCACTGCTCCAGGATGTTCCGTTCGAAACCAACACATTCCCTGAGGTTCC
>CAYYRB010000129.1:0-1759 GCA_964473995.1 uncultured Candidatus Competibacteraceae bacterium | reverse complement strand
AGCCGATCCAGAGCAAACGATGATGCAAGAGTCGCCCACGTCTGCCTTTTTCATGCGGTATACGTAAATGAGTAATCCCGTGAAAAAAAGAAAGAAAACCAAAAGAGAAAATAACCCGTAAAAATCAATACCGGATTCATTTTCCAGATAAAATTTAATATTCTTCATCATGGCGATCATGGTATTTATTTAGCCGATACGGCTGGTGCATCTTTTACTTTGATATCTGTTCCGAGGCGTTGCAGGTAGGCAATCAGGGCAATGATTTGTTTATCCTCCACCGATTCAATGTTCCGCTCAGCCATGTCGTATTTTACCAAATCGTCTTTCAACAGATTTTCTGAAATGGCTTTTGCCTGCAGTTGAGCGGCTTCAATCGCTTTCGAATCAAATTCGGACGGATAAGGAACCCCCAATTTTTGCATGGCCCGAATTTTGGCCGGGATAGCTTCAAAATCCAAGGTTTTTGTAAATAGCCAGGGATATGCCGGCATGAGCGACCCGGTAGAAATTTTTGCCGGTTCGGCCATGTGGTGGTAATGCCAGCTCTCGGGATATTTTCCGCCTACCCGGTGCAAGTCCGGGCCTGTTCTTTTGGAACCCCAGAGAAAGGGATGATCATAGACAAATTCACCCGATTTGGAATATTCGCCTTTATAACGCACCACCTCATGCCGGAATGGTCGCACCAGCTGCGAATGACAACCTACACAACCCTCCTGAATGTAGATGTCGCGTCCGGCAAGTTCCAGCGGGGTGTAAGGTTTTACGGAGGCAATGGTAGGCACATTGGATTTGATGAGGAACGTAGGAATCATTTCCACGATTCCGCCGATTAGAATAACCACCAAGGAAAGAACCAACATCTGTACGGGTCGTCTTTCAATGACGCGGTGCCAATGTTCGCCCTTGTGTTCACTGTAAGCACCTGCCAACGCTGGCGCCTCGGCCTCCTCGTCTTTCTCAAGTGTTCCTTTACGGGCCGTGGCAATCAGGTTATATCCCATCACCAAAGCTCCGATTAAATATAACGTACCGCCGAACGAACGCAAAATGTACATGTTTTTGATGGCCAAAACAGTCTCCAGGAAATTACCGAATACCAAGGTGCCGTCTTCATTAAACCGGCTCCAGTTCAGGCTTTGCGTAAAGCCGGCAAAGTACATGGGTACGGCCCAGAATATGATGCCCAGCGTGGCGATCCAAAAGTGAAAATTAGCCAATTTGGAAGAATATAATTCTGTTTTATACAGGCGGGGAATGAGCCAATATAACACGCCGAACGTGAGCATACCGTTCCATCCCAAACCTCCTACATGCACGTGGGCAATGGTCCAATCGGTAAAGTGGCTGATGGCATTCACGTTTTTCAGCGAAAGCATGGGCCCTTCAAACGTAGCCATCCCGTAAGCGGTAATGGCAACCACCATAAATTTAAGCACCACGCTTTCACGCACCCGATCCCAGGCCCCGCGAAGGGTAAGCAATCCGTTGATCATACCTCCCCAGGAGGGCGCGATGAGCATGATGGAAAATACCACGCCAAGCGATTGTGCCCAATCGGGAAGTGAAGAATATAACAGGTGGTGCGGCCCTGCCCAGATATAAATGAAAATGAGTGCCCAAAAGTGGATGATGGATAATTTGTAGGAATATACCGGGCGGTTTGCCGCTTTCGGCAAGTAATAATACATCAGACCCAGAGAAGGGGTAGTAAGAAAAAAGGCCACCGCATTATGCCCGTACCACCATTGTACCA
>CAYYRB010000128.1:0-1958 GCA_964473995.1 uncultured Candidatus Competibacteraceae bacterium | reverse complement strand
TCGGTGCAGAATGGATTTAAAATGGTTTTGGTAACCCAAAACAAAAAATAACGTATTCGATTGAACGAATTTTCAAAGTCGGTGTACTAACTCAAAATTCAAGTTATGCAGTTCACCAAAGAAGACATTATCGGTTTGGCTACCTCGATAGGTTTGCATCTCTTGCTCCTGTTGTTGTTTTTATTTCTGATTTTGAAAGCCCCGCAACCCGATCCGCCCCTGGCCGAAGGCATGGAAATTGACTTCGGGGTGAGCGCCGTGGGTATGGGAGATAACAACGAGGCGGTTCCCACTGCCCCCAACGTTTCCCAAACCGTAAATGAGCCCATCAACCAAACCACTCCGGCTACCAGCGAGGACATCAAAACATCCGCCGCGGGCGAAGAGGCCGTGAATTCCAAACCGGAAGCCAAGCCTGTGAAGGAAGTGAAACAACCCGTGGAAGAGCCAAAAAAGCCCGCCATCAATCAAGGTGCCTTATTCCCCGGAAAAACCAACCCCGGCGGGCAGGGATCGAACAACGCGCCGGGCAACGTGGGAAAACAGAACGGAACCACCGGAGGAGGACAGGGAGGCTCGGGAAACAATCCGAACAGCATAGGACCCGGCGGAACCGGGATCAGCATTAAGCTCGACGGCCGCTCGGCATTGGCACTTCCCAAACCCCGCTATACCGAACAGGAAGACGGAACCGTAGTGGTAAAAATTACGGTAGACCGTCAGGGAAATGTAATCAACGCCACAACAGACGGGGTGCGCGGAAGTACCACCACCAACAAAACCTTACACAGCGAAGCCATTTCCGCGGCACGCAAAGCTAAATTCAATTTGAAAGGCGATGCACCGCCCGAGCAAATCGGATACATCACGTACAACTTCATGCGGAACTGATTTCCGCTTTTGAACGCTTGGAGCCCACGTATCAAGAAACCGTAGAGTACCTTTTTGCCCAATTGCCCATGTACCAGCGCGTGGGTGCGGCAGCCTATAAGGAAGGCTTGGACGGCATTCTGAATCTTTGTGACCGGTTGGGAAATCCCCAAAATAATCAGCGGTATGTGCATGTAGCCGGCACCAACGGAAAAGGCAGTACCTCCCATTTTTTGGCATCCGTTTTTCAGGAGGCGGGTTACAAAACCGGTCTGTACACCTCGCCGCACCTGATTGACTTTCGGGAACGGATTAAAATAAACGGTGTTCCCGTAAGCCGTGACTTCGTGATTTCGTTTACGAAGGCTCACCGGTCGCTTTTTGAGGAGCTGAAGCCTTCCTTTTTTGAAATGACGCTGGCCATGGCGTTTGCCTGGTTTAAACAAGAGCAGACCGACATCGTGGTGCTGGAAACCGGCATGGGCGGACGACTGGACAGTACGAATATCGTGACTCCCCTTTTGAGCGTCATTACCAACATCGGTTTTGACCATATGAAATTTCTCGGCGATACCTTGCCTAAAATCGCCTTGGAAAAAGCTGGAATCATCAAGACCCATATTCCGGTGGTCATCGGTGAAACCACATCCGAAACCAAGCCCGTTTTTAAACGCAAAACGAATGAGTGTCAATCACCCATTTTCCTATGCGAGGAGCATTTAGCCTGTTCACCCATCAACGTTTCCCAATTCAGGCTGATGACGGAAAACAAGACGATGCAGCTGACCTCCGGCCTCACGGGATCGTATCAGGCAAAAAATATCCGCACGGTTTACGCGGCCTTTCTGCAGCTGCAGAAAAACATACCGGGACTTTCGGAGGAACACTTTACAAGAGGCGTGGAACGGGTAGTGCAGAACACGGGAATGCGCGGTCGTTGGGAAATGCTGTCCTCCTCCCCCGCCCTGATTTGCGACGTAGGGCATAACGAACACGGATTTCGCGAAATTTTGAGATGTGTGGATGCCTTTCCGCACAAACGGCTCTTTATGATTCTCGGATTTGTAAACGACAAAGACCTGAAACCC
>CAYYRB010000127.1:0-2036 GCA_964473995.1 uncultured Candidatus Competibacteraceae bacterium | reverse complement strand
TTTTTTGGTTTCAAAACCCTCATCCTTTTTACCACCGTGGCGTTCGAGCTCGGTTGGTTTCTGCCTGCGCAGAATCGTGATGATTATTCCACAAAGGTAAAACGCATTTTTTGAAACCGCCAAAAAAATGCATCATTTTTTTTAATTTTTCTCCGAAAGTTGAGTGTTGATGAGTGTTTTGAACAAGTCGTCCATTCGGTAATCTCATCAGGGTTTGGAATAGTATTCGATGTCAATCGGATTTTCCCACTTGTAGTGGGAATTATTTAAGACAAGCTTTCTGATCCACCTTTCGGAAAGGATTTACCGAATACCGTCGGCCAGATCGGCCATGAGTCGGTTCCGCATCAGTAGGGAGTAGGCACTCGTTTTTTTGTGACGGGTGGAAAAAGGCGACACCATCAACAACAGACCTGCTTTCAACGCTTCTGCCATCGCAGGTTCCTTTTTCTGCTTCAGTCCTTTTGCGGATACCAAAATCAGGGGTTTTTTCTGTTCGATCAGCCGGTGCGCAGTAGTGCGTTCTTCCCGGCTGTGAAAACCGGCGATGGGCACAACTCCGATTTCATTCGATTCTGATGAGGAATCGAGGAATTCCCGGGCCATGGAAGCATCGTCTACATCCTTACTCAGTATGATTTTTTTACCGAGCAGGAGACGGTTGTTTCCTTCCATGAAAAGTGTTATGGCCAGCGTAGTTTTTTTATGCACTTTCCCAATTACGATGGCCCGCTGTCCGTACTTTCTGCCAAGCGCAACGGCTTTTTTTCGGGGTATTCCGGCTACGAACAGGCTTTCCTCCGCAGGCCATATTCCCTCTGCATCCTCGCCTCGCCCGCTCCATACTTTATAACCGCGAACGTCGGAAAGCAGTCGTTTGTGTCTTCGCTCATTTTCATCGTGGGTCAGCCTAGCCGACAACGGATTCCAAGCTGTTATAAACGCCCATTCAGTTACACCCGCCTTCAGGCAAAACGCATCCATTAAGGGACACGGCATGCCGATGCGGATGGGCTGTATGCATCCGTCCACCCGGTAAAGGGTTTTTTTGTATGCCTGAATCAGGTTGTCTTCCATGCGTAGGTGTTATATTTCGTGAGAAGCTTTTTTGAGTACTTGGATGAACTCGGCCACTACCCGTTTTATTTCTCCATAGTTCGCTGATTTTTCGTTGGTGGGTTCTTTCAGATAAAGTGCGCGGTTTATTTCGAGCATGAGGGTATGCACGTTCCCGTTTTTTTGGTAATGCTCCAGGGGTACTATGGCTCCTTTGTAGGGCCAGTCAATACCCAGGGAATAACCTGCATTTTCAAAAAAGGAAACTGACAAATCGATGAATTCCCTTGGGGTGTGAAACGGATCGGTTCCGATGTTGAAATCAGGCCGTTCGGGATGTTGGTCAAGGTCTCTTTTCAGTGGTTTGCTTGGGTAGGAGTGGCAATCCAGAATAAAGGCCTTGCCTTTGAGGAGCAGCTGATGGTTGACAGCCCGGCTTAAGTTCTTGTGGTGGATATCATAATAGTTGGTAAGCACGTTGCTTTTCAATTCCGGTGTTATATTTCGGATGATTTCTCCGTTGTCATTTTTTTCATAAAGAACGCCCATGCCATATTGGGCCATCACCTCCAGCGAATCGTCGGTAAAGCGCTCGGGATCGCAGAAAATACGGGAAAAGGGGCAAACCACCATGTCATCCTGTTCGGAGTGAAAGAGATCATCCGTATACCAATCGGTGAGCTTCAGCATTTCTTTTTCCAGTGAATATTTATCCACCGTGAAGCCCTCTATGAGAGGAATTTGGGTAGATGCGTGGGGAATGTGGAGAATGATGCGGTTTCTCGTCATGGTATTTTTTATTATGATGTTTTTATATTCGTTACATCATCAAAAAACGGGAGACAGGCAAAGGGGTGGGGTGGCGAACTTTTTTGGTTTCATAACCCTCATCCTTTTTACCACCGTGGCGTTCGGGCTCGGTTGGTTTCTGCCTGCGCAGAATCGTGATGATTATGCCCCAAAGGTAAAGTTCATTTTTT
>CAYYRB010000126.1:0-2054 GCA_964473995.1 uncultured Candidatus Competibacteraceae bacterium | reverse complement strand
AAAAACGCCGATGCGGAAAAACTGTGGAATGCTGTTTGCGAAGCGGGAAAATCGGTAGATATGGAATATGCCGGGCTCGGTTGCCGTGATACACTGCGCCTGGAGAAGGCTTTCTGTCTTTATGGTCATGAACTCAACGATACCACCTCGCCCATGGAAGCCGGTTTGGGATGGATTACCAAATTCACCAAGGATTTTGTAGGTCGATCTATTATCGAAAAACACAAAACGGAAGGGGTTTCCCGCAAGCTGGTGGGATTTGAAATGATAGACCGCGGAATTCCCCGTCAGGGTTATAAAATAGTGGATGCACAAGGGCAAGGTATCGGGGAGGTAACCTCAGGTACCCAGTCGCCCAGTTTGAATAAAGCAATCGGCTTGGGTTATGTTGCCACAGGCCATGCCGTTTTGGGAAACGAAATTTTTATCGAAATTCGCGATAAGAAGTTGAAAGCCGTTGTGGTGAAGACTCCTTTTCTTTAAACCAAACCGACCTGTATGCCCATAGTCAAAGTCTGTTTTTCGCCCATGTTGTATCCGCTTTACGCGTCTAAGGAAACCGTGACCGTGGTGGTGGATATCCTACGTGCTACCAGTGCCATATGCACGGCCTTTGAACATGGAATCGAAAGGGTGGTTCCCGTTCCCGACGTGGAGGATACGTATTTTTACAAAGACCATGACGACGTGATTTTGGCTGCCGAACGGGGCGGGGAAATCGTGGAGGGCTTCCGCTACGGGAATTCGCCCCTTACCTACATGAATGGTGAAATTAAAGGCAAAACATTGGTGATTACTACCACTAACGGTACCCAGGCCATTGAGGCTGCCAGGGATTCCGAAATTATCTTGGTGGGATCTTTTCTTAACTTTTCTGCGCTCACCGCCGCCCTGCGTGAAATAGACCGCGATGTGATGATTCTATGTGCCGGTTGGAAAAACCGGTTTAATCTGGAAGACACGCTTTTTGCCGGGGCCGTTACCGAAAATCTGTTAGATTCCGGATTCTCCTATGCCACAGACAGTGATGCCGCCTTGGCTTCCCTATCCTTATATCAGGCCGCTAAGCAGGATTTGTATGGTTTTTTGCAAAATTCATCCCACCGCAACCGATTGGAAAAATTGAATTTAGAGGAAGATGTGCGGTATTGCCTGCAATTTGATAAAACGTCCTGTGTTCCTTTTCTGCAGGACCATGCCTTGATTGACAGTACCAAGAATGGTGGTGTTTCGCTTCTGAAAAATTGCCTGAAGGGAAACCTGGCAGGAAAATGATGCGTACATGGTGTTTTTTTATTCTTTTGGCTCTGTATGCGTTACCCGCATCGGCACAAAAAAAAATCCATTTTGCCCACATTTCATGGTATGAAGCCATTGCCGAAGCTAAACAAAGCGATAAGTTTCTTTTTTTCTACATCAGCCAGCCCGGTTGCGATTATTGCCGTGAATTTGATAAAGTAACCTTGAAGAATCCTGAGATTCGTGAGTTATTACAATCCCGATTTATTGCGGTAAAGCATAGTGTACGAACTCCTTATGGTGAGGCGTTTGCCCGCGATTTTCATCTTACCCATACCCCTGCCGTGTTACTTCTGAATCCCGGGAGGTCGGAAAAACCCGATGTTTTTGGGGAGATTTATGATGTGGAGGGCTTTTTGAAGGTGCTAAGAAAATGGTTAAATGAGGAGACTGGATTTTATTGACCACTTGACCCTGCCTCATTTACCATTATTTTTTTAAAAAATAAGTTACATTAATTTCGGTTGCATTTGTGATCTATTTAATTAATTAAAATTGAGTGAGTTGTTTTTTTATCATTCATAAATTTACACAGCTGAACGAAAGCAATTCCCTCCCCACCAACCGCACACAATTACTTTACACGGTACTCACCTCCGGCGGCATGACCGCAGGACGCGGTTAATACCCGGATGTGCCAAATGGTACCACGCTTACCTGTACCGGTGCGCCCAATGCGGGAACAGTCTCCAATATCAATCAGTTCACCGCCTCGGCGCAGAATGCCGATACCTACCTCTGGTCTTTCGGTGACG
>CAYYRB010000125.1:0-2093 GCA_964473995.1 uncultured Candidatus Competibacteraceae bacterium | reverse complement strand
TGAATGACCGCATCAATTCCTCCGAGTAGTTCGGATGAGCGCTTGGCCAGATTGGCAATATCAGCGGTGTCTGTGAGATCGCAGGGGACAAAGTGCATGTGGTTGCCTTCGGGAAGCGAAATTTCGGTCTCTTTTCGTGCGGAAAGAACAAGCCGGTGGCCGGAGGCGGCCAACACCTGAGTCAAGTGGCGGCCCAGTCCGCCCGTGGCTCCCGTAAGTAAGATGCTTTTTTTGGTTTCCATCACAATAAAATGCTGGGCAGATAACCGCCGCGCACACAAAGGTATTCAAATTCGGCGCTTCCGAATTGGAGGTTGAATTTGCGCACGTTTTCGGCGTTGGACCCACCGAAATCAAACACGGAATACCCGTCGCCGTGAAATTTACGAATCATCCGATCCATGAGGAAATGTCCCGCACCCGCGTGCTTGGCCAGGTGAGTGCCCGCGCCTTTTACATAGAGCGCCCTGCCGCCGAATCCCGCGAAAAAAGCGGAATAGACCAATTCGCCTTCGCGCGTGAACACCTGAGCGACGTGCGAATCGGTATGACGTTGCAGGTTGTATAATAATTCTTGCAGGAGGCGGAATCCCGCATCCCCGATTTCTTTTACATGCTCTCCGGCTTGATTGCGAAACCCGCGGATGACGGCCTCAAAATCTAAGGAAAATTGGAGTGACAACCCGTTTTTTTCCGCCCGTTTGATGTTTCGGCGTGCATTTTCGGAGTAACCCGTGCGAATGTCTTCCAATTTTTTTCCTCGCAAATCCAGGTATTGGGAAAGGCGTCGTTCCGTTTCGAAACCGCTTACGAATCCGGTGCATTCCGGAGTAAGATAAAGTTTAATTTTTCCCAAGCGTGAGCGGAGTACGTTTAAGAAAGCGGTTACCGTTTCGCTGTTGATTGGTTCTGTGGAGAAAATACCGGCTTGTTGGACAAAAAGCGGCTGATACGCATAGGATAAAACTCCCGCTTTGTATTTCACCGGCACGGCCATCACGGCTTTGTAATCTTCCGCCACCAAACCCCACCATCCCGGACTGCATGCATCCAGATACCAGGACATCCCGTACAGATGGGTGTTTAAGGAGCCGGAAACACATTCGTCCCATCTGGCTTTGTCCAGCTTGTCGTGCGGGAGCAGCTGCAGGTTCATGGGCGTAAAGGTAAATCATATCCGCAAACGCGGAAAGGAAACATAAACCGACCTGCATTTATCTTCCCGAATAGGGATCTCTTTTTACACAGGGAGATAGTGGTTGTGCCTGCAATATGGCTCGGGAATAAAAAGTCCTTTCACGCAGCTGACATTGGTAACCGTTTTCAGCAGGCAGAAGGAAAAATCCATCATAAATCCGTTTTTGGGATATTCTCGCAGAATGGATTTTCTCACCGATTTTTCTATTGTCCCGGCCTGGCTTCCCGTTACATCCATGTGGGCTCCGGTTTGAAGTATTCCGGCCGTATCGCTCAGGTGCCAATTCGATTTGAAGCGAAAATGAAAATCGATGGCTTCCATCAGGGCATTGATTCGTTCGGCGGGTATGCGGTTTTCTTTTTTAAGAAAATTCCTCAGTGCTTCAGAACTGCCTATTTGAAAAGGCTTTCCGTTGATTCGGTAGGGAGTGTATAAACCGATATCATGAAAGAGTGCCGCGAGAAGATATTCTTCCGCATCGTAGGTGCGTGCAAACTTATCGGCATATGCACATCCCAAGTGGAAAGTGCGCATGGAATGGTTGAATACGGCAGGACTCAGCGCTGCCTTTACCGTTGAAAAAGCTTCTTTTACGAGAGGCGTGTCAGGTATGGGATGCATTTTATTTTACATTAAAGACTGTTCAAATATGGAGTTAATTTTTTAGTAGAGAACCGTTTTCCATTTTATGAAGAAATTCCGTATTTTGGTAGTCATTCTTCCCCTAAAATGCGGAAATCGTCTAAACATACATCATGCTGCCATAAACCCTCGTACATTAGTCCCCGAAATTTGGTCATACTATGAAAAAGTGGCTTTTTATTTTTCTTTTGTCAGCTGTGGCAACCCTGGCTATAAGCCAAGAACCGCTTAAGGTATGGACATTGGAAGAGTG
>CAYYRB010000124.1:0-2100 GCA_964473995.1 uncultured Candidatus Competibacteraceae bacterium | reverse complement strand
AACCACACCCACGAACATGTGTTGGAGGAACTCAAAGCCTACGCCCCGCTGGTCTCAAAAGGCAGTTATTGCGTCGTCTTCGACACAATTGTTGAAGATTTGCCGAAGGAAATGTTCCCCGACCGTCCGTGGGGCCCTGGAAATAACCCCAAAACTGCCGTCTTAGAGTTCCTAAAAACCCATCCAGAATTTGAAATCGACAAATCCATCGACCATAAAATTTTAATTTCGGTAGCTCCAGATGGGTTTTTGAAAAGAATTTGATATTTTGATCGAGGAGAGATTCAAAGTCACTGTTTTCATTCCAACATACAACCGGTTGGAATTATTAAAAAATTCGGTTCGAAGTGTTCTGGAGCAAGGAGATTTTGTTAAACTCCACATATTAGACAACGCCTCCTCAGATGGCACACAAAACTGGTTGCAGGAGCTAAATAAGAACGAAGGAAAGAGAGTTGAATTAACGCTCCGGTCAGAAAATATCGGTCCCTTGGCAAATTTCGCTGAGGGGTTCTCAAAAGTCACCACCCCTTATTGTGTGCCACTCGCGGATGACGATGAAATCTTGCCTGATTTTTTGCAAAGCGCTTTGGAAGTCGCGGAGAGAAATCCAACGACCGGGGGTGTTATCTTTCAAGCCGAGCGTCGGCACCCTGATGGAAATATAGATATATCGCCTGTTTTTGATGACGAGGGCATTGTAAATCCTGAAAAGCATATAGAATTATGGTGTCGTTCTGGTCATTATGTTTCTTGGAGTAGTATATTATGGAAATCAGAAGTCACCTCTTCATTTGAATTCATATCTAATTTACAAAAATTTACTTATTTCGGCGATGCTTGGCTGCAGTTTTTGGCAATATCAAAACACTCATTTTATTTACGCCGAAATGTCGGATCGGTATTTAATCTACATGAATCCCAATGCTCACAAGGTTTCTGCATGGAATTAATAAAAGATTACATTGAAATATATAATTTAATATCTGATATTATTACGAAAGACGAAAGAATTAAGGAAGATCAAAAAAAGCATCTTAAATTCAGCCTGCTTAAAAATTGGAACGGTATGATAGACACGCAAAGCTCAAAATTTGCTGGGGAGTTATCTTTAGGCCAAAAAGTGAATTTTATAAATTATTACTTAAATAATATTCAATCAGATAATCTGCTCGCTTTATTTCCCTTCTTTTCGTTTTTTGATAACTTAACGACTGATCTTAAAGATTTTAAAAAATGCCAAGCTGAAGTTGATTGGTTAAGAGCTAATTGGATTCCAAAAAGTGAAATAAATTTAATTCATAATAGCAAATCCTGGAAACTAACTGCCCCATTGCGAGTAATCGAAAACATTTTCAGGAAGCTCTTTGAAAATAGGTGAGAGATACATTTACAGCAATCCTTCCTTGCCGAAATAACCGCTCCGAGTTGGAGGGGCATGTGGCGGATATGGAGAAGTGGTTGCCTCATGTAGAGCAGGTTGTGGTTGTGGATAGTTCCACAGATGGGTCGCTGGATTTTTTGCGGGAGAGATTGGCAGCGCCGAATGTGGAGTTTCACTCGGTGCCGCCGGGGTTGTATCAGGCTTGGAACTTCGGAATTGAGCGGGCGAGG
Source organism: uncultured Candidatus Competibacteraceae bacterium (assembly GCA_964473995.1). Classification (GTDB taxonomy): domain Bacteria; phylum Bacteroidota; class Bacteroidia; order CAIKAF01; family CAIKAF01; genus JAKRSD01. Next base: position 486 of record CAYYRB010000124.1, on the reverse strand, counting down.
GGAGAATTTTGCTATTTTTCGACGGTGGGGGATACCATTTCTTCGGAAGGATTGGCACACTTGGTTGATTTGGCGACCCAACACGCTTTGGATCTCGTCTTGTCTCCACCTCATATGGTGGAAGCGGTTGGGTCTCTTGCATCAATGCGTTGGCCCATCCATGAGTTTGCCGAGAGTCTTAAGGCGGATTTTTTCCTGCCTGACCGAGCAGAGACTATACGGTGGCTGACATCTTTTTTACCCTTCACGATTCTGGGAAGTTCGGCCTCGAATCTCTACCGAACTGAGTTTTTGAAAGCCAACCCGTTTCCCACGGAATTCGCTCACAATGGCGATGCGGCTCTTGGTGCAAAGGTCGCTCCGTTTGTCAAAATGGGAATCACCCGAAAAATCTGCTCCCGCTTTGTGACGCACGGGCCTGGGAGGGAAATTTCCGCTGCCGAACAAGCGGAAACGGCGAAGAAGTTTCTCACTTTGCTTAAAGAA
>CAYYRB010000123.1:0-2200 GCA_964473995.1 uncultured Candidatus Competibacteraceae bacterium | reverse complement strand
AGCCCGTAATCACCGAACCGGGTGGTGATCACGGCTTTCAATTTGGTGCTCATGCCCAACTCCGTAAGCACTTCATCGGTTGTTTTAGAGGCATATTTCAAATACGGATTCCGAAGAAAGGGCTCGGCAAGAAAACGCAAAAAAGCGGGAAGCACTTTCCAAATCTGAAAATACATACCCTTTTTTTCCAACCCGAATAAAAGATCCCGGTAGCGAAAAATGGTTTCCCTTTCCTCGGGGAACTGAGCCGCCAAGCCTTCGGCATATTCCTCTTTCCCTTTTCTGAATTCAAACTTTTCGTAACCGAAAAAAGCGGTATCGTACACGGCTCCCATATCGGCCCACTCAATGGGAGTTTCGCACACATAATCGTATGTGCTTTTCATCAGAGTTTTATCCGAACCCACTTCGCCGAGATAATGCACACCTACGTCCCACTCCCAGTCATCGCGGGTGAATGTATGCGTATAACCGCCCGGCGTGTAATGTTTTTCGAGAACCAGCACTTTTTTTCCTGCTTTGGAAAGCATGGAAGCCAAAGCCAATCCACTGATGCCGGAGCCGATGATGATGCAGTCGAACCGGTCGGTCCCTTTATACCGTTTGAAAGATTGAAAAAGCGGTGCATTCATGCTGATTAAAGTAGAGTTGGTTTCTTGTTTATTTTGTAATTCCGATGCATTTAATCGAAGCCCTGCGTTTTGTTTCTGAAAGTTCAAATAACCGGAAAGGCCACACCCGGTTTCTAAGCTAATTCACGATTGAGTCCGATATTTTTCCTTTAGAAAACTCTTTACACACTGATTTCAAACCGCACTCCATGCATTTGGGATTACGGGCGGTACACACATAGCGGCCGTGAAGAATGAGCCAGTGATGGGCGATGTGTATTTTTTCCTTCGGGATATGTTTTACCAATTGTATTTCGGCCTGAAGCGGATTTTTTGCATTGGTAGTAAGACCGAGCCTACGGGATACGCGAAATACGTGCGTATCTACCGCCATGGCCGGCTGATTGAACACGACGGAAGCCACCACATTGGCTGTTTTTCTGCCAACGCCGGGTAGGGTTTGCAGCGCATCGATATCTGCAGGAACTTCACCCCCGAAATCGGTAACTAGTTTTTGAGCCATTCCTACCAAATTCTTGGCTTTCTGATTAGGATAGCTGATGCTGCGGATGTACTGAAAAACCTCATCGGAGGAAGCCGCAGCCAGACTTTGAGCATCGGGAAAACGTTGAAAGAGAGCCGGCGTGGTCATGTTCACACGCTTATCGGTACATTGTGCACTGAGCGCCACGGCAACAATCAACTCAAAGGGATTGGAATAAAGCAGTTCTGTTTCCGCCGTGGGGTGATGGTGCTCAAAATAATCCAATACGGCTTTAAAGCGTTCCTCTTTTTTTAGTGCCATAATACAAAAGAACAAAAAAAGAAGGCGAAAGTTGTCAGTCATTTTCTATTAACCTGAGCAACTTTTCGCCAAATTTGCGCCAAAGTAAACAAAACATGATCGCCAATTTCAATCCCGCTCAGACCTATACTTTCAATTTCCCGACACGCATCCGTTTCGGCGCAGGAGTAATCGCCGAATTGGGTCCTTATTTGAATGAACATGGTTTATCCAAACCGCTCATCGTAACCGACCCGCTCATACGCGAATTGGATTTTTTCAAAAAAATCGTTTCGGATCTTCAGGCGCAAGGGCTAGCCGTGTCGGTATTTTCAGACATGCATAAAAATCCGGTAAAATCGGACGTGCTGGCCGGCGGCGATGCCTTCGACCAAAACGGTTGCGACTGTATTGTTGGAATAGGCGGAGGAGCAGCCTTAGACGTTGCCAGAGCCATCGTGTTGCGCATTAACCACAGACGCGACCTGTTTGATTATGACGATCTGATAGGCGGTGACGTGCATGTAACAAATGATGTACCGCACTTCGTAACCGTACCTACCACCTCAGGAACGGGAAGCGAAGTGGGCCGCAGCGCCATCATTTCGGAAGATGAATCACACAAAAAACGCATTCTGTTTTCGCCAAAGTTGTTAGCCAAAATCGTATTCGCCGATCCGGAACTCACCATGGGACTTCCGCCTTTTGTAACCGCGGCCACGGGAATGGATGCGCTCACCCATAACATGGAAGCCTACATTGCCAAAAATTGGCATCCCATCTGCGACGGAATTGCGTTGGAAGG
>CAYYRB010000122.1:0-2284 GCA_964473995.1 uncultured Candidatus Competibacteraceae bacterium | reverse complement strand
TTGCGCAGCCGGTCTATCCACACATCCCTGTGGGGCGGATTATTGTCCTGTACTTTACAGGGACGCACAATCCGCATGAAAAAATTATTGAAATTTATATGCTTTGCCTCTGCAGCCACGGGCCTTCCCACCTCTTCCGACAAACGGGTGTTTATAATTTCAAAATCAACCGGAAATTCAGACACATGCCATCCGTATTGAATTTGTTTGGCCAGCTCCAGATGCTGCCCGTCATTGACATAGGTATGGTATTTTTCCAGACAGAAGTGTTCGTCTACGTTAAGTCCGTTCTTGCGCAGGATACATGCAATTTTTTCGGTAAGGCCGGCTTTTATAATCGTAAAATTTTCGGGACTCGTAAATCGGGTTATCGTGTACCCGTCTTTATACCAAGTGGTGTTTTCAATCAGGTTGATATCTTTTTCTAAAAGGACTTCGTTTTCTCCGCTTATAACCTCCCCCTCAAGGATATTGGTGATGATTTCGTTTTCAATTTGATAATATACTTCCATGGCGTTGTATTTTAGTATGGTATACCGGTGTATGGATTTACGGGCTTGTTTTTCATGATTTGTTCAATAGACGAAAGGATGGCAGGATCCAGAGGCTGCGATTCCGCTATTTCGATCAGTTCATCTAACTGTTTTTCATTGTTGACATTGGTCAGGGCCGTGCTGATGTGTGTTGAACGGAACACCCAGGCCATGGCCAGTTCGGTTGCCGATCGGTCGTGTTTTTCTCCAAGGTTCAGCAGTTTGTTTACTTTACCCAGTTTTTCATCATTAAGGTCCCACATGCTTTTGCGCAAGCTTGCATGTTTACCTCTTGTTTGTTCATGAGTGTCTTGGTTGTATTTTCCCGTTAACACGCCCTGCGCCAGGGGATAGTAGGCCATAACGCCTATGTTAAGGCGCTTTAGCGCTTCTGCAGCCTCCATTTCTATACTTCGGTTAAACAGGTTGTAGGCATATTGCGCCATAACGGGCACCGGAACGTTCATTTTCTGAGCCGTGAAATAGACTTCGCAAATTTGAAAAGTAGTAAATGCGCTGAATCCCCAATACCTGATTTTTCCGGACTCTATAAGTATCTGAATGGTATGCAGCGTTTCCTCTATGGGTGTTTCATAATCATACCGGTGTAGAAAGAAGAAATCCAAGTAGTCGCTGTCCAATTTACGGAGTGTGTTTTCAACGGCATGGATGCAATTTTTACGGCTCAGTCCGCCCTGCAGCACCGAAGCCCCTCTGGGGAAAAAACATTTGCTGCCGATGAGTATTTGGTCTCTTGGTATCTGTTTTAAAAGTGTACCCAAAAAGGCTTCGGCTTCTCCGTTTGCATATCCGTCCGCGGTATCAAAATAGTTTATGCCCCGCTCGTGCGCGGCAGCAAACAGCTGCAGTTTTTGGACCCAATTTTCCCGTTCCGGGATATGCATGGTTCCCAAGGATACCCGGCTGATTTGAATGCCGCTGTTTCCCAGTTTGTTATACTTCATGTGGGCGGGCTATGCGGATGTACAGCTCTTCCATAATGTGGATGAACCGCATGATGTTGCGGTTTTCCTCAATGTAGTCAAATTGCTTTTGAGCCAATCTTTCTGCTTCTTCCGGTTGTTGCAACAGGTGTGCGGAAGCACCCGCAAAAGCGCTGATTTGATTATACATGGGAAACAAATCCGTATATACGGTTTGTTCAGTTCCGCCGAAATTCCAGAATATCTGTGGAATTTTGGTGGTACAGATATCAAACCCTGCCCAGCCGCCCGGAATGCCGTGGTAACCATGCAGCCACACCAAATCCAGGTTCTCTTCCACGGCCGTTTGTACCAAATTTTCCTGATGCCCCCTAAAAAATACGGAATCTTGCAAGTCCAATTGCCGTATATACCGGTTCACTCCCTCCTGTTCGGGATCTCCGCTGCCAAACACATGCAGTTGGGCGCCCGGAATGAGTTCTTTGAGCAACTGAAACGAATATATAAACGGATCCAGTGGTTTGGTGGGCGTAAGCCGTGTGAACATGCCAATTTTGGGTGTATTTACAGCCTTGTTCCCTGTTTTTACAAATGTATTTTCTACTTTAAAATACAGCGAAAAATAGGTGTGCCGGTAGCTTTCAAATTCGGCCAGTTCCCATGTTATTTCTTCCTCCGAAAATCCGGAAACAAAATGCAGGTTTTCGTTTTTGGGGAAATGGGTATAAATATCCGGTCTCTGGTGCCGGGAGTTTTGAATGTGAATGAGGCATTTTTCTTTGTGTTCGGGCTTCATCCAACGGTGAA
>CAYYRB010000121.1:0-2300 GCA_964473995.1 uncultured Candidatus Competibacteraceae bacterium | reverse complement strand
AAAAATCTGCACGGCAACGGGGCAAAAATAAAAGTGTTGAATATGGAGGGAAAAGAAGTGCAGTCCGTAAGGCTTCCAAAAGCCGGTGAGGCCTTTTGGAGTTATGAATTGAATTTATCTGATGAATCCGCGGGCATTTATTTCGTAAATATCCACCAGGGAGAAAAAAACAAAACCATAAAAGTGATAAAAGAATAACATGGAGCAACTGATGAACGGATGGCCTTGGTACATATCGGGGCTTTTAATCGTAGCAGTAATGGCATTGCTGCTGTTTTTTGGGAAATCGTTCGGATTTTCCTCCAACTTTCGCACGTTGTGCGCGGCATGCGGTGCGGATAAAGTATCCAATTTTTTTGACTTTGACTGGAAAAGTCAGTTATGGAATTTGCTCTTTTTGGCAGGTTCCATGATCGGCGGCTTTTTGGCGGCACAATTCCTTACTGCCGGAAACGGAACCCCCGAACTTAGTGAACGGGCATTGGAAGATTTAAACGCCCTTGGATTGTCAGCTCCAAACGGCTTCCTCCCGGAGGAAATTTTTTCCTGGGAATTTTTAGCCTCCGCGAAAGGTATTTTTGTGCTGGTCATCGGTGGCTTTTTGGTAGGATTCGGTTCCCGTTGGGCCGGCGGATGTACTTCGGGACATGCCATCAGCGGACTATCTAACCTGCAGTGGCCTTCGCTGTTAGCCGTCATAGGGTTCTTTATCGGAGGATTAATCACCACTTGGTTTGTCTGGCCGGCCTTATTGTAATTCATGTTTGAAATTAAAAAAACAGGGCTCTTTTTTCTCGGTGTTTTCGCAACAACGATTACGCTTTATGCACAGCACGAAAGCGTAGGGGATGAAGAAACTACCGAAACGGAAAAACACCTGCTGATTTCTCGCGAAAATAAAATCCGCCGGCCTTTGGACTTTTTCACCAAGGGAACTTTCGGCGGACATGTGCGGGCAAGTTGGATGGGCACATCCAATTTCGGTGAGCTTTCCGATTACCATGCGCTGGCTCTCGGGGCAAAATTGGTCTACCAGACGGCTGAATGGAAAGGGCTGAGTATCGGAATTTCCGGGCTGTTTACTTTTAATGTATGGTCAAATAAAATTTGGGAAAATGATCCTATTGCGAAAAGACCGGCACTTCTGGAGGTTGAATTATTCGATGTAAACCGACCCGACAACCGACACGATTTGGATAGGCTGGATGAACTGTTTCTTCGCTGGAGAAAAAATCATTCGTTTATTCAAGCAGGACGAATTACCTTTTATTCACCCTTGATGAACGCCCAGGATACCCGCATGAAGCCTTATGCATTTCAGGGAATTTTCGGCGAATGGCATTCCAAATTTCATCTCATCCTGCATGGCGGATACATCTATCAGTTTTCGCCACGGGGCAGTGTGGAGTGGTATAACACGGCAGAGAGCATTGGCGTATATTCCCAAGGTTTTTCGTCAGATGGAAAGCCGGGCGATTATGCAGACCATATCTGGTCGGACGGTGTAGCCATCATGGGAGCCACCTACCATTTCAAACACAGGCTAAAAGCGCAGATTTGGAATTACTCCATATTGAATATTTCCAACACCTTGTACGGGCGGATAGAGACCATAGGAAAACGCCAAAAAATTCAACCTGTGGCGGGAGTGGAATACCTATATCAAACTGTTATAAATCACGGAGGAAACTCGGATGTGCACAAAACCTATTTTGAACCGGGCAGTGAAATTCATCTGGGTGGTTTACGCATGGGAATAGAGCTGAATAACATGCAACTTACCTTAAACGGAACATATATCGGCGGAGTAGGTCGCTTTACCTTCCCGCGGGAGTGGGGCCGCGAACAATTTTTTGCCACGCTGCCTCGGGGAAGAATGGAAGGTTTGGGAAAGGCAGCACAGGTCAACCTGCATTGGAGGCATGAACCGATAAAAAATTTCACCTATGAAATTTCCGGAGGACGGACGTTCACTTCGGGTTCAAAAAATTACCTTTATAACAAATATCAGGTTCCTTCACACTGGAACTTGGTGGCAGATGTTAATTATTCTTTTGAGGGAATATTAAAAGGCTTTAAAACAAGGCTTGTTTATGTAGCCAAATTAGGACATGAACCGGAAAGCGAACTCAGAGATCTCTACTACATCACCGATTTTCACCACCTGAATCTGATCACACAATTTACATTTTAGCACATGAAAAATAAAATCACAAAAGGAATCAAGTATGTACTCGCCGGCATTCTTTTCGGAATTGTTATGGCCAAGTCGGAAGCCGCAAGTTGGTATAGAATACGTG
>CAYYRB010000120.1:0-2409 GCA_964473995.1 uncultured Candidatus Competibacteraceae bacterium | reverse complement strand
CCGTGACCAAAGAAAAATTTGAAGTGCAGCGCGCCACCGTAAAAAACGAACGCGGACAGAATTACGATAACCGCCCCTACGGACTGATCGGCGAAAAAATGGGTGAAATCCTCTATCCCTTCGGACATCCATATTCCTGGACCACCATCGGATACATCGAAGATTTGAATGCCGCCACGCTGGACGACCTGAAAAACTTCTTCCTGCGCTGGTACGGGCCCAACAACGCCACACTCACCCTGAGCGGCGACCTGAATACCGAGCAGGCCCTGAAATGGATCGTGAAGTATTTCGGCTCCATTCCGCGCGGTCCGGAAGTAACCGATCCCCAACCGGTTATTCCCGTGCTCACCGAAGACCGATACATCTCCTACGAGGACAACGTAAAATTTCCCATGATCCGTTTCGCCTGGCCCACCGTGCCGCAATATTCAGAGGATGAATCGGCTTTGGATGCCTTGGCCTATGCCCTGGGCGGAAACAAAAACTCCCACATGTACCGTAGGTTTGTGAAAACCCAGACCGCCCTGCAGGCCTCGGCGTTTCACCCCTGTTCGGAACTTACGGGCACATTCGAACTCATGGTGCTTCCCTACCCCGGAAAAACATTGACCGAGATGGAAACCATGATCCGCACCATGCTCGACGAATTCATGGCCGGCGGGGGCATCACCCAGGATGAACTGGACCGCTTCAAAGCCAAAATTGAAACCGACAACATCCAGTCGCTTCAGTCGGTGCGGGGCAAAGGGGCCGCTCTGGCCGCCAACCAGACGTTTGAGGGCAATCCGAACCTCATAGGCCGCGAGCTGAACAAATACCGCAGCCTGACCGTGGAAAAGGTAAACGCCGCCTTTGCGAAGTACATCCACAAAAAGCCCGCCGCCATCGGCAGCGTGGTCCCCAAAGGCAAGGCCGCCCTGCTTCCGCGTACGGACAATGCCGCAAGACCCGCTACTCCGGCAAATTATCAAAACGACATTTCGGAATACAAAAACCTCACCTACGTAAAAGGAAAAGACAACTTTGACCGCAGCAAACGGCCCGCCGCAGGGCAGAACCCCGAAATTCAGGTTCCCCTGTTCTGGAATTCCAAGCTGTCCAACGGACTCGAAGTAATCGGTACGCCTTACGAGGAAGTTCCCGTAACCAACATCACCGTGTATGTGAAAGCCGGGCAGATTCGCGAAACGGCCGACAAAGCGGGCATCGCCACCCTCACGGCAAGCCTGATGGAAGAATCTACCCGCAACCTCACGGCGGAAGACATACAGGCCCGGTTGGAAAAATTGGGCAGTGAAATTTCGGTTTTTGCCACCCGCGAGGACATCATCGTATCGGCCAACATCCTGAACAAAAACATGGATCAGGTGCTGGAACTGCTGCGCGAAGTGATGTTTAACCCGCTTTTTGGTCAGGAGGAATTTGACCGCCTGAAGGCCGAGCAAAAGCAAGGTTTGAAAAACCGCACCACGCAAGCCGCTACCCTGGCGAGCGACGTATTCCGCAAACTGTTGTTCCCCGAAGGTGTGGCCGGACTCCCCGAGCCGGGCACGGAAACCGCGCTGGAGACCATAAACCGGGACGAAGTTGAGCGCTTTTACCAAAAATGGTTCAAGCCGGAAAACGCCAAAGTAACCATCGTAGGTAACCTTTCCCAGGCCGACCTGAAGGGCAAACTCGCCTTTTTGGAAACCTGGGCTGCAGGCAATACACCCGCTCCCGAAAAATTGGCCGTGAAAAAGGGTGACGGAAAAACCATTTTTCTGGTGGACAAACCGGGAGCCGCCCAATCGGAAATCCGCATCGGTTGGCCTGCCCTGTATTTCGATGCCACCGGGGAGTACTTTAAGGCCACGTTGATGAACTATGCCTTGGGCGGAGCGTTCAACAGCCGCATCAACCTAAACCTGCGCGAGAAGAACGGATGGACCTACGGGGCCCGTGCCGGATTCCAGTCCAACGACCTGGTGAATCTGTTTGCCGGTTCGGCCGGGGTGAAATTGGAAGCCACGGACAGCTCCCTGCAGGAATTCATGCGTGAAATAAAGGACTTCCGCGAGAAAGGCATTACCGAGGAAGAGCTGAGCTTTACCAAAAGTTCGGTGGGCCAGAGCGAGGCGCTGAAATACGAGACGCCCGGGCAGAAATCCGGATTTTTGAAGTTGATCATGGATAACGGGTATGACAAAGACCTATCCGAAAAGCGCAAGACTGCCACGGCACGCCTTACCCGCGAGGAAGCGGCGGATTTAGCCAAAAAATGGCTGCGTTTGGAAGATGCCGTGATTTTGGTGGTGGGCGATAGAGCCAAAATCGCCAAAGGGCTGGAGCGCCTGGGTTACCAGGTGAAGGAGCTCCCCGCCGAAATGGAAAAACTGAACGAACTGCTGAAATAAATTTAAAAAC
>CAYYRB010000119.1:0-2515 GCA_964473995.1 uncultured Candidatus Competibacteraceae bacterium | reverse complement strand
GATATCTTTGGTGGCTAAACGGAACCTCAACTTACATGTTGCCGGGAACTCAAAATGTGTTTAACGGCCCGGCCATGCCCGATGCGCCTGCCGATGTGGTGGCCGCTCTCGGGTCAAACGGCCAAATTTTAAACGTTTCCACTTCCACAGGTTTTACGGTAGTACGCATGGGAAATCTGCCTACACAAAATGTATTTGTGCCCAATGTGTATAACAACCAGATTTGGCAATACATCAATGATTTATCCTGCGGGAATACCGATATTCAAACGGAATCGATGGAGAACGATTTTCTGATTTTCCCCAATCCCGCAAAGGATATCCTCCACATGACGGGATTCGGTAATTCCGAAATCAAAAGGGTGGATATCCTGAATTCTGCCGGTCAATTGTTGAATGGGCGGTGCGGTATCCAGAACTGCGACGTGAGGGGTCTTCCGGCGGGTATTTATTTTCTGCGGGCGTTAACAGACGAAGGCGTTGTTATCCGCAAATTCATTAAAGTTTCCGAGCTATAGGTTATTCGTGATTTTCTTGCTCCCCGTTATGTTCTTCTTCACCGGAATAGGGAGTTGCAGGTTGAGAATCGGACTGAATTTCGGTATGCCGAATTTTGCCGCCGAGAAAACCGGTTCGGGCCGAGAGTGCGAAAGAAATCAAGGATAAAACCAAGACGATCGTTCCCCATGTATTGCCCGATTCTTTTTTTCGGGTGGAAAAATAAATGGCCACCAGGGAAGCTGCGCCTAAAATGCACAAGGCAACCAGGGCAAATAAGGCAAAATCTTCATGGCGTTCTATGGCCGCTTCGGCGATGCCGGGCAGATGTTCCACCGTTTCTTCGGCTTCTTCACCGGTAAGGTAGGCAATAACCGCCCCTATTGTTGAAATGATGAACAGCAGATACGATGCCATTTGGGTTGATCGGCTGCGGGCAAATAAACCGTAAGTTAAAACAACGGCTCCCAAAATACTCCCGAAAATGGGCAGGTGGGTAATCAGCAGGTGAATATGTGTTGGATTCATAACAGAAAATATAAGTAGCATTATTGTAATTAAGCGAGGGATACACCGATTAAATGACCGACTCCGAAAGAGATAACCGCCGCTAACAATCCGAAGAACACCTGCCGGAATCCGGAGAACCAGACATTTTTTCCCGTAAAGAGCGTAATAGCCGACCCGATAAGGAAAAGACCCATGGCACTGACGGATGTGCTTACGACGATGGCCGATGTACCCGAAATGAAAAGGAAAGGCAGAACGGGAATCAATGCTCCGAGGGCAAATAGGGCAAAAGAAAATAACGCGGCTTCCATGGCAGATCCCTGCAATTCTTCCGCATTGATACCCAGCTCCTCTTTTACCAGAAATTGATGGGCTTTCGAGGTATCTTTCATAATTTCTTCAGCCATGTCATGCGCTTGTTGTTCCGGTATTCCCTTGGCCATGTAAATGAGGGCCATTTCTTTTTTTTCCCCTTCCGGATTGGCTTTCAATTCCTCCATTTCCAGGTTCATTTGATTTTCATAGAGCTCCTGCGAACTTTTTACGGAGATCCATTCGCCCAAAGCCATGGAAAGAGCGCCGGCCAACAAACCGGCCGAACCGGCCAGCAAGACCGCATTTCCGTTTGAGGCTGCTCCCGCCACGCCCATCACCAAACTGAAATTGGAAACCAATCCGTCGTTTCCCCCCAACACAGCCGCACGAATGGCATTTCCACCTACCGAACGGTGGCGTTTTTCAAACTTAGACAGGTAAAGCCCGGCCGTTTTTTTGTCTTTTTCCAAAATAGCCCGCAGTATTTTTACGTGGCTTGTCTCCATGCCCGTCACTTCCATATTCAGGTTTTTTTTCTGCAACACGGTCGCTTTTGAAATGCCTTTTTCGGCATCCATGAGCACACCAAGCAGAACATCATACCCAAATATTTTGGCAATCAGATGGAGAGTTTTTGCTCTCCACGAAGGCCCGGGCAAAGCGTTACTTTCTGCTTCCCCACCGGTAAATGCAAGGGCGTGCGCCAGTTCGATCTTGCTCATTTCGGAATATACCTTTGCCAGAGTCTCTTCTTTTTCATGTTCGGCCAATTTACCGTAAAGAAAAGCGGTATCGATTTCGATTTGCAGGGCCCTATTTTTCATTTGCGGTCACAGGTTGGTTTAGTTAATGGTGGGGATGTGATATTTCTTCTTTTTAGGATATTTCTTCTCCGTTCCTTTTGGTCTGCTAATTTTTCTACATTCCCGATAAGTGGCTAAAAATCCATTTACGGGGATTTGCATCTACGTAAATTAAGCAGGCGAAAATTTCTTCGGTTCAGCGGGAAGTTACACCATCAGCGGTTTTTCATCCGTTGTTTTGAATATCGCCATCGGCTGATGTAACCGCAACGGTAAGAATAAACAGTAGGGTTAGTGCCTTTCTCACGGATTATAGGAAGTTAAGTCCGGCTATAGTGTTCCCCGAATTTGCTGTTCGCGTTCTATTGATTCAAAAAGGGCTTTGAAAT
>CAYYRB010000118.1:0-2589 GCA_964473995.1 uncultured Candidatus Competibacteraceae bacterium | reverse complement strand
TGGCAACCCTGGCTATAAGCCAAGAACCGCTTAAGGTATGGACATTGGAAGAGTGTATTCTGTATGCGAGAGACAACAATTTGAACCTGGCGCAAAGCCGGCTCAACGTGGAGTCGGCCGAGGTTGATTTTTTTCAGTCTAAAATGGCATTTGCCCCCACCGTGAACGGAAGCCTGTTCGGGGGATATACCTTCGGGCAGCGCCTTGACCAGTTTAACCTGACATTTGTGAACCAAAGAACCACGACGGGTAATTTCGGAATCAGCGGGAATTGGCTTCTCTTTGGCGGTTTGCAGAATATTCATCGGTTGAAACAAGCCAAATATGCCCTGGATGCCAACCGCATGGCCATAAAGCAGGCGGAAAACGATTTGTCGCTCAATTTGGCCAATGCCTATCTGCAGGTTCTTTTCGGTGAGGAGCGGGTACGCATAGCCGAAGGGCAGCTTTCCATCACCCAAAACCAGTTGGAACGTACACGGGCTTTGTATGAATCGGGAGCCGTGAACCGTGGTGAATTTTTAAATATTGAGGCTCAACTCACCCGTGAAATGATTGCCAAGGTGAATGCCGAAAATGCATTGCGTCAGGCCAAACTAAGCCTCATTCAATTATTGAATTTAGAGGATACGGATATTTCCATTCAAAAAGTAAGTCCGAAACTGCCTGCCGAGGCACAGGGCATCTTGGCTCGTTCGCCTTTCGAGGTATACATGGAGGCGTTGAAGCTTCACCCGGGCATTCAAGGGGCGGAGCTGAGTGTACGAAGTGCCGAGAAGGGTGTTGCCGTGGCCAAGGGGGCTTTCAGTCCCTCGTTTTTTTTGGCTGCCAGCTATGGGTCGGGTTATTCGTCACTTTCGAGGCGCATCGTGGATACCTTGGTTTCCATCACACCTACACCGCCTACCATTCTCCCTACTTTTCAGGGTGATACGGTGTCCATACCGAATTCACCGTCTATCAATGTGGATTTTACGACACAACGAACGCCTTTCGTGAATCAGCTGAAAAACAACCAAAATACGCAGGTGGGCTTTTCCATCAGCATTCCCCTTTTCAACGGACTTTCCAACCATGCGGGTTTGCGCCGTACTAAAATTCAGTTGCTTGGCAGCCGCCTGAATCTCGATATTCAGAAACAAAATCTGCGTAACCTGATTCAAACAGCCTTTAATGATGCCATGGCCGGGAGTATAACACTCGAGGCCAATGCAAAAAACGTGGAGGCGCTGCGCGAAGCTTTTTCGTATGCCGGTGAGCGGTTTAATTCGGGAGCGCTGAATGCGTTGGATTATAACAATGCCAAAACCCAGTTGGCCAATGCCGAATTGGAAGAGCTTCTTGCCCGTTTTGAATTTTTGTACCGCATCAAAATTTTGGAATTTTACATGGGAAAACCCCTCACGTTATAACAAGCACGATAATGAAAAGAACGCTTTATTTCGCCCTTTTGGTAATGGCCTTGGCCGGTCTTTCATCCTGCAAAAAGAAGGATATTACGTTGGTAAGTATAGAAAAAGCGGAAAACCGCACATTGGTGGAGACCGTTTCGGCCAACGGGAAAATTCGTCCCGAGACGGAAGTGAAAATCAGCTCCGATGTATCGGGAGAAATCGTGGAGCTGTTTGTGGCCGAAGGCGATTCGGTGCGTAAAGGGCAACCCTTGATGGAAATAAATCCGGAAATATTGGTGACTACACTGGAAGCGGCCACGGCGCAATATAATAACGCCATGGCGGCATTGGCAGGTGCCAAAGCCAACATGGAACAGTCAAAAGCTCAGTTTGTAAGAGCGGATGCTGATTTTAAGCGTCAGAAATCGCTGTATGACCGCAAGGTAATTTCAGACGCCGAATTTGAAACGGCCAAAGCCAATTTTGAGGTGGCTAAGGCTCAGTTGCAGGCCTCTGAGCAGAATGTAAATTCAGCCAAATATTCGGTAGATAATGCCAAAGCGGGATTGAGTCAGGCATCGAAAAATTTATCGAGGACCAAAATTTATGCGCCCGTTTCAGGCACTGTTTCCCTGCTTGCCGTGGAAAAAGGTGAGCGAGTGGTGGGCGTGGCCCAGATGACGGGAACCGAATTGCTGCGCATTGCCGATTTGAATGAAATGCAGGTAGTAGTGGAAGTGAACGAGAACGAAATCGTTCGTCTTTCGCTGGGCGATACCGCCACCATTGAGGTGGATGCATACCCCAATCAAAAATTCCGGGGTATTGTTTCGCAAATGGCTAACTCCCCGAAGACGTCAGCTGCCGCTCAGATTTCATCGGATGAGGTAACAAAATTTGAGGTGAAAATTCGGATGCTGCGCAGTTCCTATGCGCATTTGCAGAAAAATATGGCTCCGGGACAGTCGCCTTTCCGCCCGGGCATGTCGGCCACCGTGAAAATTCAAACGGAAACGGCGGGTAATACGCTGTCGGTTCCCATACAGTCTGTTACGGCACGGGCAGATACTTCGGATGCCGGTGTGGCCGCAGATCTATTTAAAGAATTTGTGTTTGTGGTATCGGGTGATACGGTGCAGATGCGCGAAATCACTACCGGTATTCAGGATACACGGCACATTGCGGTGCTTTCCGG
>CAYYRB010000117.1:0-2863 GCA_964473995.1 uncultured Candidatus Competibacteraceae bacterium | reverse complement strand
TGACGCCGGGTCCGAAGTTCCAGCTGTAGCCGGTGACCTGCGTGCCCGTTTCCGGTGTGGAATTATCAAAAAACTGGGTGGGTTTTCCGTAGCAGGGGCCCTGCCAGTTGAAATCAGGCGTGGCGGTAGGTTTTATGGTTACGTTTTTCTGAATACTGTCGGCGCATCCGTCAGAAGCTTCCACGCGCAGGTACACGGGATAAGTACCGCTTTGGGGGTAATTCCAAACTCCGTTAGTATCGGCACTTACATCCTGGTTTGTGGAAGGGTCGCCGAAGTTCCAGTTCCAGGAAACGATCGTATCGCCCAGCAGATCGGTGGAAAGATCTTGGAACGGCGCATCTACGCCGGGGCAGCCGGGTGGATTGGCAAAGTCGGCGTCCACTTTATTAAGCACATCAACAGTATCTGAATATAATGTGCAACCATTGCTTGGATTTGTGGCTGAAAGATAGACAGAACCACTGCTTACTTGAATTGTATCGGTCAATTCACCGTTATTCCAGACAAACTGAAAACCAGGATTTGCTGATGTATTGATGAAGTTAATAGTATCTTGAAAAAGACAGATGCGCTGATCTGCACTAGGGAGAATCACCGGTTTGGGTGTAAGGCCAGAAACGATGATCGTGTCGCGTTGGGTTTTTCCAAAGGAAGTCACCTGAAGCCAATAGGTCCCGTTTTGAGTAATGTTTATCGATCTGGAGCTTGCTCCCGTTGACCAAAGATAGGTTCGGAACGTTTTACCGTTCTGTGGTTCAAGCCGTAGGCCGGTAGCGCAAGTGTCAATATCTGGACCTAAACTCAAAACAGGGTTATATTCCGAAGTAAGTGAATCAGATATCTGTTGTATTCGGACATTGGTTAACTGGCCGTCCAAAATCATGATTTCGGCCATTTTTCCACTGAAATAGTATTTGACGGTCGGTGAGATGTTGGTTAAATTGGGAGGCAGCCCTCCCAGGGCGTTGAGGTTGGTCGTAGCTATAGTTTGAGCCGAAGGGTAGGTAGTCATGAGATTTCCGTTCAAGAAAAAACGGTCATTGGCAAATGAATATACATTCCATCCCAAAGGCTCTTGGTTGGTTACGCGGAATAAATAACTCGGAGGTGCGCCCTGCCAGCCAAAACCCGGAATATTTCCCTGGGTTCCTCCGACCAAAAGTCCTCCTTGATATAGCCCACCTGCAATTCCTCCTCCAACAAAAAAATGTATTTCGTTAATAAGGGCAGGCAGATTTCCTACAAAAAACACTACGCAGGTGTTTATACTCAGCGTGGGAAAGCTCATATACTTTAAGCTACTTACTCCCGGACTGAAGCCGATGGCGTTTCCAAGCCGCAAACTACTGTCGCCCGGGATTAATCGGGGAGAAAATGCCAAAGAGGGTGAAGTGGCGGTAATGGAAGGGCCAGACAAGCTTGTAGTCCAGGTGTTTACAAACCCATCCGAATCCGCACTTACGTTTTGATTTGCATTCCAACGGGCAAGCGTTTGTTGAGAAAAAAGAAATTCGGGCAATAATATCAGCAATAAAGAGCTAACTAAAATTTTCACAGATATAGATTACTTTGTGCGAAAGTAGCGAATATTGTGAATTCAAAAATTAAGGATCGTAGAATAACTAAAATGTAAATGTCTTGACAGAAAAGCCTAAGTGGCATGTTTTTTATTGCGCATCCCGTGCCGAAAAAAAAGCGGCCACCCTGCTTGAAAAAGCAGGCTATGATATTTTTTTGCCATTGAACAAAACCCTCAGGCAATGGAGTGACCGGAAAAAATGGGTGGAGGTGCCTTTATTCCCCGGATATATTTTTGTTTGGTGCGACCAGGCCCAAATAAGCAAGGTTTCACATGTTCCCGGCGTAGTGGGCCCTTTGAGGTTGGCAGGGAAATACGGGTGCCTTTCAGAGCAGGATGTACAAAACATCAAACAAATCCTTCTTTCCGGAAATCCAATTGAAACTGAAGCACGGAGTCTGTTTCCGGGTGACACCGTGCTCATAGAATATGGTCCGTTGCGCGGAATTAAGGGAACGGTCATGAATGTGGCCGGAAAAGATTTTTTTTATGTTCTGGTTGAAACGCTGAATCAATATATTAAAATCAAAATTGCCTCCGCGGCCATCAAAAAAGAGTTAAGCAAAAAAAGTCCTTAGGCTCTTGTTTAAGACAACAAATTGAGTAATTTTGTTACTCGTTTAAGATGATAGAAGCCTTAATTACATCCAAAACCCGTGTCCGCCTTTTGGTAAAGTTCTTTCTGAATCCCGCCACAAGCGCTTATTTGCGAGAATTATCGGATGAATTTGGCGAAAGCACCAATGGCATTCGGGTGGAGTTGAACCGAATGGCCAAAGCGGGAATTCTAGAAACTGAACCCAAGGGCAAAACGGTACTTTATCGGGCAAAACAAACTCATCCGTTGTACAAAGAAATCAGTGGCCTGGTGGCCAAATACATGGGCCTTGATAAAATTGTGGAGGATATTGTGGGCAAACTCGGAAAGCTGGAATCGGCTTACATTACCGGAGATTATGCCAAGGGAAAGGACACGGGGATTGTGGACTTGGTGCTTGTAGGAGACATAGATAAAAGCTACCTGATATTACTGATTGAGAAAGCAGAAAAACTCATTAACAGGAAAATACGGTTCTTAGCCTTGATGCCGGAGGAGGCTGAGCAAATTTTGAATAAACCGGGAGCGGTACTCATCTGGCAGGTCTGATTTTAATCAGGCAAATCAAATTCCTGCTCATCCCATCACCGGGACTGAGGAGGCGGAGCTGTAAAACGAAACCCTCACAGAGAACCACAGAAAAGAAGAATAAAAACACCTGTGCACATCCGTGGCATCTGTGA
>CAYYRB010000116.1:0-2959 GCA_964473995.1 uncultured Candidatus Competibacteraceae bacterium | reverse complement strand
AAATTTACTTGATGTCGTGCAGTTTTTTCATGAGCGCCGAGGCGAATACAAATTCCTTCAGCGCGGGATGGTCGGCTTTTGCGATTTCCCGTCCCGGTCCTTCCCACACATTGCGGCCTTTATACAGAAACATTACTTTTTCACCGATCTCAAAAACGGAATTCATGTCGTGCGAAATGATTACCGTGGTCATGTTGAATTCCTTGGTGAGGCCGTGCACCAGATTGTCAATCAGAATGGAGGTTTCCGGATCCAGGCCCGAGTTGGGTTCGTCGCAAAACAGGTATTTCGGATTCAACGAAATGGCGCGCGCAATCGCCGTTCTTTTTTTCATGCCCCCGCTTATTTCCGCGGGATACAGGTGGCCTGCATCGGACAGATTTACTTTTTCAAGGCAAAATTCCACCCGTTCTTTTTTCTCTGCGGCACTTTTTTGGGAAAACATATCTAACGGAAATTGTACGTTTTCGGCCACGGTCATGGAGTCAAACAGGGCTCCCATCTGAAACACTTTGCCCATTTCCCTTCGGATGAGCATTTTGGCGTCTTCATCGGCGTGGGTAAAGTCCCTGCCGTCATAAATTACGGAGCCGGTATCGGGAACCAGCAGCCCTACCATGCATTTGAGAAAAACAGTTTTTCCGCTTCCGCTCCGCCCGATCACCATATTCACCTTGCCGGCTTCAAACACGGTACTTATGTCAAACAAGACCTGGTTGTTTCCGTCAAACGTTTTATTGATGTTCTTTACCTCAATCATAGCAACATCAGGTAGGTGATTATCAGGTTCGACGTGAGGATGGAAAAAATACTGTACACCACGGCCTGCGTGCTCGATTTCCCTACTTCAAGCGAGCCGCCTGCGGTAAAATAGCCCATGTAGGCGGATATGGACGAAATCAGAAAGGCAAATACCACCGTTTTTACCATGGCATACACCACGTCAAAGGTTTGGAAGTCTAATTGGATTCCGTACATAAAATCCTCATGGCTGATCATGCCCGTGCTCACCACCGTAAAGTAGGAGCCCGAAATACCCAGCACCATGCTGATCATGACCAGAAACGGATTGATGAATAAAAAGCCTAAAATTTTGGGGAGGATGAGAAATGAGGATGAATTGACCCCCATAATTTCCAATGCATCGATTTGCTCAGTAATGCGCATGGTGCCCAATTCGGAAGCGATGGATGAGCCTACCTTGCCTGCCAGAATCAAAGCGACCACAGTCGTGGAAAACTCATAAATCATGGATTGCCGACTGGCATAGCCCACCGTATACTTCGGAATGAGCTGCGAACTCATGATATCCGCGGCAAACTGCAGGGCGATTACCGCACCCATAAACACGGAGATGATGGTAATCAGCGGGAGCGAATTAATGCCGATGCTGTCTACCTCATGGACTAATTGCCTTCGGAAGATTCCCCACTTCTCCGGCTTTCTCCATACTTTCTTTTGCAGCAGAAAGTATTTTCCTATGTGTTCAAAGAGGTTCAACGTTTGATTTTCGGGTTAAAAATAGCCTTATCCGGAAAACCGGGGGACAATGCAGTCAAAATAATTTACATTTGAGGTATGAAAATTCGGGTACGTCATCTCTCGTTTATCTTGTTGCTGATTTTGTCGGCATGGCTGACCACGGGTGTCGCCGGCTGTAAAACGTCCAAAGGGTGCGATTGCCCTACTTTCGGCAGACCCTGATGCGGGATCCCGGCATATCATCCCTTTTCTATTTTTGTGCCTTGTAATCAGGAAGTCTCAACGCATTCATCATGAAAGAAAAATTTGCCGAGTTAGATAAGAAAATGGCCCAAAGTGCTTTGGGCGGTGGCGAAGAGCGCATTGTCGCTCAGCATGCCAAGGGAAAACTCACGGCCCGCGAACGCATTGCTCTTTTGGCGGATGAAGGCAGTTTTGAAGAAATCGGGGCGTTGGTGACGCATCGTTCCAAGAACTTTGGATTAGATAAACAGGTTTTTTATGGCGACGGGGTTATTACGGGGTACGCCACCGTAAACGGCAGACCCGTATATCTTTTTTCCCAGGATTTTACGGTATTGGGTGGTTCCTTGGCTGAGGCCCATGCCGAAAAAATATGCCGTATCATGGATATGGCCATGAAAAACGGTGCTCCCGTGATCGGGCTGAACGATTCGGGAGGCGCCCGCATTCAGGAGGGGGTGGTTTCTCTCGGCGGTTATGCGGACATTTTTTACCGCAACACGTTGGCTTCCGGGGTCATTCCCCAAATTTCGGCCATCATGGGCCCCTGCGCGGGTGGAGCCGTTTATTCGCCGGCCATTACCGATTTTATTCTCATGGTGGAAAATACCTCCTACATGTTTGTTACCGGCCCCAACGTGGTAAAAACGGTTACGCACGAAGAGGTATCTTCCGAGGAGCTCGGAGGAGCTTCTGCCCACAGCACCAAATCAGGGGTTACGCACCTTACGGCGGCCAACGAGGCGGATGCCATCCGGCAGATAAAAGAATTGCTCTCTTACATGCCGCAAAACTGCGAAGAAACGGCACCCGTTTATCCATACGTTCCGGCCGATGAATCGCGCCCGCTGTTGAACAGCGTGGTTCCGGTAAATCCCAATCAGCCCTACGACATCCGTGAAGTGATTACGCAGGTAGCTGACACGGATTCTTTTTTTGAGGTCCATCGCGATTTTGCGGAAAATATGGTGGTGGGTTTTGCCCGTCTGGCAGGCCGCAGCATCGGCATCGTGGCCAATCAGCCGGCTTATCTGGCGGGAGTGCTGGATATCAACGCCTCGGTAAAGGCGGCCCGCTTTGTGCGGTTCTGCGATTCGTTCAATATCCCGTTGCTCGTATTTGAAGATGTACCCGGATTCTTACCGGGAACCGATCAGGAGTGGAATGCCATCATCACCAACGGCGCCAAATTGCTGTATGCGTTCTGCGAGGCTACCGTTCCCCGCATTACCGT
>CAYYRB010000115.1:1226-3012 GCA_964473995.1 uncultured Candidatus Competibacteraceae bacterium | reverse complement strand
TCGCTTCAATATGCCGCACAATCCATGTCGGACGGGCAGGTGGATGTATTTAACCTCGGTTCGGGAGAAGGTGCGAGTGTATTGGAAGTGCTTTCCGCTTTTGAGCGGGTGAACGGGTTAAAATTGAATTACCGGATCGGGCCGCGCCGCCCCGGTGACATAACTGCCATCTTCTCCGACTCCTCAAAGGCAGAAAAAATAGTAGGCTGGAAACCCCGGTTCGGCATTGACGATATGATGCGCTCCGCCTGGAAATGGCAGCAGCATCTGCTTGACGGCTGAATTGTATCAGGGTAATTCCCCGTAATCAATTACTCTTACTTTTGCATCAAATTCCAAATCACGTGCAAGACGACCTGCTTAAAAAAATCATTTCCCACGCCAAAGAATACGGGTTCATTTTTCCATCCAGCGAAATTTACGACGGTCTCAGTGCCGTTTATGATTACGGACAGAACGGTATCGAACTGAAAAAAAATATCCGCGAATATTGGTGGCAGAGCATGGTGAACATGCACGACAACATCGTGGGCATCGACACGGCGATTTTTATGCATCCCACCACGTGGAAAGCCTCGGGTCACGTGGATGCCTTCAATGATCCCATGATCGACAACAAGGACAGTAAGAAGCGCTATCGCGCGGATAACCTGATTGAGGATTACCTGGGCAAGATTGAAGATAAAATCAATAAGGAGGTAGACAAAGCCGCCAAGCGTTTCGGAGAGTCCTTTGATGAAGTTCTTTTCCGCGAAACCAATCCACGCATTCAGGAATATAAGCAAAAGTGGGAGGCGGTAAATGCCCGTTTCAATGAAGCCATGCGGCAAAACGACATGGCCGACTTGAAAAAGATCATTGAAGAGTGTGAAATCGTATGCCCCATCAGCGGAACGCGCAACTGGACCGAGGTTCGTCAGTTCAATCTCATGTTCAGTACGCAGGTGGGTTCCGTAAGCGAGGATTCTTCCACCATCTATCTGCGGCCCGAAACGGCGCAGGGTATTTTTGTGAATTTTCTGAATGTACAGAAAACGGGCCGTATGAAAATTCCTTTCGGGATAGCCCAAACGGGAAAAGCGTTTCGCAACGAAATCGTGGCACGTCAGTTCATTTTCCGCATGCGCGAATTTGAGCAGATGGAAATGCAGTTTTTCGTGCGCCCCGGTACTGAGCTGGAATGGTACGAAAAATGGAAGGAAGCCCGCCTCAAGTGGCACCTGGCTTTGGGTCTGGGTCAGGAAAACTATCGTTTTCATGCGCATGAGAAACTGGCTCATTATGCCAACGCGGCCGCGGATATCGAATTCCGTTTTCCCATGGGCTTCAAGGAATTGGAAGGCATTCATTCCCGCACCGATTTTGACTTGCGCCAACACGAGGAATTCAGCGGAAAGAAATTGCATTATTTTGACCCGGAATTGAATCAAAGCTATGCACCTTACGTGGTGGAAACGTCCGTGGGACTTGACCGTCTGTTTTTGGCCGTATTATCGGCTTCCTTCAAGGAAGAAAAATTGGAAGACGAATCCGAGCGTACCGTACTAAACATACCTGCTCCGCTGGCTCCCGTAAAAGCGGCTGTAATGCCCTTGGTGGCCAAAGACGGTCTGGATGATATTGCCGATGAAATTTACCGCAAACTTCAGCGGTATGTGTATACGGTGAAGGACGAGAAGGACAGCATCGGAAAGCGCTATCGCCGGCAGGATGCGGTAGGTACGCCATTCTGTATTACGGTAGATCATCAGACCAAGGAAGACGGCACGGTTACGCTCCGCCACCG
>CAYYRB010000115.1:0-1126 GCA_964473995.1 uncultured Candidatus Competibacteraceae bacterium | reverse complement strand
TGTGTTGAGTTATCGGGATTTGAGTCATGTGGAAGTTTACAGCACGGGTTTCTTGCCGAAGAATCCGAAGAATTTGAAAAAACGGGAAGAGTGGGGACCTTATTTACCACCATACTATGTGGTATCCCTGTATTTTTGTTTTGCTCTTTTAAATTTTCGCCAAACCCTCCGTATACTTTTTTAATTTACCTGTTTAATTGCGTGTTTCGTATTTGAAGAATTAGAACGGTTCGCCTCTTTTATTTCTTCAATTAAAATCGTTTCACGTTATGAAAATTAGAATTTTTGTTCTTACCGTTTCGGTGTTTTTTTGCCGTACCATTTATTCACAGACATTTTCCAAAGATGTCTGGTCTGATGGATTGACATTCCGTTTTGATGAAACGGGAAAGCGTTACATCCGCATGACTTTTGTCGGCCAGTTCTGGGCCCGCTACACCGAGACCAATCCGGGCAGCTTGGTATATGATCAGGAACGGCCTCATCAGGTTGATTTTAGCCTCCGCAGGGTTCGCACCCAGCTGTTTATTCAGCCTCATGAGCGATGGTTGTTGTATGCCCAGTTCGGCATCAATAATTTTAATCATGTTTCTGCAAGGAAGCCATCGTTTTTTCTGCACGACTTCTCCATGGAGTATATGGCTGTGAAGGATAAACTTTTTATAGGTGGGGGATTGCATGCCTGGGGGGCTAATTCCCGATATGGAGCCCCGGCGGTAGCCTCTATTTTGGGCGTGGATGCACCTATTTATCAGCAGGCTTTGAATGACCAAACCGATCAGTTTGTCCGCGAGCTCGGTATTTATGCGAAGGGGCGGATTGGCCGTTTCAATTATCGTGCTGCGGTGAATAAGCCGTTTTCATTTTCCAAGTCGGAGAATTTTAATGCCGCCCAGCCTATTTCGGAACATGCCCAACTCTCTCCGCGTGACCCGGCCATAGAAACGGGAGCTTATGTGGAATGGCAATTTTTCGACAAGGAATCCGATAAAATACCCTATAAGGCGGGTACCTATCTGGGGCAAAAAAAGATGTTGAACCTGGGTGCGGGATTTCGCTACAGGCCCAAGGCAGTTTGGCTAAGGACAGCCTCAGGCGATACGTCATACAGCGCTTTGTTGATGGC
>CAYYRB010000114.1:0-3070 GCA_964473995.1 uncultured Candidatus Competibacteraceae bacterium | reverse complement strand
TTTGAAAACCTTAATTATTTACTTATGACCGAATCCAAAAACCCGTTCAATGGAGGCTGTTCCACCTGTCCACGCTTTTCTGGAAGCATGTTTCAGGATCTTACAGGCTCCGACCTAGAGAAAATTTCCACCGGAAAATCCTGTATTTCTTTTAAGAAAGGCAGCGTATTTATTCAGGAAGGCACCCGTCCCAACGGGGTTTTCTGTATCCATTCCGGAAAAGTGAAAGTGTATAAACACGGCGACGGCCGGGAACAGATTATCCGGATTGCCAAAGAAGGTGATCTGTTGGGATACAAAGCCATTTTGGCCGAGGAATCTTTTCCTGTTTCTGCGGAAACGCTGGAAGACTGCTCCATCTGCTTTGTACCCAAGCCGCTTTTTCTGGAAACACTGTTCACCAGCTCTTCCTTTGCCCAACGGATTTTGCGGGAAGCATGCCGCGAACTTGAATTGATGACCTCGGAGCTGACCAACATGGCCCAAAAAACCGTGCGTGAGCGCGTCGCGCTCACCTTGCTTACGCTCAGCGACACTTACGGGGAGGATGCTTTGGAGCCGGGACGGTCTACCATTAACCTGAAGCGCGAAGATTTGGCCGGTCTGGTGGGAACCGCCACCGAAACGCTGATCCGCCTGCTCGCCGAACTCAAAGAAGAAAGGCTCATCGAAATCGATGGCCGCAAAGTAATCATACGTGACAAGGCGGGATTGAGACGCTTTGCCCACGTATATTAATCTCCATAAACTCTTATTTTTTCATCTCCGGAAACAGCCGCTTCCGGAGATTTTTTTTTCATGAAAACCTGATGAAAATCATTCTTCGGCAAATTCCCTGAAACAACCTTTGTCGAAAAATAATCCGATGCGACTACCCTCTGCATCTGTTGATGAAAAAACCATCTGTTCGCATTGCGGCGATTATTGCGGTCAGGAAAAAATCCTGTTCATGCAAAAGCCCTTCTGCTGCGAGGGATGCAAAGCGGTTTACGAACTCTTTACGGAAAACGGGCTGGATCAATATTATTCGCTCAATAAAACGCCGGGAGCCTCTTTGAAAAAAAATGCGAAGGAGCGGTTCGCCTTTCTTGATCAGCAGGAAATTTCAGATAAACTCATCAGCTACCGCGACGAGGAAAATGTGCGGATTACCCTTGAAATTCCTTCCATACACTGCAGCTCCTGCATCTGGCTGTTGGAAAATTTACATGCGCTGAATCCGGGTGTTCGCTACTCTACGGTAAACTTCAATAAAAAAGAACTTACCCTGCTTTTAAACCCCCAAAAAACCAGTCTGCGCAATTCCGCACAGCTTTTGGCCGATATCGGATATGAGCCGGCCATACGGCTGGATAAACTCAGCGGTAAGGAATCCACACCCAAAAAGAATTACGGCCGCTGGTATAAAATCGGGGTAGCGGGTTTCTGCTTCGGCAACATCATGTTGCTTTCCCTGCCCGAATATTTTGATCCCGCTTTGGCCTCCGATAGGGCGTACTCCGTTTTTTTCCGGATCATGAACGTGGTGATTTCGCTGCCTGCGGTATTCTACGTTTCACCCGAATATTTCCGTTCCGCCTGGAGTGCCTTAAAAGTGAAAAAATTGAATATCGACGTGCCCATAGCCCTCGGTATTCTCATCATTTTTTTGCGGAGTCTTTTTTAAATGGTCACCGATACGGGCTCCGGTTATCTGGATTCTTTGTGCGGACTCGTTTTTTTTATGTCCGTGGGCCGGGCCTTTCAACAAATTACCTACGCCGGGCTGAATTTTGAGCGTGATTACACTTCTTATTTCCCTGTTTCGGCAGAAGTAACCGATGACAACGAGCCGCGTTATGTGCCCGTTACCGAACTTAAACCGGGACAGACCATCCGTTTGCGGAACGGTGAAATATGCCCTGCGGATGCCACGCTTATCGCAGAAACCGGACAGTTTGATGCGGCATTCGTCACCGGAGAATCCAAACCCGTGAAAAAAAAACGGGGAGATACCGTTTTTGCGGGACTTAAAAACGTGGGGCATGCTTCGTTGCTTCGGATTGAAAAGGAAGTGTCGCGCAGCTACCTGACCGATCTTTGGACCAATAAAACATTTCAAAAAGCGGAGAGCCGCATACAGGGAATTACGGATCGGCTGAGCCTTTATTTTACGCCGGCCATTCTGTTGATTGCCCTCGCCGCATTTGTCGTTCATGGGTATTCAGGGCATTGGAATATAGCCTGGAATGCCCTCACGGCCGTACTGATCGTAGCTTGCCCTTGCGCCCTTGCCCTTGCGGCTCCGTTTACCTTCGGTAACGCGCTCCGCATACTCGGCAAAAACCGGCTTTATCTTAAAAATGCGTTAAGTCTGGAAACGCTGGCAGCGGTAGATCATATCGTTTTTGACAAAACGGGAACGATTACGCTGGCCGGAGAAGACGATATCGAATACGAAGGAGAAACCCTTTCCCCTGCCGATAAAAAAGCCCTGGCATCCCTATTAAATCAGAGTGTCCACCCACTCTCCAAAAGCCTGTATAATCAACTTCAAATACAGGGCGACGGTGAAGTGCGCGAGTTCCATGAATGGGAGGGAAAAGGACTTGAGGCGATTATAAACGGCGTGGCGTGGAAGGCGGGATCTTCGGCCTGGCTGGGCGTTTCCGTACCTGAGTCATTTCATGGACAAACGGCAGTATGGATATCCCGAGGAGGAATGGTCTGCGGAGGCTTCCGCTTTAAAAACCGGTATCGGGAAGGATTGGGCGAAACCTTGCGGGAATTTAAATCCGGAATAGGCTTTTCCGTTCTATCTGGCGACCATCCCGGAGAAGAAAACCGGCTGAAAGAATACTTCCCTGCCGGAACGGGCATGGTGTTCAATGCCCTGCCCCAGGAAAAACCGCTTTATCTGCAAAACCTCAAAAACGAGGGAAAAATCGTAATGATGGCCGGCGACGGGTTGAATGATTCCGGAGCCTTAAAAACCGCCGACCTCGGGAGGTCGGTTTCGGATAAGCGGAACAACTTTACCCCTTCTGCCGATGGAATTCGTGACGGAAAAGCTTTTCACAAACTACCTTGA
>CAYYRB010000113.1:0-3082 GCA_964473995.1 uncultured Candidatus Competibacteraceae bacterium | reverse complement strand
TCTTCCTTTAAAATTTCAGTGCACAATTCGCGCAACTGCCTGCCTGCCTCGGTGGTAATTTCACCCGGAAAACCGATAATGGCCAACTCGCCGATCCTAAAATACTGTAATGGCAAAACCACCGGACTCCAAGGAAGTTCTCTCAATGCTCCGTCCCTGTGCTCCTTTTTCATCTGCATGATGGTGCCGTCCAAAATACCGGGAATAAATAAATTCTGAATGTCTTTTGATCCCATCACCATTCCCTCTCCCGTTTCAATAGCGATATCCTTGGGATCCTGAGCTCTGTATTTTGTTTGAATAAGATCCCGCTTTTCGGGTGAAAGAATTTGAGCCTTGTTCAATTCTGACTGACGGATGGATTTCGAGATGGAAACGGCCAAAGTGGCTATGCCATCAGGCATGCCTCTGCCATCCACGGGAGTTCCTTTCAAAAAAGCGATGCCATGGCATGGAAGCCAGGTGCGCTCATCCTCGGTTCCACCCGTGAATTCAGGATCTATGCTCACTTTAGAGAAATCACGGTAAATCAGCTCCGAATCGATCTGCCCGGAAAGCAATTTGTTGCGATGATCCATTTTGGCCAGAATCCGCAGTGCCTGATTACTTTGAAGACGCCCGTTGAATTTAGCACTCTCAATATCATCCTTGAATTTACCCTTTGGCCATTTTTTCCCTGAGCCATGAAAATTGGGAGAAACATCGCCCGCAAACTGCTGCGCAAAAATAGAAACCGCGCCTTCTCCCAAATCATGCTCCAGGTATTCGGCGGCATACCCTTTATTGTCGTACGAAATCAAATTCACCCTGTTTCCCAAACTCGTAGGATGCACCCCAAACCAATTAATCTGCCCCAAGGTGTCGCCCTCCGGATTTTCCACTTTCAGCAGAAACATGGTTCGCTCAATGGCTAGATGGGTTTCGGTATCCTTTCGCTTTATTACCTCCGGATTGGCGTTATAGGCCGCTAAAGAACGATTAAAACCCACCTCCTCCTCATCCGGAAAATCTGCATAACCAAATTTCAAAACCGCATCCTGCACATTTTCATACGAACGCACGATGGCATCATAAAAGGCGCGCACCACGGCTTCAAATATGTGAGGCCGAAAACCGGGAACCGAAAAATTGTACATGGGATAATGCGAGAACCCGGCCGGTGCACTGTGTGTATGCTGTCCGGTAAGCATGATGTTATCGTCCCGAAAAATGGAATCCTTGTAATTGCGCTGCAGACGATCCAGCAATTCCCGTTTGATCTCGGGAAAAACCATGCAAATTTCCGCCTGCACAAAAAACAGGCGATCCTCCGCGGTATTTTCAAAGCAAAAGGAACGGCAATACAAGGGGGTAGAACGCCCTTTGATTACGTTAAACGCACGTCCGTAACCCATCATTCCGAAGCCTTCCCCTTCGAATTCAATTTCCACTTTGGCAACGCCGACTTTGTACATAATTGAAATAATGCCGTTAAATTAAACCCCGCGTAAATCACGGATAATACGAGCCACATCGGTACTGCATCCCGAATGCCCGGAAATAAAATTTTGCCTTACTATACGTGCAGGGCCCGCCACGAAACAAAAAATGCGGGACGTGAGCGGATCATCCATCCCGTGATCGCATCCGGGATTGCCGAATTCATCCAAAAGTGAATTGGCATACCCATTTCTGCCGAAATCGGGAATAACCACCAAGGCCGTTTCATCTCTCAGTGCGGCGTTATTTTGAATTATTTTCCATAAAAAATGAACGGACAGGCTCATGGCCGTCAAATTCTCCAAATACTTGTAAAAACTCCCGTGCGCCTCATCGGCACCAAAAAAAGTGACACATAAAAATTCCGGATTTTCCGAAAGCAAGGCTTGGGCCGCCGTTTCCGCCAGGCGGATATCCTCATAATTAGCGCGCAGTTCGGGAGAAAAATCGGGAAACTCAGGTTGATTTTCTGAATAGGCCGATACCTGAATATGTTTCCGGTCGGCACCCCTGAATCCCTCGGAAGCGTAGAAAGGACGGGCCGGTGTAACCAGCATGGCCTTGCCTTGTGTATTGCGAAAAAGAGCCGTGTCGGAAAAATCTTTTGCCCTAACGGTTTCCTCATCCAACACGCGGCCATCCAGCAGGTTCATGAGTGCCATCCGGTGCCCTGCCGCAGCCCCTTTGTAGGTGAATTCGGGAAAAAAGGTGGACGAGCGGGACAGCGGACTGATTCCCGCACAGGCATTTTTCAACAGATCGGGTATAGCAGAACTCAAAGGCCCTTCAAACAAACCGGGCATCAGATTTCCGAAACGCATACCGGCAGCTTCGCTGTGCCGGACTCCGCCACCGGCCACGCACAGAACCACGCGCTTCACGGTATTGGAAGCATACCCGGAAGTAGCCCGGAAACCCGCCCAGGCAGGCACTACAGCCATACCCGCGGAAAGTACCGATGCGTTTTTCAGAAAAAGCCTACGATTCATGGGAGCCAAAATTGGTGAAAATATTCGGCATATTTCAACCAACACCCATCGGCCGGTTCATTTTACCTCAACAGATTTCCCGGGTACAAACGCACAAAAGTGTCTTAGGTGAAATTCCACGAAGTGCATTACATTTGAACCATGATTTTCAGGCAGCCCCTTTTCATTTTGTCGTTGTTGCTCATTTTCGGTGCCCGGGTAGCCTCGGCCCAAAAGAAAGAGAAAGACGAAACACGCGACCGAAACTTCGTATCGTTTGGACTGGAAGTAAGTCCGATCATTCCCACGGGGCTCTTCAACCGCTCGCTTTCCCAGGTGGAAAACCAAAACGAACAACTGAAATTTTCATTAGATCCTCTGCTCAGTTACCGATTCGGCGGAGCACTCCGTTTTGATGTATTTAACTTCCGCCGCCTGAAATTCGGGAACATGTTTACCTTCAATACGGGCATTTACTATAACCGGCGTGCATTCCGCGTGGAGGTGAGGGATGTATCCAACCCGGTAGAAGATAATCTGCTCATTTCAGACCGCTTTCGCTACATATCCTACGAAGTACCCCTGATGCTCCAACTGCACCTGCAGGCTTCCCAAAAAATCTGGGTGAACTTTGC
>CAYYRB010000112.1:0-3121 GCA_964473995.1 uncultured Candidatus Competibacteraceae bacterium | reverse complement strand
ATGTTACAACGGACAACCTCATAGTTGGAGGCATTATTCATCCAAATGCCGTAATTGGAGCAGCCCCGGCTAGAGCCATCCGTGCCTGAAGCCGCCGTTGTGGTGATGTTCAAATCAATCAGTTTCCAATTGGAAACCCCGTTGGCTTTAACGCCCATCCTGTGGCATACGCCAGAAACAGACTCCGAACCGGAACAGGTCAGGTTGGTTGAACTGTTGCTGCCTTTTACCCATGTGCTTCCGGAAAGGGTGTACCCCCCTTCTATGGTAAGCCCGGCTGTAAGGTTGATAATTCCGGTTTCGGTGTAAGAACCATTCAATAATTTTATGTGAGTCACGCCCAGTGCAGAGGCCCTGGTAAGAGCTCCGTTCGTACCTGTCAAATTCAGGCAGGGATTAGACGGTCCCCCGCAGGTGGCCGAATTGGTTCCCGTGGGAGAAACGTACACAAAGGAACAGGAAGGATCACTCACCGTAGTGACGCAGGTTACCGTAGCCGGGCTCGGACATCCGAAATTGTAGGTTAAACTGATGGTTTGGTTTCCCTGGGTGGTGGGTGCCGTCCAGTTGAACGTGCTTCCCGTACCGGAAGCCGTGCCTCCCGTGGCACTCCAGTTGTAAGAGCTTACATTGGTGGCATTTCCCGGAGTGGGCGGTTGCAACGTACCGAAAGCAACGGGTTGCGAAGAGGATACCTGAGTTCCACAGGCCGAGCTTTGGATGGGCGGAGCCACATCCCCACCTCCGTAGGCCCCAGAAGCCACGAAAGCATAGGTTACGGTAAATGTCTGCGAAGTGGTCGTCAGAGTTGAAAAATCAGCCGAACAGTTCGTGGTCACCAATACACGGTAGTACCGGGTACCGGAAATTTGCTGCGGAGTATACGATATGGCTGAAGAGGTATTTAATGTACTATTAGCCGCTCCGGCAACATCTGCCCAAGGACCGTTCGGACTGGAGGCTATCTGCCATTGATAAAAACGTCCAAGAACACGGCCCTGGGCGTCTGTATTTGATGTTACAGAAAGGGTGTTAGCCGCCTGCCCCTGACATTTTACCTGATTTAACGGGGTAGCGCCTGAAAGGGAGGGCGGATAGGCGTAATTCCAATATAGCCGTATGGCGTAGTAAAAACTCCCACATTGGAAAACCGGCAGGTCGTTCCACTGGCATGGAGTATAATCACGTATGGTAAAACTTGTGTTGTTGCATGGGGCCCTGTCATCATCGCCAACTGTACCCAGATAACAACTTCCTTCATAGCTGCAGTTGTTATCACAGTCCTTTTCCCAAGCATCTGTCCTTAAAAAAAGTGTACCGGCGTCAATGTTTGTACGGTTAATGAATTCAACTGAGTTCCCGTTAAATGTTCCGTTCAATCCGGGAAAAGCCTGATAAAATCCCGTGGTTTGGTTATCTCCCGTGTAGTAGCAAGCCCCCCCGTCTTCGGCCCCGTTGATATTATCACGCCCCCAAATTTTAAAGGTGTATTCGGGACCTCCTGAAGCATCACCCCTTCCATCGGCTCCAAGGTAGCGGATTTGGGCACGGTAGTTAATCGGAGTCTGGGCATTGGAGAGTAGGAAAGAAAGCCCGGTTAAAATTAAAAGTAACTGTTTTCTCATGGCAAATCTGTTTTACGTTTAGTTTAGTTTTTCCAGCGTCAAGGTGAGATCGTATGTGCTGGTGTTTTCGGCAAGAATAAGCTTGCCGGCAAGTATTTTAAATGTGTATGTGTTTAATATCTCGCTGCTGCCCCGCTTGGTAATGGTAAGTCGGGTTTTATTAATCGTGTAGCTGTAATTCTGATTGTAGGAATCTATGGTAAAGACAACTCCGTTGTTTTTATCGAACTGATAGGTAGCTTTGTATTTAACCATATCTTCAAAATCTGACCTGCCCAATGTCATGGGATTTTTTGTACCGGCTTTCATGTAGGTGAATTCAACTACTTTCCATACCCCTTCAATAGGATTGAATACGGCTTTTTTACTTATTTTTGAAGGCGGTCTTGATGCTGTAGCTTCTATTTCCTTCGCATGTAAAGTAAAACCGAAAATCAAGAATAAAACGGTGAGTGATTTTGAGTTCATTAGACGTGTAGTTTATTTGATAAATTTTAACAACTTCGATTTGAAACAAACTCAAAGATAAACATATTTCGAGAAAAACATCAAACCAAAATTAAGATACATGAAATCCACCATGAGACTTTTTTTCAAGTTCAAGTATCTTTTTCTCTCATGGATACTTGTCGGCCATTTCAGCAAAACATACTCCCAGAAAATCCACTCGATTGATCACTCCATAAAAAGGGGAGTGGCCTTTCTTAATTCATCTAAAGATCAGGAAAATCTTATTATGATTCTCCCTCTCATTGAGTTACTTAATAAAAATTTCAATATCGGAATTACACATAAAAAGACGAATATGGATTCTCTTCTGATGGAGAAGTATGCGTATTTTCTTATAGGCCTTAACCGGGTTTTTGACACAACGGCGCATGTTCCACCTGATTTGCTTGAACCATACCAGGATGACCTGATAAACTACTTTATGTTTAAAAGTTTTAATTGTGATGTTTTTCTTCCTGACACTTTTCTTGTGCAAAAATTAAAAGAAGGATTGTTAATCGGAGGATATGACCTTACCCATGCACTTATTTCAATGCATTGGTTAAAGCAGTTTGATTGTCTTGAGGAAAATGCAATTTTAGAAAAAGAAATTAAGGAATTACAGGAAACTTTTTGGAACAAATTACCGGTAATGGCAAAAACCGAGAAAAATCCTGATTTGCGTTACGAGTCCATTGCCATAGCACTGCATACAAATAAGAAAACCAACCTGTCCGATGAAGTACAATCTATTTTAAGGGAACAGGAAAAAGGCGGAAGCTGGTATAACCAAGGATTAAGTGATGCCTCGCGGGAACACACGACCATCTTAGCACTGTGGGCTTTGTTGGAATGGCGATATCCTGAAGCGATTGCTAAGTGGCGTTAATGCAATTAATTATCAATACTTTACTTGTGATTTTTAATCATTGATAAAGGTGATCTAGGTATAACAAACAAAAGCCCGACCTTTCGGGACGGGCTTTTACAATGAGATGATAGAGCAA
>CAYYRB010000111.1:0-3133 GCA_964473995.1 uncultured Candidatus Competibacteraceae bacterium | reverse complement strand
CGCAACGAAATCCGTGAACGGAAACAATCAACCGACCTGCGTGTTCTTATTTCTGACAAACATCTAAACAAAAGCACTATGTCACATCTCAAGCCAGGAGAAAAAGCCCCAGCCCTTAAGGGGAAAGACCAGCACGGTAAACCGGTTTCGCTCGGTGATTTCAAAGGCCGCAAGCTTATTTTGTATTTTTATCCTAAGGATGATACGCCGGGCTGTACGGCTGAAGCATGCAATCTGCGTGACAATTACGATGCCCTGCTGGCTGCGGGATATGCTATTTTGGGCGTAAGTCCTGACAGTGAAAAGTCGCATACTAAATTCATCAGCAAGTTTGAGCTACCGTTCAGTCTGCTGGCCGATGAGGATAAAGAAACGTGCGAAGCCTACGGAGTATGGGTGGAAAAAAGTATGTACGGCCGCAAGTACATGGGTGTGAATCGGGTTACGTTCATTGTGGATGAGCAGGGGAAAATAGAACGCATCATAGATAAGGTGGATACCAAAAACCACACGGCGCAAATTTTAGGTTGATCTGTTGAAAAAAAGAATTTGGATAATTCAGTTTTTTGACTAATTTGTTGCCCAAATTAATGACAAAAAAAATGGCAAAAGACGAAAAATCAGCAAAACTAGAGGCATTAAAACTTACCTTAGATAAGATTGATAAAACGTACGGCAAGGGTACCATCATGCGTTTGGGCGACAGCGCCGTGGAAAGTATGGAAGTTATACCTTCCGGGTCCCTTTCTCTTGATTTGGCATTGGGAGTAAATGGATATCCCAGAGGCCGTGTGATTGAAATATACGGCCCCGAATCTTCGGGTAAAACCACGCTGACCATTCATGCAATTGCCGAGGCGCAGCGAAAAGGAGGAATTGCCGCATTTATCGATGCCGAACATGCCTTTGATCGTTTTTATGCCGAAAAATTGGGCGTTGATATCGAAAATCTCCTTATTTCTCAGCCGGATAACGGGGAGCAGGCACTTGAGATTGCCGATAACCTCATCCGTTCGGGAGCCATTGATATCATCGTGATTGACTCCGTGGCGGCCCTTGTGCCTAAAAGCGAGTTGGAGGGAGAGATGGGGGATTCCAAAATGGGTCTTCAGGCCAGGCTTATGTCTCAAGCCATGCGAAAGCTGACGGCTTCCATCAGTAAGACCAATTGTACCTGTATATTCATCAATCAGCTCCGCGAAAAGATAGGCGTTATGTTCGGAAATCCTGAAACCACTACGGGAGGAAACGCATTAAAGTACTACTCTTCCATCCGTTTGGATATCCGCCGCATGGGCCAGATCAAGGAAGGCGATGAAATTATGGGTAACCGCGTAAAGGTAAAAGTGGTGAAGAATAAAGTGGCTCCCCCTTTCCGTCAGGCTGAATTCGATATTCTTTATGGGCAGGGAATTTCCAAAGTGGGTGAAATTATTGATATGGCCACCGACTTGAATGTCGTTAAAAAATCCGGATCTTGGTTCAGTTACGGGGATACCAAACTCGGCCAGGGAAGAGATGCCGTAAAAGCTTTACTTATTGATAATCCTGAACTCGCAGAGGAGCTGGAAGCCAAAGTGAAGGAGGCGGTGTATGAAAAGTCTGCCCTTGGAAAATAGGCGTTCTCACGGGCCGCTCCTTTATATTTTTACAGGCGTTTCCGCGCTACTTATGGCAGGCGGTTGGTTTCTTCCCATGTTGACCATCCGTTTGTCGTTTGATGTTCCGCTCATGGGCACACAGACCTTGTTGGATGAAACCCGCAGTCTTTTTGGTACCGTGCTTAAGTTGGCAGAGGACGGTTTTTGGATTCCTGCCGGCTTGATTTGTTTTTTCGGAATGATTTTGCCCGCGATTAAAACAACCGCTTTAATCTTTGAATTGATCGGTTTTCAAACATCCGCCAAAACCAGAATCTGGATTTTTCGCATCAATAAATGGGCCATGGCGGACGTGTTTTCGCTATCCATCCTGATTGCTTTTTTTACAGTCAGCGCCATGGGGAACTTGTCGGCTGTGCCACAAGTCGGTTTTTATGTTTTTACGGCTTACGTTTTACTGACGGGGCTTATCGCTCATGGCATGTCCGAAAAATCAGATACATCAGGCGGATAATGGTCCGAAAATATTCTTGCCCGTGGGCCTTTGATCCATTATCTTTGCCTGCATGATTGGAATTCCGATGAAAAGAATGGTGGGCTACGGGGTGGTGCTTTTCATCCTGTGCTTTATTGTGGGATGTAAAAATGGGAAAAGCAATGACGACTCTTCCAAGGCAGGCGATACCCTCAGCGTGCTTGGCAATTTTGATTTGCTCATCTCCGAAGATCCGGATAATCCCGAATTGTATTTTCAACGGGCGCAATACCATTTTGAGCAGGAGAATGTGTTTTCGGGAACTGCCGATGTGGAAAAAGCCATCCAGCTCGATTCTACCCAGTCAAAGTATTTTGTGCTTTTATCCGATTTCAATTTTGTGATGCGCAAAATACCCGAGGTGAAAATTAATCTTTCCAATGCCCTCCGGTTAGACTCCAACAATACCGATGCCTTGCTCAAATTTGCCGAGTTTCAGCTGTACCTGCAGGATTATCCGCTTGTATTCGGTTATGTGAACCGCGCCTTGAAAATAAATGCCTATTTGGCTAAAGGGTATTTTTTGAAGGGTATGGCCTACTCCGAAATGAAGGATACGGCGTTGGCTGTTTCCAGTTTTCAGACCTGTGTGGAACAAGATCCCGATTATTTTCATGCCTATATGCAGTTGGGGTTGATTTTTGCCGCCAAGAATGATCCGCTTTGCGTTACCTACTTTAATAATGCCATCCGGGTAAATCCGGAAAAGCCGGAAGCCCATTATGCACTCGGTTATTTTTATCAGGAGCATGGACAATACAATGAAGCCTTGGCCTGCTATGATAACATGTTGATGGTAAGTCCGGGCAATGCCTCGGGCTTATACAACAAAGGCTATGTGTATTTGGTGTACCTGAAAAACTACGAGGAAGCCATTCGTTTTTTTACGGAAGCCATCAAGGTGGAACCGCGCTATGCGGATGCGTATTACAACAGGGGGTTTGCCTATGAGCTGAAAAAAAATCGGCAGGCCGCCAGGGCGGATTATGAAAATGCC
>CAYYRB010000110.1:0-3212 GCA_964473995.1 uncultured Candidatus Competibacteraceae bacterium | reverse complement strand
GCATGAGCACCAAATTGAAAGCCGTGATCACCACCCGGTTCGGTGATTACGGGCTCACACCCGATAAGTCATCTTTTGTGATGCATGCCATGCTGGACAGGCATTATCTGTTCGGCGGATATTATCCTGTGGGAGGATCGGCCGTATTTTTTGAAAAGATAGCTCCCGTAATTCTCGAAGCAGGCGGGCAGATTTTGGTGCGTGCGGAGGTAGATGAGATTATGCATAAAAACGGAAAGGTATATGGTGTGCGCATGGCCGACGGAAAAGCGTTTTACGCAGATTCTGTGGTGAGTTCGACAGGCGTGGAGGTAACGTATGCCAGACTTCTGAAAGATCCGGCATTATACCGGAAACTGTTTGGAGAAATTAAGCCATCCATTGCACACCATTGTCTCTATCTGGGCCTGGAAGGCACACCGGAAGAGCTCAATTTGCCCAAAAGCAATTATTGGATTTATCCCCCCGAGTTTGATCATGGGCTCACTTTTCAAAAATTTCTGGAAGGAAATTCAGATTCATTTCCCTTGGTATATATTTCGTTTCCGGCAGCCAAAGATCCCGATTTTCAGCGGCGCAATCCGGGTAGAAGCACCATTGAGGTGATTACTTTAGGCCGTTTTGAGGAAGTGGAAGAATGGAAGAATTTACCCTGGAAAAAGAGGGGAGAGGAATATGATCAAATAAAAGAAAATATATCCGCCAAGTTGGAGCAGGTATTGTATTCTTATGT
This sequence comes from uncultured Candidatus Competibacteraceae bacterium, assembly GCA_964473995.1. GTDB lineage: Bacteria > Bacteroidota > Bacteroidia > CAIKAF01 > CAIKAF01 > JAKRSD01. The sequence goes on along the minus strand of CAYYRB010000110.1, from coordinate 2,479 downwards.
GCCGCAGGTGAAAGGAAAAGTGATTTATAAGGAGCTTTCTACTCCCCTCAGCACAAGGCATTTTGCGGGTTATTCTTTCGGAGAGGTATATGGTCTGGAACATTCGCCGACCCGCTTTCAAAACAAGAATTTGAAACCGGGCACACATCTGAAAGGTTTTTATCTGACGGGGCAGGACATCGTTACCTGCGGGGTCGGCGGCGGACTCATGGCGGCCATGCTGACTGCAACCGTCATGCTCCGAAAAAACATGATGGCTGAAATTATCAGGGAGGCGAAGCAGAAAAAGGGTTTATAGTTGCTGTATTTGATTCCTCTGCTCCTGTTCATTTAGTAATGCTATGATAATCAGATTGGCCAGTCTAAAGCACTTGTTAGCATAATGGCGTCTTTTCTTTGGAATCAGCGGATAGTTTAACCTACCGTTTTTTATTGATAAAAAGTATATATATTTGGTGTATACGAATCTGGAATTTGAATGAAAACGCTCTCATTAAAATTAGATGATTTGGTTTTTGAGGAAACCGAAAAAGTGCTGGAAAAGTTGAAAAAGCCTAGGAACCGTTATATCAATGAGGCTCTTCGGTATTACAACAGTTTACAGAAGAAAAAAATAATGGCCGATCTTTTGGCTTTCGAATCTCAGCTGGTGGCTGAAGATTCTATCAAGATTTTAAGTGAATTTGAACATCTTGGTGATGATGAAGATTAAAAAAATGGATATCTGGCTGGCTGATTTGAATCCACGATTTGGTACCGAGGCCGGAAAAACAAGACCTGTGTTGGTTGTACAAACCGATTTACTTAATAAGATTCATCCTTCTACGATTGTGTGTCCGATTACGTCCAATGTAAAACCTGACAGTCAGATATTACGGGTGCATATCCGCCGTGGGGAATCCGGCATGAAGACCAACTGTGATGTTATGATTGACCAACTGCGCGCCATTGACAATAAACGATTACTCAAACGAGTGGGAGCTATTTCTCCTACCTTGGCAAGTCAGGTTAGGGAGAATATCCGCATCGTGCTCGATTTGGACTAGATTTTCTCCAAAATCAATGCCTGTGTAAAAGGGGTGAAATGCCCTACCAGGCAAACATGGTAACTTCCTTCATACGCGCTTTTACCGCCTCGTGAATGTGTTGGAGTTTGCTTTCGTTTTCGTGGTTCAGGATTACTTCGTCCATCCATTCCACGAGTTGACCCATATCGCTTTCTTTCAATCCACGGGTGGTGATGGCGGGTGTACCCACGCGAATTCCGCTGGTAACGAAGGGCGATTTATCATCGAAGGGAACCATGTTTTTATTTACCGTGATACCTGCTTTGTTCAGCGCGTTTTCGGCTTGTTTTCCGGTTACGTTTTTGCTGCGCAGGTCAATCAGCATAAGGTGGTTGTCCGTCCCTTCCGAAATCACGCCGTATCCTTTGGCTACGAAATGTTTGGCCATTTCGGCGGCATTGCGGATGACCTGTTCTCCGTAGGTTTTAAAAGATTCATCCAGCGCTTCGCCGAAGGCTACGGCCTTGCCCGCAATCACGTGCTCCAGCGGTCCGCCCTGAGTGCCGGGAAAAACACCGGCATCCAGCAGGGCCGACATCATTTTCAATTCCCCCTTGGGTGTTTTTTCTCCGAACGGATTTTCAAAGTCCCGACCCATGAGGATTAATCCGCCTCTTGGTCCGCGCAGGGTTTTGTGAGTGGTGGTGGTTACGATGTGGCAATGTGGGATGGGATTATTCAGCAATCCTTTGGCAATAAGGCCCGAGGGATGCGAAACATCGGCCAGAAGCAATGCGCCGACACCGTCCGCAATGCTTCGCAAACGTGCATAATCCCAGTCGCGTGAGTAAGACGATGCCCCGCAGATGATCAGTTTGGGTTTTTCCCGTTCGGCGGTTTCGGCAACCTTGTCGTAGTTTATCCGTCCGCTTTCGCGTTCCACGCCATAGAAAGAAGGCTGATAGAGCTTTCCGGAAAAGTTCACCGGAGAGCCGTGGGTGAGATGTCCACCGTGAGACAGGTCAAACCCTAAAATTTTATCGCCCGGTTTCAGGCAGGCCAGCATCACGGCAGCGTTGGCCTGTGCGCCGGAATGGGGCTGCACGTTGGCCCAGACGGCACCAAAGAGTTGTTTGATGCGATCAATGGCAAGATTTTCCACCAAATCCACTACTTCGCATCCGCCGTAGTAGCGTTTGCCGGGAAGGCCTTCCGCATATTTGTTGGTCAGGCAGGATCCTACGGCTTCCATCACCTGACGACTTACAAAGTTTTCTGAGGCAATGAGTTCCACTCCTTCGCGTTGCCTTCTTTCTTCTTCCCCTATGAGGTGGAAAATCGTTTCATCTTTTCTCATATGCACTTATTTTGCTTTAGTAACCGAAAATCCCACTTTAAGGTTTTCCCATTTTAGGTATACTTTTCCGTTTTCCGCTTCGAACTCGAGCGATTCATACAACTCGTTTTTTTCC
>CAYYRB010000109.1:0-3294 GCA_964473995.1 uncultured Candidatus Competibacteraceae bacterium | reverse complement strand
GATATAGAGTAGTATTTATTATCAGGGGTTTGGTTTCTTTCAATGGCAGGAATATTTATTTGAAGAGATATTCAAACCGAATTTATTTATGGAATTTCAGATATCCTGATTTTTTTGATTGTACTTTTACCTAGGATTTTTTTCTTTCTCCATGCGATGTATTTCTTCCAAACTTGTTTGTGTACTCTTTTTTGCAGTTTTTATTTGGACTCCACCCGTTGTTCGTTCCCAAAAATTTGATTCAATTCGTGCCGATGAAGAGTATGGAGCTCTTTCTTCCAAAAGCAGACAGTCTTTTATATTAAACCTCTGCGAGGAGAAGTTTACCAATCCAGACGAAGCTGATACCTGGATTTTGATGAAGTTGAAAAATTGGGACGATTTGGCGGAGTCCTTGTCTCAGTCTGAGTTGTATGATTTGATGGTAGGGCTTGGAGAAACTCGGTTTATGAATTCAAGCCGGTTTTTAGCGCATAGGATTATCAGCTTGAAAAAAAGCAAATCTGATTCAAATAAGTTACAGGCTTTTGCTTCCCATGCATTAGTAAATTACCATAATGATTATCACAGGATGGATAGCTCTGCTTACTATCTGGAAAGGATGCAGAGTTATTTGGATAGTAATTCGGATTCGGTATTGTGGGCCGGATTTTTCAGCAATCAGGGATTCTTAAAAAGCAACAGAGGTGATTATTTCGGAGCTATCGTCAGTTATCAAAATGCACTTGATTACCTTATTTCGAGTGATGTGCAAAATATGGGTGTTGTTTATCAAAATATGGCATTAGCCTATAAATCTTTAAAGTATTATGAGAAGGCTGAGTTTTATATGGAACGGGCCTTACGCCTCATCAGTAAAGGGGAAGCTTTGATAAATGCACTTTCTTCTCTTGCTATTATCAAAATGCATTTGGCGAAATTAGACGATTCTGAAAAAATTCATCGGTTTGTCCTTTCTCAGGAAAAAAGGCAAGGAAACGAACTCATCATGGCCAGGACATACACGAATCTGGCCAATGTGAAAAGGCGTAAGAAAGAGTTTGGGCTTGCTTTACGGTCCATAGATAGTTCAGATGCGCTGTGCGTTCGTTTACAAATGAATATAGGTTTATCCATAAATAAAATCAACCGGGCCGAAATTCTGGCTGATTCGGGTTTGCCTCAGAAAGCATTGCCTTTCTTGCAATCGGCGGAAGTTGATTTTCAATCCATCCCGTCGGCGGAATTGAGTATGGAAGTTTCGCGCCTTTTGGCCAGGGTTTACGATCAATTGGGAAACAAAGGGCGATCAGATGCCTATTTTAGGAAGTATATTACTTTGCGCGACAGCTTGCTGGGGGACGACCGAAAAACCGCCATCGTAGAGTGGGAACTTGCCAAGGAGCGGGCATTTAATGCCAGCAAGAATGCGGAGTTAAATGCCGCATTGCTCAGGCAAAAGTTTCAAAAGCAGAATATCTTATTGCTTACCGGATTTTTAGCCGCCTTGCTGTTGGCGGTCATTTTAGTTTTACGTCGCAGGCAGGAACGAATCCGTGAAAAGAGCAGGCGTGAGAAAGAGCGCCTCGAGTTTGAGTTGGAATTGAAATCGAAGGAATTGGTGGCCGAATCCATGAAAGCTCTTTCCGTGGATCAGGCCAAGGAGGGCATTTATGAAAAGCTGCACACGCTGGTCGGTGGGCTTCCGAAAACCCATCAGGCAGTTTTTGGCGGCTTATTCAATGAGTTGCGTAGAAAAGAGGATGATACCAATTGGGAAGAATTTGAATCCCGTTTTTTGGGTGTGTATGAAGACTTTTTCGCCAAGCTGAAAGAGATGGCTCCGGACATTACCCCGGCCGAGGTTAGGGTTTGTGCCCTCATGCGATTAAACATGAGTACCAAAGAAATCGCCCGGCTTTCCGGCCGTACGCAGGGTACCGTAGACAATAACCGAAGCCGCATCCGTAAAAAACTTCGACTGACGGAGGAAGATAACCTTTACGATTTCCTCTCCAAACTTTGATTTAATTAGTTTTATAATAATCAATAACTTATGTAGTAGTTGTTAGATTTTCATTAGGTTAAATTTTTCATACAGTTAGAATTTTGTTAGGTGTTTTTTGGCAATACACCCAATAGGTAGGTGCATCTTTGTGTCGTAGTCCTAATTAGGTACATTTTTATGAGACACGTTTTTTGCGCGATTGCATGTATTGCGACGCTTTCTTTTTCGGCTGATGCCCAACACCTGACCATTTCCACGGGAGGGCAAACCGGCACCTCAGGAACCAATTGGAGTATTACGGGAAATACACTGAATGTAGCTGCTTCCGGGTCGGCAAACATTCATCCCAGTGTAATTACGAATCACCTCACCAATACAGGTAGTCTCACCGTAATCCTGCCTGCGCAAGCGGGCGTTGTCAGGGATATTTATATCGATAACACTATTGCATACACGGGCAGCAATGCCCGTACGCTGACCATCAACGCAGCCAATGACTTAATAGTAGCCAGCGGGGTAAGCATTACTTCAAGTAATGCAGCCATGAACTTGGTGCTTAGGTCTATTTTTAGTGCAGGGGTCCCCGATTACGGCAGAATTCAGCTTGACGGAACCACAATAACCACTAACGGTGGCCATTTTTGGGCAGGAGGCGGTTCCGGCAATACAACATGGAACGGTCTTACGGTTGGAAACGATTATTCAAGAACATGGGCTGACGATGTATCAGGAATTTCTTTTCTGAACGCAAGCCTCACCACCAGCGGTGGCAATATCTACATGGCCGGCCGATCTTTCAACACCAGCGACGGTGATGGAGAAAACTACGGAATTAACATTAGAAACAGCACTATATCAGCCGGAGCAGGACAAATAGACATTTTGGGAGATTTAAGGGGTATGTATACCACCGGCAGCGGACTGGGTATTTTTGGTAATTCGGGTGCAGTAACCATCAGCAGCACCTCCGGTGCCATTAACCTCACAGGAACAGGTGCAGACCAGGCAGGTACCAATAACGGCTGGAGGCGGGCTGTCTTGTTATACACCCTGTCAACCTCTCCTGTATCCGTCACTTCTACTTCCGGTAATATTACGATAACCGGCACCGCTGCTTTCCCAACCAACACCAATGATGATATGATTGGGATACAGCTGGGAAGTACACAGGCTATAGCTGATGGTGTAAAAATCACCTCACAATCTGGAAACATTCTGCTGACAGGTTCAAACACCCGCGAAAATGCAGGACAAAACAGCAATGCCGTGCAGTTTATTGCAGCCAATACTGCCAATTCCATCAGAAT
>CAYYRB010000108.1:0-3327 GCA_964473995.1 uncultured Candidatus Competibacteraceae bacterium | reverse complement strand
ACAGACCCGTAGCCGGTGAAACTATCGCGGCGCGCTGGGCGGCCGTCATACGCGGGGCCAGAAAACCTTTATCTGTAGATTTTACGTCCAGGATGGAAGACGGATCCGGGCTGCTGCCGTCCGTGTTTACGCCCACTCCTATTACGGGCGTCTGAGAAAATGCGGAAATACTCAAAAGAATTAAGGCTGCGAAGGATATAATGCGTTTCATAGGCGTTACTTTATCAACGTTTACCCAACGAAACTAAGAAAAAGTTAATAAAACAAAAAAAATGATGGAGCGGCAAAAATTCAATTCTCCAATAAGGAGTATTTTAAAGTATGAAATGATCAACCGTTATTTTGGTTTTCTTGTGCGAAAGGCAAAAAAATCATACATGCGCCTTTTGCCCCCTGTTGGCTTTATCACCAAACGGTATACTGATTGCCGGGGAATACAAAAATGGTTGGTGAGAACACCAACCACAAGCAATAAAATTATCATCTCTCCACTTTAGGCAATGCCGATTTGAGCCACTCGATCTCCGCCTTGATTTTGTTGAATTCAAAACTAGTATTTGTCTTTTCGGTTTGTAGGAATTCGATTTGTTTTTTTAAAAAACTAATTTGCTCATTTGCCTCACTTAACTGTTTGCTCAATTCTTGGGTAGCGGAAATATTTAACATGGCAAGCGCATCATAATCCACTGTTCTAAAATCATCAACCCTTTTACCATACACAAAAAAGTCACCTTTTTCAATAACCTCATTTGATTTACAAACAAGAATGTTTTTTTCTACTTGATCAACTACAAGGTGTTTAATATTATTACTCTTATCAATTATCTTTATAACATCACCCTGTTTAACATCGGGAACTTTACTAAGAGTAAAAGTTATTTTATTTTGATTAGGCAACACGTCTTCAACCACTTCATAGATATCAGGCACAAAATCCGATATGTAAGAAATGGCCTGTGGATATACTTTTTCAACCTGCTGAGCAATCACTTTCTTCTGCGAAAGACCTTGATGAAAAACGCTATCAATATATTTATAATCAACAATTTCGATGTTATTAATTATATTTAGGTCAATTTCCGAACTTGATTTTATGACATCTTTCTTTATCCTGCCATCTGAAGCTGAAATAAAACCATTGGCTTCTACGGTCAAAATACTACCCTCAGAATAAATGCCCACATTCTTAGTTCTTGATGCCCAACTAGACCAACTTCCACCATACGTATGCCAGTACTCCCTATTATTTCCCGTCCATGATGTTGATCCTGAAACATGCAATGGATAAATAGGAGAAGCATTATTAATACCCACCTTATTCCCCTGAAAAATGGTAATTGGCCGGTTGCCGTCCCAACCGCTGTAGGCTCCCGTTCCCCTCAAGAAGTATAAACGGTCATTATTGATATGTAAAAAGTAATTTGTATTCTCATCACTATCCCATAAATTCATGGTTGGCGATGCACTATACATTTGAAAGGTGCCATCGGTGCGTAAATTACCTGCTCCTGTGTAGACACTGCTGTTATTGTAGGTTCTATTCCATGTAGCATCCTGAGCATACCAACCCACGCCATGAGTCTCCCAATAGATCCCCTGATTACCGCTTACTCGAAACCAGCCACCATTCGCATAAACATCACCGGCTACGTGTAATTTATAGCTCGGACTATTATTTCCAATTCCGACATTACCATTCGCACCCAAGATAGTCATACGTTCATTTGTTCCATTTGCGTATAACCTTAAATTGGAATTTGTTCCACCTGTACTGTTATAATTGATATACATTCCATCTTGTAAAGTGGTCGAATTGTTTTGAATCACTCGCATATTCGCATAAACGTCATTATTATTGTTATATAAAACATTAATACCGTTAAACTTTAACGTATTGGTAAAATTAATATCCCCGTTTACGTCTAACTTATACGCAGGAACCGCTCCAATCCCCACATTACCGTCGGCGGTGATGCGCATCCGTTCGGCGACAGCTGCCGTGTTGTCGGCGGTAGTGCCGAAGGTAAGGTATGTGCCCCGTGCTCCGGACGTCCAAGTTTGGTTGGCGAAGGCGGATATTTCGGCTCCTCCGTTCCATCCCAATCCATAGTTGGACCCGTCAAACCCCGACATGGCTATACCTCCGAGATTGAAACCGGCCGTAACCGCGGCACTGCCGTTTGCCCTTTGGGTGATGATGTGGTTTCTAAAACCCGCTGTGGTGCTGGTACTGCGAGAAGCAATGTTCCATTCATTTTGAGAAACAATGGTCAAAGGCCTGTCGGGCGAAGCTGTTCCTATGCCCAATCTGGTATTTGTGTTGTCCCAAAAAAAGTTGCCGTTGTTCTGAGTGTAAACACCACTACTTCCCGCAAAAATGACCGAACCTTGTGTAAAAGCAGTTGTCGCGCCCGTACCGCCGTTGGCTACGTTTAAGGTTCCCGCCAAGGTAACCGCTCCGCTGCTTGAGGAAGCGGGTGTCAAACCCGTTGTACCACCCGAAAAAGTAGTCACTCCCGTGGATGAAGTCAGATAGGCGACGTTAGAACCCGCGGTCACCAGACCCTGGGCATTCACCGTCACATTATTGTAAGTTCCGGAAGTTACGCCTGTGTTGGCCAGATCGGCGGCAGCAATGGTCCCATCTAAAATTTTACCGCTAGTCACGGCGTTATCTGAAATGGTGGTGGCTAAACCCGCTCCCGAAGTGGTTACATCACCCGTAAGTGCTTCGGGAGTTCCCAGTGTTCCGCTGTTAACGGTAACTATTCCTGTGCCCGATGGAGCCGGACCCGCAGAACCTGTAGCGCCCGTTGCTCCTTGTGGACCCGTTGCTCCTTGTGGGCCCGTGGCACCGGTGGCTCCAGTGGCTCCGGCGGGACCTTGTGGGCCTACCAGGGAAACACCCAGAGGCCAGCTGCCCGAGGCTTTGGGGCCGAATAACGTATTCGTGGTGGTATTGATGTAAAAATCTCCGTCGTTTCCCTGTGTGGTAGGGTCGGACGTACCGTTCAGCACCGTTTTTCCGTCGGCACCGGGTGAGCCCGTAGCACCTTGCGGGCCTATTGCCCCGGCCGGGCCTTGTGCACCGGTAGCCCCCGTGGCTCCGGCGGGACCCTGAGGACCTGTTGCGCCGGTGGCTCCGGCTGGTCCAATTCCCTGCACCCAAGCTGTACCGTTATAGTAATAGAAACCGGCCGTGGCATCGGTCTGGTATACCAACAAACCCGTGGCAGGAGATGAAATGGCAGTTCGCTGGGCGGCAGTCATACGAGGTGCCAGAAAACCTTTATCTGTAGATTTTACGTCCAGGATGGAAGACGGATC
>CAYYRB010000107.1:2682-3939 GCA_964473995.1 uncultured Candidatus Competibacteraceae bacterium | reverse complement strand
CGGCCTCGGCGAAATCAAAATTAACCAGCGGACCCAAAAAGCCGAGGGAGAGGAGCAGGCCCGAAATCACGCCGATAAAAAGGTTTCTTTTGTTCATGTCTGTGTTGTTTCTATTTATGTGCGGCTCTTTTCAGCCGGTCATTGATGGCATCCGAAAGCGGACCTTCCGGAAGGAGTGACGTGATGATGTGCTCGCAGGGCAGCTGATCGGCCGTACGCAATAGGCCATACAGTTTTCGGGCAGCTTCGGTAACGTCGCTTTCCTTCGAAAGAGGTAAAACTTGGTGTGCAGATTTTTCTAAAAAGGCAAGCGAATCGCCGAAGGTAATGAGGCAGAAGGAACCCGCCGGTAATGCACTTTTTTCATCCCACAATACGATTTTTTTTGAGGGTGCATAGTGCGAAGCAAGCTGTCCGGGAGCCTGTGGGTCTGAAGATTGATTCAGCTGTTTTTTTACCGGACCTGCCAGGCGTTCTATTTCTGAAATGGGTAGACTGCCCAGTCGATATAACACGGGCTCATTTTCTTCAAAACCGATGATGGTACTCTCAATGCCCCGCAAGCACGGACCGCCGTCGAGTATATAGTCGATTTGGCCTCCGAGGTGTTGGTTTACGTGTGTCGCATCCGTTGGGCTGATATAACCAAACGGATTGGCGCTGGGAGCAGCCAGCGGACAATCCAATGCGCGCAGCAGGGCCAGGGCGAGCGGATGATCAGGGACACGAAGGCCCACCGTGTTCAAACCCGACGTGACTTCGTAGGGTATTTCCTCTTTTTTATGCAATACCAGCGTGAGCGGTCCGGGCCAGAATGCCTCTGCCAACAGGCGTGCTTTTTCAGGCACATTTTCGGCCCATTGGAAAGCCTTCTGAGCCGAAGCGGCATGAACGATGAGCGGGTCGAAATCGGGGCGTTTTTTTACATGGAAAATACGCAACACGGCCTCCGGATTCAGTGCATCGGCGGCCAGTCCATACACCGTTTCGGTGGGAATGGCAACCAATCCGCCGTTTCGGATGATGTCGGCTGCTTTGTGTATATCCGTGCCGGTTTCGGTTTTCAATGGTGTATAACGCGCTTATTTTGATGCAAAATAAAGCAATTGCCGGCAAGGGGGCACGAACTCCCGGCAGGAATCTTATTTTTGTGGTTTATTTTAAACACGGATGAAACTTTCCTATAACTACCTAAGCAAACTGATTCCCGTTCCGCTTAACGCCCAGGAGATGGCTGATATACTTACCGCCTGCGGG
>CAYYRB010000107.1:0-2582 GCA_964473995.1 uncultured Candidatus Competibacteraceae bacterium | reverse complement strand
GATTCCCGTTCCGCTTAACGCCCAGGAGATGGCTGATATACTTACCGCCTGCGGGTTGGAAGTGGAAGGTCTGGAAAAGTTGGACAGCATTCCCGGCGGGTTGGCCGGTTTGGTGGTGGGTGAGGTAGTGGAAAAATCCAAACATCCGGATGCCGACCGCCTCAGCTGCACGAAAGTGGACATAGGAATCGGTCGTCTGCTCGATATTGTGTGCGGAGCAGCCAACGTGGAAGGCGGTCAAAAAGTAATCGTAGCACCTGAAGGTACCTTGCTCTATCCCACCTCGGGAGAACCTTTTTCTATCAAAAAATCCAAAATTCGCGGGCACTTGTCCGAAGGCATGATCTGCGCGGAAGATGAAATAGGCCTCGGTTACTCGCATGACGGCATTCTGGTGCTTCCTGCTGAGGTGCCCGTAGGTACTTCAGTGGCTGAGTATTTTCACGTGTCTTCCGATTATACCATTGAAATCAATATTACGCCCAATCGCCCGGATGCCGCTTCACATATCGGCGCAGCCAGGGATATTTTAGCCAAACTCCTTTTGGAAAAACAGGGCCTTACGCTGAATTTACCGGAAGTGGATGCATTTTCACCGGCTTCGGAAAGCATGCCCTTTCAAATTTCCATTGAAAACAAAGAGGCTTGCAATCGTTACGGGGGAATTTACCTTACCGACGTGCAGGTGGGTGAATCGCCCGAATGGCTTAAAAATTTCCTGAGAGCCGTAGGCCTCAGACCCATCAACAACGTGGTGGACATCACGAATTTTGTTCTGTTTGAAACGGGACAACCGCTGCATGCGTTTGACGCCGACAAAATAACAGGCGGAAAAATAAGTGTGCGCACCTGTTCCGAAGGCACTCCTTTTGTGGCGCTCGATGGTTCAGAACGAAAATTGGCTGCCGAAGACCTGATGATCTGTGATGCCGAGCGTCCCTTATGCATGGCAGGAATCATGGGCGGAGCGGATTCGGGAGTGTCGGCATCTACCCGCACGGTCTTTTTGGAAAGTGCCCGATTTGAACCTTCATTCATTCGTCGCTCGGGCAAGCGCCACGCCCTTAAGACAGATTCTTCGTTTCGTTTTGAACGCGGTACGGATCCCGATGCCACCGAGTGTGCCGCCAAGCGGGCAGCACTGCTTATGAAGGAAATCTGCGGGGCCCGTATTTCATCCGCTTTTCATGATGTATATCCGGAGCCGTTTGCTCCCCGAAACATTCTGCTCCGCCGTGCGGTTTTGGATCGTGTCTCAGGCATGCACATTCCAGATGCCGCCGTGCATCAAATTTTGGAAGGACTCGGTTGTTCGGTTGCTCAGGATAATGAAGGAAACTGGCATACAGGCGTTCCTCTCTTCAAAACGGATGTCACCCGGGAAATTGATTTGGTGGAGGAAGTGATGCGTATATACGGTTATGACCTTGTTCCTATTCCCGGCACGATTCATTATCAACAACCTGCCGAAAAAGGAGAGAGCAACAGACATCAGTTTTATACCACGCTGGCCAATCACCTGGCTTCTTCCGGTTATCGGGAAATTTTGACCAATTCGTTATTTCATTCCAAATATAGTGAGGCACTTGGTGTAAATCCCAAGGAAGACGTGGTTGTTTTGAATCCGATCAGCGCCGAGCTCGATATCATGCGGCAAACCATGGCCGGTAGCGGATTGATGGTTGTTTCGTCGAATATAAACCGCCGGAATTTGGATTTGAAATTGTTTGAATTCGGAAAAACCTATCGCGCCTCTGAGGGGGTGCATGCCACGCGCGAGTTTCCCTTGGCTCCGTATAGGGAGCAGGAGGTATTGGCTTTCTGGTTCAGCGGGAATGAAGCGCCCGAATCCTGGAAAGGCTCTTTTGAACAGGTAAATCTTCACACGGTGAAGGCCGCTTTGGAAACCGTATTTTTCAAAATGGGAATCCGGGAGAAGATATCGTTTGAATCCGTGAAGCATTCCGCATTTACGGAAGCCTTTGAAATTGGGGGAAGCCGGAGCGGAGTATTGGGCGTAGCCGGGCAGTTTTCGGGCAATGTGCTCAAGGCATTTGATATTAAAGCCGGGGTTTTCTATGCGGAGCTTTCTGCAGATAAATTGTTTGAATCGGCCCAATCCGAAAAAATCAGTTTCCGGGAATTGCCGCGTTTCCCTTATGTGCGCCGTGATTTGGCTTTATTACTCGACAAAGCAATTACGTATGCCGAACTGGAACAGACGGCCCGGAAAACAGAAAGTCGACTGCTGAAAGAAATAAATCTGTTTGATGTGTATGAGGGAAAGCATTTGCCGGAGGGGAAAAAATCCTATGCATTGAGTTTTGTTCTGCGCGATGACGATAAAACCCTTACCGACGAAACCATCGAAGATGTGATGTCACGCCTGGTGAACGCCTTTCAAAAGCAATTCGGGGCTGAATTGCGAAAATAATCATGCGGTATTTCAGCAGTTTATTTTTGCTTTTATTTCTGTGCCTAAAGGCAGCTGCTCAGGTCAATTTCAATTCCGATGATAAGCAGTTCCTCCAGTATTACGGAGGGCAGAATCAACCGGTCTATGAATCGTTCAAAGAGGCCGT
>CAYYRB010000106.1:0-4383 GCA_964473995.1 uncultured Candidatus Competibacteraceae bacterium | reverse complement strand
GCCATTTCTTCAGGATCAATAGGCGCCTTATAGCCGGGGAATGCCTCAGACAACATCTCCGTATTCACAGAACCAAGGGCAAGACAATTCACCCGAATGCCCCTATCTTTCCACTCCTCGGCCAAACATTCCGTAAAAACGGCCAAGGCACCTTTCGTGGCGCTGTAAGCAGAAAGCCCGGGAAACTTGGCACTACCCTGAAATCCACCCATACTGCCGATATTGACCACATGACTGCTTTCCCTTAAAAAAGGACCTAATGCCTGTAAAAATAAAAAGGGAGCAAATACATTTACATGAAACTGAGATTCCAGGTCGTGCAAAGTATACATCCCGAAAGGCTTATTCAACAGCGTGGCCGCGTTGTTTATGACAACATCCGGCGGAGCTGAGAAAAAATGATTCGCCAATTCTACGAAATTCAGCGTCGGGTCGGACAAATCCGCACGGATATGAATGTAGTCTGCATTTCCCTCAAAGGGATTCTCCCCTCGGGAAATACCGTAAACGCTTATATCCTCATGATTCAGCAGTACCCGGCAAAGTGCGGCTCCCAGTCCGCGGCCTGTACCCGTTATCAACACATGTTTCCTGTTTTTCTTCATTTCTTCTATGGCATTCCGTCGGAAAAGTACGAAATTAGCCCCGCACATGAGTCATTCACATCATACACATCATTCCCTTGATGGGCACCATCATCATGAGCACCGTCATGAAAAAGACCTAAAAACGGCCTTTTTATTGAATTTCATTTTTACGATCATTGAATTTGTCGGCGGTTTCTTATCGGGTTCAATGGCCATTCTCACCGATGCAGTTCATGATCTCGGCGATACATTGGCTATCGGCAGTGCTTTATTTTTCGAAAAAAAAAGCCGCAAAGGCCGGGATAAAAAATACAGCTACGGGTATGGACGCTATTCGCCCATGGCCGCATTCATCAACGGGCTTATTTTAATTTCCGGGTCTGTCATCATGCTGAGCCATGCCATACCTGCTTTACTGAATCCCGCACCGGTAAACACGCCGGTCATGTTGGTTGTGGCGGTGATTGGTGTCATTTTTAACGGACTGGCCGTTTGGAAATTGCATGCCGGGCATCATCATGCACACCACTCGCACAACAAACAGGTGGTCAGGCTACACCTACTGGAAGACACCTTGGGCTGGATGGCGGTTCTACTGGGAAGCATCATCATTTATTTTACCGAATGGTATATCGTAGATCCCATTTTGTCCATACTTATCGCCTTATTTATTCTGTATAATGCGCTAAAAGGCTTACGAGTCACCTCATCAATACTTCTTCAGGCCATTCCTGATCCGGAGAAAATGGAGAAACTGCAAAACAGACTGGCTCAGATCCCCGGTGTGGAAAATGTCCACGATTTGCATTATTGGACTTTAGATGGAAATTATGAGGTGATTACGGTACACCTGAAGACAGATTCAAAAACCGATTCAACATCCTGGCCGGTCATACAGAACGAGGCCTGCCAAATTTTACGGGATTTCCAGGTGAGCCATTACACGGTTCAGATTGATTCAGAGAAAAATTGCGATTTCAGTACATGTTAAACCGATAAAATCAAAATCATACACCATGAAAAAAATAGCTGTATTACTTTCCGGATGCGGCGTTTATGACGGATCAGAAATACATGAAGCGGTGCTTACGCTTCTTTCGTTAAGCGAGCATGGGGCAGCTTATCAGGTGTTTGCCCCGAATAAAAATCAATACCATGTCATCAACCATCTGACAGGAGCCCAAATGCAGGAAAACAGGAATGTACTTGTGGAATCGGCCCGGATTGCCCGTGGCAATGCAAAATCCCTCAGTGATTACAAAGCATCCGATTATGACGGAATGATTATTCCGGGAGGATTCGGAGCCGCGAAGAACCTCAGCACCTGGGCGTTTAACGGACCTGATTCAGAAATAGATCATGAAGTAAAACGGGCAATCAGGGAAACCATAATGGCCGGAAAACCACTGGCCGCCTTATGCATTGCACCCACGGCAGTGGCAAAAGCGCTGGAAGGAACCGACTTTCATCCGGAACTCACGGTAGGTGCATTCACCCAATCTGCCTCGAGTGAAATAGCCGACATATCCGAAGCATTGGAAAAAACAGGGGCAAAGGCATTCAGCAAAAATGTGGATGAAATTCACACCGATTCCAAATTGAAAATAATTACCGCTCCCTGTTACATGATGGAGGCGTCCATATCAGACATAAAAAAGAACGTGGATATGGCGGTGAAGAAACTGTTGATGATGGAAGGCAATAATGATTAATTTAAAAAGTAAAATGAATAACTTACAAGCTAATTACATTATTATCGGAACACGTTAATACTGATTAAAAACTGCTAAAGCAGGCAATCTCATTTTAACCAATTCAAATAGTATTTTTGCCACACAGAAAACACGCAGCATGGGATACATTACTGAAATTCTCGCCAGAAGAGTTCTTGATTCACGCGGAAACCCAACCGTAGAGGTTGATGTGCACACCTCCGAAGGCGGTTTCGGACGTGCCGCCGTTCCCTCGGGTGCCTCCACCGGAGCACATGAGGCGGCAGAACTGCGCGATGGAGACGCAACCCGCTACATGGGTAAAGATGTTTCCAAAGCGGTGAAAAACGTAAACACTGCGCTGCAGGAAAATCTCATAGGTTTTGATGTGTTTAACCAAAACGGGTTAGATGCGGAGATGCTCAAGCTGGACGGAACAGCCAACAAATCGAATCTGGGAGCCAATGCCATATTGGGTGTTTCCCTGGCTGCGGCAAAAGCAGCCGCCGATGAACTGAATCAGCCGCTTTTTAAATATGTGGGAGGCATGAAAGCCAATCTGCTTCCCGTGCCCATGATGAACATCCTGAACGGGGGCGCTCATGCCGATAACGGAATCGATTTTCAGGAATTTATGATCATGCCCTTCGGTGCCGAATCGTTCTCCGAAGCATTACGCATGGGAACGGAAGTTTTTCATCACCTGAAAGGCGTTTTAAAATCAAAAGGTTTGGCCACCAACGTAGGCGACGAAGGCGGCTTTGCCCCCAACCTGCGCTCCAATACCGAGGCCATCGAAGTGGTGCTCTCTGCCGTGGAAAAAGCAGGTTACCGCCCCGGAGAAGATATCTGGATTGCGTTGGATGCCGCCTCTACTGAGTTTTTCGATGAAGAAAAAAACATATATCGGTTCAAAAAATCAACGGGTGAAGAGCTAACCCCAGATGCAATGGTTGAATTTTGGAAGGAGTGGTGCGCAAAATACCCCATTATATCCATTGAGGACGGCATGAGTGAAGATGATTGGAGCGGATGGAAAAAGATGACGGATGCCCTCGGCCATAAAATTCAAATTGTCGGGGATGATTTATTTGTAACCAACAAAAACAGACTTCAGAGAGGTATTACAGAACATACCGCCAACAGCATCCTGGTGAAGGTAAATCAAATCGGCACGCTGAGCGAAACCATAGAGGCCGTGGAGCTGGCCCATCTTAACGGATATACTTCCGTGATGAGTCACCGCTCGGGTGAAACGGAAGACAATACCATCGCCGACTTGGCGGTGGCCTTACGTTGCGGACAAATCAAAACAGGTTCGGCCTCGCGCAGTGACCGTATGGCCAAATACAATCAACTCCTCAGAATTGAAGAACTTTTGGGGAGCTCAGCTGTTTACCCCGGCAAAAATTTCCGATTTCTGAAAAAATGACGTTTATTCTGCGGTAAATTCCGCGCAGATTTTGGATATTATATCTGTTTCAAATCCCTTCTGTAAAAGGAATTGAAACAATTTGGCCTTGCGGGTATATCCATCCGTTTCTTTTGCCAAATCCTTCATTTTCTTCTCTGCCAATTTTTGGGCCACATCCGCATACTGTTCGGAATCAATTTCTAAAAGCGCTTCACGGATAAGTGAATCCGTGATCCCTGCCATTTGCAAAGCCATTTTTATTCTGCGCTTTCCCCATTTGTTCGTGCGAAATTTCCCGCGGACAAATGATTTGGCAAAACGTGCATCATTCAAAAAATTATCCTTCTCCAACGCTTTTACCAACCTCTGTTCAAGACTGTAAGGGGCACCCCATGTTTTAATTTTCATCCGAACTTCCCGAACGCTTCGCTCACGGTAAGCACAAAACCCCTTGGCCTTTTCCAATAAAGATTCGAATCCAGGTAGGGGTTTGGGCGATTTCAACGGTGATGTTTACTTATCGAATACCAGGAATTTCGGAATCAGCGTCTTGCCTTATTCTTTATTCTTTTATCCTTGTTCCTTATCTCCTATATCACATTCCTCCAAGTTTGGTCTCATCAAAAGGCTCCACCTTATACTTGGCCGGAATGTCAAACAGAGAAGCATC
>CAYYRB010000105.1:0-4421 GCA_964473995.1 uncultured Candidatus Competibacteraceae bacterium | reverse complement strand
CTTTTCGGAATTGTTATGGCCAAGTCGGAAGCCGCAAGTTGGTATAGAATACGTGAAATGTTTCTTTTCGCCAATTTTCACATGTATGGTATCATAGGTACGGCTGTTATATTGGGTGCGGGCCTTACGCTTTTTATTAAAAAATATAATCTTCGGGATATAAAAGGAAATCCGATTGTTTTCACGGATAAGGCACCCGGCATTTGGCGCTATTTATTGGGTGGAACCGTATTCGGGCTGGGCTGGGCTCTTGCCGGCGCATGTCCGGGGCCCATGTTCGTGAGTCTGGGCTATGGATTTTCAGTAATGATCGTGGTAATACTGGGGGGTCTTCTGGGTACGTTTGTGTACGGGTTGATAAAAGACAAACTTCCGCATTAATCCCATTCTTCCGGAATGGTGAATTTTTTCGTCTATTAATTTTCCCAGACAATTAATCTCTGGACGAGTTCAGTCAATTCTTTTTCCCTTTTGGACTCAGGATAATGATCCATTATCTTTTTCCTGAAATATTTGGAAAGTTGTTCTTTATCCGGTTTATTAGTTAATCGGTTGACGATTTCTGCCAACTCGTCCAGGGATCGGTGCTTAAGAATATGGTCATCATCTCCTACTATATCGGGCATGGCCCCTACGGCAGACACGATGGGGATACAACCGCATAACATGGCCTCACACAGCGCATTGGGGAACCCTTCTGACATGGATAACTGAAGGTAAAATTCAGATTTGCCCAGATGCACAGCCAATTCCTGATTGGGAATGTTTGGCGTTTTGATCAGGTTTTTCAGCGCGGGTTCGGTAGGATAATCGGCAGGCATACCGATAATTTCAAACGTGTAATCCGGAAAGCGTTTGGCCAATTCCAAAATCAGGTCGATGCCTTTAAGCTTAGGCGTAAATCGCATGTGGATATTGGCCGTTACGGTAACGAAGCGATTCGGCTGCCTTATTGCTTTCCCGGCGCTCCATTTCACAGGATCATATCCGTTGTTTATAACCGTGTAAGGTGTTTTTAGCTTGGGCATAAATGCCAAAATGCCCTGTTCCTTGTAATCCTTGCCCTGATAGGAATAGTGATAGTGCATCAGGCTGATGTGAACCGGAGCGATATGACTGCATAATTGGTATGATAGTTTGGTAGCCATACCCAGAATCGCTTTTTGAAAGTTCCCGTATCCGATGGATGGAAAACTGACACAATCGGTACCGCCGGTAATAATTAGACTTTTAATCTTGCTGATGCGTGAAATCAAGGAAGGAAGAAGGGAATGGTAACCGCCAAACTGACTGATAAATAAGTTGGCTGAGGAAAGGTTTTGAAGGATGAATACCAACTGCTTCAAGAAAAGCCAGGGGGTAAGTAGTTTATTTTTGGTGTAGAACCGAAATTCAACCACATCGAAGGTTGTTCGAAGAATTCGCAGATCCTTTATAACAAAAGAAGAGGGAGCAACATAAAAATATAGAATTTTAGGCTTCAACCGGTTAATATAACTTGGTTCTAAAATTCATGATACCGCTCTCTATATATCCTTTATAATTCACGGTCAATAAGGGCTTATTCGGCTTCAGCACGATGCTTTGATAATCGCCCTCTTTCACGTGTAAAGAATACGTGTCTAAAGAATGCAGGTATAAATCGCCGGGGTAGGCGTTATTCAGCAAGTCCTGGGTAGAAATGGATTGATCAATGATCTGCAATAATTCAGGCTTGTTTATCCTAATCCAATCCAGGTATCTGGGTGCCGGAATGTTGATTAAGAGGGTCGCATCTTCATGTATACACCTTCGGATGACTTTAAAAAGATGGGCATGTTGATCCACGGGAATATGTTCCAATACATCCGGCAGCACGACGAAATCAAAGGTTTCATCCGATGTAAAATCAGACATGTCAGAAACGACAAAGCGAATATTGGGTCTGTTTTTATACGTTTCTCTGGCTATTTCAATGCTTTTGGGGCTGATATCTACACTGACGACAATTCCTTCCGAACAAAACTTGGCAAGGAAACTGCTGAAGGTACCGATGCCGCAACCAATTTCAAGCACCTTGGACGTTTTCTGCAGTCCGAGTTTTTTTAGATTCCTGAAAATCGTGCGATGACGGGGATTAATTCCCGTTTTTTTTTGGGTGGAAGTATACTGATCGTAAAAGGTTGAAATCTCTTTTTTGTCCATGATACACAATTGTAAACTACCCGGTTTTCGGATAGGTCGTAAAGATACATATTCGACCCAAATCAGGCAGCAGCAGGTAAGCCACCCGAGTGAGGCTTGAACTCATTCGGCAATACATCGCTTTAGAATAGTAATCACGGTAAGATAGAATTCATTGAGCTGCATCATGCCGATTTTTGGCTAAACGCAGTGCCGAACGATATGCCTGGATTGGCCTACTCCAAACCCGGTTTTCCGCTGCGGGTGCGTTTAATTTCGGATATCCTTTTCTTTTCCGACAGCCGCTGCTCCACGGCAGATTTTTTTGGCCTCGTGGCCTTTCGGTTTTTTTTATCGGTCAAGGCGTTTACAATCCGTTTCAGGAGTTTTTCGGCGGCGGTATGTTTGTTTTCGGTCTGGCTGCGCGAAGCCTGGGAAACCGAATGAATACACCCCTCCGAATCCACATGATCCGCCAGGCGAACGAGCAGTTTTTCCTTTTGTTCTTGCGAAAAAAGCAGGGAGTCCGCCACGGAAAAAATCAACTCCACTTTGGAAGATACCTTATTCACATGTTGCCCGCCCTTCCCGCCGCTACGGCTGGTTTTGAAGGTACATTCGCCCAATAAATCGGAAGCCGAAATCTTCATTTTACGAAGTTCGTTATTTTTCAACTCATAAACACTCCCCCATATTCCCTACCTTCGTCCCATGGCAGAAAACGGGTACATCAAACCCAAAAAACACCTGGGTCAGCATTTCCTTAAGGACCTGGGCATCGCCCGACGCACCGTGGAATCGCTGCGGCAAATTTATTCTTCGGGTGCCGTGGTGGAAATTGGCCCCGGGAAAGGCGTACTGACCGATTTTCTCCTCGAAAATCCCGCCTACCAAGTGGCCGCCGTAGAATTAGATAAAGAATGTATTCCCTACCTGCATCAAAAGTACAAGGGCAATGAGCGGTTCCGAATCATCGAGGCCGACTTCCTCCGTATGAATCCGGACGCCCTGTTTGATGGAACATTCGCAGTGGCCGGAAATTTCCCCTACAACATTTCCACCCAAATCGTTTTCAAAGTGCTGGAATGGAAAGAGCGGGTTCCCGCCTTTTGCGGCATGTTTCAGAAGGAGGTGGCGGAACGTATCTGCGCCCCGCACGGTAAAAAAGATTACGGTATCCTGAGCGTACTGACCCAGACCTTTTACGAAACCGAATACCTGTTCACCGTTTCGGAAGATGTGTTTCAGCCGCCCCCAAAAGTAAAATCAGCCGTTTTGCGCATGGTGAGAAAAGAGAACATTCACCTGCCCGTGCCCGAAAAATTTCTCTTCACTCTGGTAAAAACGGCGTTCAACCAGCGCCGTAAAACCCTACGCAATGCTTTGTCTCCACTCATTCCCAAAGACGGTTCTGTTTCCGGGATTCCCTTTATGGATAAGCGCGCCGAACAACTCAGCGTGGCCGATTTTTGGCTGCTGGCCGAGCATGTGTACGGGCTGCAGACTCCTTAGCCAAAAACTGACAACGGTCATGTTTTGTCCGAATACATTCCCATTATATTTGTCCACCTTTTTGAGGGAAAGAATAACTTCGTAGCACAAACTTACCTAAACAGTATGCCGATTTATCACACTCTGGGTCAGTTACCCGCCAAGCGACACACGCAATTCCGCAAGCCGGACGGAAACCTGTATTATGAACAGCTTTTCGGCACCGAGGGATTTTCAGGCATGAGCTCGCTCCTCTACCATACCCACCGCCCCACCATGATCAAAGAAATGGGCACCAAAAAAAACATGAAACCGGAAGTGGCCGACGACCGCAATATCACTCCGCGCCGCCTGTTCGGTTTTAAAACAACGGCAACCGATGACTTTTTGGAGGCGAGGCGTTATCAACTCGTCAATTCCGACTGCTATATTTCCCTGGCCGCCCCGCGCCAAAGCATGACGGATTATTTTTACAAAAATGCGGATGCCGACGAACTCCTGTTTGTCCACAAGGGAAGCGGAACGCTCAAAACTATGCTGGGAAACATTCCCTTTGAATACGGCGACTACCTGCTCATTCCGCGGGGCATGATTTATCAGATGCACTTCGATTCGGAAGACAACCGCCTGCTCATCGTGGAATCGTTTTCGCCCATGTATACCCCCAAGCGCTACCGCAACCATTTCGGTCAGCTGTTGGAACATTCTCCCTATTGTGAGCGCGACTACAAACTCCCTCAAACGCTGGAAACCCACGACGAAAAAGG
>CAYYRB010000104.1:0-4826 GCA_964473995.1 uncultured Candidatus Competibacteraceae bacterium | reverse complement strand
CAACGAAACCAGATGACGAAAATGGCGACCAAAAGAACGGGAATTCCCAACCCGAAAACCAGCCGTTTTTTTACCTTGGATTTCATACCGCAACAAATGTAGGATGTATTTGCGGGGTTTTCTACCTTTGTGTCATGAAGATTACGGAAGAAACGGTAAACCGCATCGCCGAACTGGCCAAATTGGAATTCACGCCCGAAGAAAAGACGGAATTGGTGGGTGACATGAACAAAATTCTGGCTTTCATGGAAAAGCTGAATGAGCTGGATACCGATGGCGCGGAACCGCTGATTTACATGAGCGAACAGGTGAATGCCCTGCGTAAGGACGAAGTGGTGCAGGAAGTGACGCATGAAGAAGCGCTGAAAAACGCGCCCAAAAAAGATTCTGATTATTTCCGCGTACCTAAGGTGCTGGAGCGGGGATAAAACCTGCGTCTACCTGCCCATCAACTTTTCCAATACCTCGCAGGCCGCCTTGGGAATGTGCGTTCCCGGGCCAAACACGAAAGAAACGCCGCTGCCGAACAGAAAATCGTAATCCTGTTTGGGAATCACGCCGCCCACAATCACCATAATGTCTTCGCGGCCATACTTTTTTAATTCCGCGATTACGGCAGGAACCAACGTTTTATGCCCTGCGGCAAGGGATGAAATACCCAGTACGTGCACGTCATTTTCTACGGCTTGTTTAGCTACTTCGGCGGGAGTTTGAAAGAGCGGTCCCACATCCACGTCAAAACCCATGTCGGCAAAGGACGTGGCAATTACTTTAGCACCGCGGTCATGTCCGTCCTGCCCCATTTTGGCTACCAAAATACGCGGCCTCCTGCCTTCCGAATCGGCAAAACGATCGGCCATCTCCGTCGCCCTTTTGAAGTCCTCATCCATGCTAATTTCGTTTGAATACACGCCCGATATTACTTTGGTGGAAGCATTGTACCTTCCGAACACTTTTTCCATGGCATAGGTAATTTCACCCAGTGAAGCGCGTACGCGCGCAGCTTCCACGGCCAATTCAAGCAGATTGCCTCCTCCCGTTTCGGCACAGCGCGTAAGGGCATCCATGGCCTCAAAAACCGCAGTTTCATTGCGGGTGCTGCGCAGTTCATTTAACCGTGCGATTTGCTTTTCGCGTACGGCGGCATTATCCACATCCAGAATGTCGATGGCGGTTTCTTCCTTCGGAATGAAACGATTTACGCCCACGATCACCTCGCGGCCCGAGTCGATGCCCGCCTGCTTGCGTGCAGCGGCTTCCTCTATGCGCATTTTGGGAATTCCGGCTTCAATGGCTTTGGCCATTCCCCCTATTTTTTCCGTTTCATCGATCAATTCCATGGCCCGGTCGCAGAGACTTTGCGTGAGGTATTCCACGTAACGGCTTCCGCCCCAGGGATCAATGGCCCGGGTTACGCCGGTTTCTTCCTGAAGAAACAATTGGGTATTTCGCGCTATGCGGGCAGAAAAATCGGTGGGCAGGGCAATGGCCTCGTCCAAAGCGTTGGTATGCAGCGATTGGGTACCGCCGAAAACCGCCGCCATGGCTTCTATCGTGGTACGGCCTACGTTATTGAACGGATCCTGTTCGGTGAGCGAATAGCCGGATGTTTGGCAGTGGGTGCGCAGCATGAGCGACTTATCGCTTTTGGGGTTGAACTGCTTCACCAATTTAGCCCAGAGCAGTCGTGCCGCGCGCAATTTCGCAATCTCCATAAAATGGTTCATGCCGATGGCGAAAAAGAAAGAAAGACGCGGTGCAAATTGATCTACCGTGAGTCCCGCGCGGAGGCCGGCCCGTATATACTCAATCCCGTCGGCGAGGGTATAGGCCAATTCCAGATCGGCCGTGGCTCCGGCTTCGTGCATGTGATACCCCGAAATGGAAATGCTGTTGAATTTGGGCATCCGTTCCGTGGTATACCGGAAAATATCGGAAATGATGCGCATGCTCGGCCCGGGAGGATAAATGTAGGTGTTGCGCACCATGAATTCCTTGAGAATATCGTTTTGGATGGTTCCGGTAAGTTTTTCGGGGGGCACGCCCTGTTCTTCTGCAGCCACGATGAAAAATGCCATGATGGGAATCACGGCTCCGTTCATCGTCATTGAAACTGACATTTGGTCGAGCGGAATCTGATCGAAGAGGATTTTCATGTCCTCCACGCTGTCAATCGCTACGCCCGCCTTTCCCACATCGCCCTGCACACGCTCGTGATCGCTGTCGTATCCGCGGTGGGTGGCCAGGTCAAACGCTACGGAAAGGCCTTTTTGTCCCGCGGCAAGATTGCGCCGGTAAAACGCGTTGGATTCTTCGGCGGTGCTGAATCCCGCATACTGTCGGATGGTCCAGGGCTTACCCGTAAACATGGTAGGATAAGGGCCGCGCAGAAAAGGAGCCGTTCCCGCCGGGAAGCCGCGCAGTTCACTCTCCGCAAAATCGTCAAACGAAAAAAAACGCTTCACCGTAATCTGCTCCGGCGTGGAAAACGTGTCCACCGGTTTTTTTTCGCGGGGCGTGCGGGGAAATTTGTCCGGCTTGATACGGGAAAAATCAGGCTTCATCGCAAAAACAGGTTTGGACAAAGGTGCGAAAAAATGACGCAACTTTTTCCGGAAGACACGAGGGAAACTCCGCAGAAAAAAACTTTTGGCATGTTGTTTGTTTCTTTCCTAAAAACCCAATGATAAAAATGACCGCTGTACTGATTATTGCCGCTTTGGGCTTATCGGCTGCCCAGGTGTACTTAACCGTAAGTGCCCAAAAAACCGAACAACAAAAGTATCGGGTAATACGAAAGGAAAAGGGATTTGAAATCCGCTATTATCCTCCCGCGCTTATGGCCACGGTAAAATCCTCCGCCAAAAACTACAAAGAGTTGTCTTACGGCGGATTTCGGAAACTGGCCGGTTATATCTTCGGGGGAAACGAAACGGGCGAAAAAATAGCCATGACCAGTCCCGTGCACATGGATATGGAAGGAACCCAATCCACCATGAGTTTTGTGATGCCCGAAGGATATACCATGGATAAACTTCCCAAACCGAAAAATGCCGATGTGCAGGTGCACGAAACCCGGGGAGAATATGTGGCCGCCATTACCTTTGGAGGGTTCGCCAACGACGGACGCATAAATAAACAATCTGAAAAATTAAAGTCCGGATTGGATCAGGCCGGAATCCGCATTTCGGGGCCCTTCCGCTTTCTGGGATATAACCCGCCCTATCAGCTCTTCGGCAGAAGAAACGATATCATCGTGCGGGTGGAATTTTCCGAATGAATCAATCTTCGATGGCCGCCAACTGAACGGTGATTTTTTCAGGAAGCTGGGCTGCTTTTATCTGGCAGCACAGACGGCTGTTGGCAAACGTTTCGGGCAAGGTATCCAGCATGTCCAGTTCCTCGTCCGTTCTCGCCGGAAGTTGATCAAATCCGTCCAGCACCAAGGCGTGGCAGGTACCGCAGAGTGCCATGCCTCCGCAGGTGGCCAAAATGGGATAGCCTTCGCCCTTCAACACCTCCATCAGATTCATGGAAACATCCGTAGGCACATCCAATTCGGTTTGGATTCCCTCGCGGTCAACTACGGTAACATGGCAAAATTCAGGCATGGTTAAAACGGATTCACCCCGTTCACGGTGGTGTATTTAAAACTCAATTTTTGATTCGGATATACATACTCAAAGGCTTTCTGGGCCATAAGCGCGCCCTCGTGAAAACCGCATAAAATCAACTTGAGTTTGCCCGGATACGTGTTGATGTCGCCGATGGCAAACACCCCGGGAATGTTGGTTTCAAAGTTTTCGGTATTTACCACGATGGCGTTTTTATCCAGGTTCAGGCCCCAATCGGCAATGGGCCCCAGCTTGGGACTGAGCCCGAACAGCGGAATGAGGTAATCTGTATGGATTTCGGTGGTGGCACCGCTTTTATCGGCAATCTCCACCGAGTTCAGTCGGTCTTCCCCATTCAGCCGTTGCAGGGTAGCGTTGAGCAGCAGCCGGATTTTTCCGGCGGAAGCCAGGTCGTACACTTTCTGCACCGAATCGGGAGCCCCGCGAAACTCTTCGCTGCGGTGCACCAACGTCAGCTCGGAAGCCACGTCGGCCAGGTAGTTTGCCCAATCCAGGGCGGAATCGCCTCCTCCGGCCAATATGACGCGTTTTCCGCGGTATTTTTCGGGATCCAGAATCATGTACGATACGCCCTTGCCCTCAAACAGGGTGAGGTTTTCGGCGGCGGGTTTCCGTGGCTCAAAGCAACCCAATCCGGCCGCGATGGCCACCGCACGGCATTCCACCACCGTGTTTTCACTCGTGGTAACCCGAAACAGGCCATCTTCCGTTTTTTCAAAAGACTCCACCCGCTGACCCAGCGTGAATGTGGGATTAAACGGTTCTATCTGCTTCATCAGATTAGCCACCAGTTCGCCGGCCAGAATGCTGGGGTAGCCCGGAATATCGTAAATGGGTTTTTTGGGATAAATTTCGGTGAGCTGACCGCCCGGTTGGGGCAGATAATCGATGAGGTGGCAACGCATTTTCAGCAGGCCGGCTTCAAACACGGCGAAAAGCCCCACCGGTCCGGCGCCTATGATGCATATATCGGTTTGGATCGTATTCATTCAACCATTTTACCGCGCGAAATTACATAATTTTTGAGGGCTTTCCGGCAGAACGTGCAGTTAAGACCCCCTCCGAAGGGATGCGTTTTGTGCGTACTTTTAGACCGATGAATTCCTTACCCGAAAAACCCGAAACGAAACAGTTGCTGGGCAACGAAGAATGGGCCTCGCGCACCTTCCTGCAACTTAAAAAAGACGCCGA
>CAYYRB010000103.1:2095-5004 GCA_964473995.1 uncultured Candidatus Competibacteraceae bacterium | reverse complement strand
TGCGGCAGGTGCGGATGATGCGGCAGGCAATCTCGCCCCGGTTGGCAATCAGTAAGGTATGTATGGTGTTTGTTTGTGCCATGATGAGGAATTTGGTGGGATGAATTACATGCGGAATACGCCGTATTTGTTCTCGCTGTGAATGGGTTTGTTATGCACTACGGCCAGGCAGAAGCCCAGATAATTTCTGGTTTCGCGGGGATCAATTACGCAATCGTCCCACAGTTGGGAGGAGGCATACCAGGCGTTTGATTGTTTTTCCACTTCGCCCATAAGGTGGTTGCGCAACATGGCTCCCTGTTCTTCGTCATACGGAATGCCGGCTTTTTCGGTGGCTTGACGCTGAATCATCTCCATCACACCGCTCAGTTGTTCCGGACCCATCACCGCAATTTTGGCATTCGGGTAGGAAAACAAAAACCGGGGTTGATAGGCTCTGCCGCTCATGGCGTAATTTCCCGCGCCGTAACTGGCACCCACCATCAGCGTAATCGCCGGAACCTCACTGTTTGAAACCGCGTTGATGAGCTTGGCTCCGTTTTTGATTATGCCGCCTTCTTCGTACTGTTTACCCACCATAAATCCGGTGATGTTCTGCAGGTACAGAATAGGGGTGAGGTTTCGGTTGCACAGTTGAATGAAGTGGGTTCCTTTGTTGGCCGATTCGGAAAAAAGAACACCGTTGTTGGCGATGATGCCCACCCGATATCCGTGGATGGTCGCCCATCCGCATATGAGCGTGCTTCCATATTCGGGCTTGAATTCCGAAAACTTGGAACCGTCGGTAATCCGCGCAATTAACTCGCGTACATCAAACGGTTTTTTGATGTCTGCCGAAACTACGCCCAAAATTTCCTCCTGGTCGTATATGGGTTCTACGGGAATTTCCTCGGGTGTGAAATGGGTGCGGGGAGGAGCCAGGTTTTCAATGATGTCGCGGGCTATGCGTATGCCGTCGGTTTCGTCCTGTGCCAGAAAATCGCTCACGCCGGAAGTTCGGCTATGCATTTCCGCCCCGCCGAGCGACTCTTCATCCGTGATTTCGTTTGTGGCCATTTTTACCAATGGCGGACCGGCTAAAAATACTTTCGCATTCCCCTTTACAAAAATGGTATAGTCGCTCATGCCGGGCACATAGGCGCCTCCGGCCGTGCTGTTTCCGAACACGATGGAAACACTGGGTATGCCTGCTTTTGAGCGACGGGTGATGTCGCGGAATATGGCCCCTCCGTAGTTGAAAATTTTAGCCTGTTCGGGCAAATCGGCCCCGGCTGATTCCACCATGTTGATGACGGGAAGTTCGTTTTCAAAAGCAATTTCGCTCAAGCGCAGGCTTTTGTGAAGGGTGGGCAGATTGATGGCTCCTCCTTTGTTGGTGCCCACATTGGAAATAATCATGACAAGCCGGTTATGCACCAGTCCGATTCCTCCCACGGTGGTGGTTCCTCCTTCGCTTTTCTTATCGGATAGTCCGGCAAAAGGAAGCAATTCCATGAAGGGCGAACCTTCATCCAACAACAGTTCGATGCGCTGCCGTGCCAACAATTTTCCCTGACTCAATGCCTTTTCAATGTGCCTTTCTTTTCCCTGGTAGAGGGATTCCTGTTTTTTTTCTTCCAAACGGGCAATCAGGTCCAGCATGGCCTCCTTGTTTTGGGTGAATTGGGTGCTGTGCCTGTTGATATTACTTTTTATGGTTTGCATGCGTATTTTTTAAGCCGGTTGATGGAAAATGATGGGTTCCTTTTTTTGTCAGGTAAGGACTTACCAGACTCCACATGGAGTTACGGGCCTCTTCCGGGTCATATTTTTTACGTCCGCGGAGGGTTTCTTTCAATAACCAAAATTGTACTGCCGCCCAAACCGACTCACTCAGCTGGTTGTAACATCCCTCATAGGGCTCGGCCACGATGTTTCCTTTGTCTGCCGAATAATCCAAAATGGCACGTATGTAGCGGATGTTATCTTCCACCTGTCGGCGGTAAAGCACTCCGATTTTGGGATGCGCCCTGAGGATGTCTACCGTATCCAAAAAGAAAAAACGGTATTTGAGCGATATATTCAGCAGAGCCAAGGTCTGTCGGTCTGCATTGTCAAAGGATGGGGTCTGCTGCACTTCCGACAGGCGCTTTTGCCTTTCGACTTCCATGAGCCGAAATATTTCCTCAATGATGTAATCCTTGTTTTTGAAATGATAGGCAAGGTTACCGCTGCTGATACGCACTTTGTCGGCAATATCGCGTAAAGTAACGGGACTTATGCCTCTCCTGTTGAATAGTTCAACGGAGGCTTTGATAATTTTTTCCCGGGTGGATATGGCAGTGCTCATGACAAAATCAAAACAAAATTAGAACACCTGTTCCAATTTACCAAATTGATTTACACCGATTGAATGAACAGTGAATGTTTTTTTTGTTTACTCTTTATTGAAAGAGCTAAGAAAATAATTCGTCGGTTTACATATTTTAACCGGTGGTTTGTTTGTTTTTTGTGAATTCAAGAAAAAAATATAAGTTTGATTTCTAAAATTTATTCCGCCTGCATATGAAAAAAACAGTATTTCTATTTTGTCTTTTGATTTTTGGCCGTTTTGTCGCATCGGCTCAGGAAACCCGAGTTCCCGGTTTGGCATTGGTCATGTTGAATCCGAAGGAATCCGTCCATAAGTTGGTTGAATCGCTCAACCAAAATCATCCCGGTGCCCAGTTTTCCGTGAAGAAAGAGGTTACCGCTGAATGGAATATCTGGGTCATAGGCTACGATACCCAATTCATTTCCGATGAGTCGGCCCTCATCAGCTTGCGCCAAAATTCATCCATCACACTGGCACAGCACGAATACGAAGTATATTCAAGAGCTACCGCCCCTAATGATGCTACTTACAACCAACAATGGGCCCTGAAAAATAC
>CAYYRB010000103.1:0-1995 GCA_964473995.1 uncultured Candidatus Competibacteraceae bacterium | reverse complement strand
GAGCTACCGCCCCTAATGATGCTACTTACAACCAACAATGGGCCCTGAAAAATACTGGGCAAAGCGGCGGAACTTTAGGAGCGGACATTGATGCAGAGCTGGCTTGGGACATCACCACGGGAGGCACAACGGTACAAGGCGATGCCATTGTGGTGGCGGTAATTGACGACGGATTTCAAAATACCCATCCCGACCTTCAGGCCAATTATTGGGTTAATACGGTCGAGGTGGCCGGAAATGGTATTGACGATGATGGAAACGGATACATTGATGATGTAAACGGATGGAATGCGTTCAATAATAACGGAACTATTTCCAGCGCTCAACACGGCACGCACGTGGCTGGAATCATCGGGGCCAAAGGAAATAACTCCACGGGCGTTTCCGGTGTAAATTGGGATGTGAAGGTGATGCGTATACGCGGATCCAGCGGCACAACATCTGTAGTTGTGGGAGCCTATGCCTATGCCGCTAAACAACGTAAAATTTACAACCAGACCAACGGAGCCCAGGGTGCTTTCGTGGTTGCCACCAATTCTTCTTTTGGGGTTGACGGAGCCAATGCGGCCAACTATCCTGTTTGGTGCGCCTTTTATGATACGTTGGGCGTACTGGGTGTTCTGAGTGCCGGGGCAGGCCCCAACAACAATACCAACATTGATGTGGCCGGTGATATACCTACCACCTGTCCAAGTAAATTTATGGTGGCGGTAACCAATACCACACGCACAGATACAAGAAATTCTTCCTCGGGTTATGGAGTTATTCATATGGATTTGGGGGCTCCCGGAACAGATATCCGCAACACCGTGCCCACCAGCACCTATGCCAGCCTTACCGGAACTTCCATGGCCACTCCGCATGTAGCCGGTGCAATCGGATTGTATTATGCCGCGGCTTGTACCGAATTTATCACGGCGTATAAAACGTACCCTGACTCCATGGCGCAAGTCATGAGGACTTTTGTATTGACCGGGGTGGATTCTATCCCATCCATGGCCAATACTACGGCCAGTAAAGGGCGATTGAATGTATACAAAGGCATTCAGCGCGTATTGTCCTGGTGTGTGAATGGTCCTCCCCCTCCTCCTGAACCGCCCGTGGCAGCCTTTACTTCGAACAAACAGAATGTTTGCATAGGCTCCCAAATCAGTTTTACGGATCAGAGTGCCAATAACCCCACCACCTGGCAATGGACGTTTGCCGGCGGTTCTCCAAGTTCATCAACTCAGCAAAATCCTTCGGTGGTGTATAACCAACCGGGCACCTATCCGGTTACGCTGGTTGTTTCCAACGCGGGGGGGAATAATACGTTAACCCAAAACGGACTGATTACGGTTTATCCGAATCCTGCACCTCCCACGGTTTCGTTGAACGGCGGCGTATTGGAGTCGAGTTATGCCACCGGTAATCAGTGGTATGATTTTAACGGATCTATCAACGGACAAACCGGACAGCAGTTTACGCCTTCTCAAAACGGAGTTTATTACACCATTCATACGGATGCCAACGGATGTGTGAGTGCCGCAAGCAACACGGTTTTATTGAATGCATCTGCGGAAGAATGGTTGTTTGATTCGTTTAGTTTGTATCCCAACCCCATCCACGATTTCTTTACTGTTTCCTGGTCAGGTGAAACTACAATGCATGGGTACCGCATTTTTGATATCCATGGCCGGTTGATGCTTCAGGGGCAGGTAACGGAAACGGGGATGCTAACCGTGAATGTGTCCTCACTCGCTTCGGGCAGCTACATACTGGAATTGACCACCGATAAAGGTACGGTGAACAAACCGCTGGTGAAGTAAAAGAGGTTTGTAATTAATATTGTGAAGCCGTGGAGAAATCTGCGGCTTTTTTGTGTGAAAAAAAAACAACGATTGGGTATTTTTCTGATTGAACAAAGCAGCATTAATTGGCCGGAATCACTGCTTCCTGGCTTACTTTCTCTTAAAAACCGGCACCGTGCTGCAGGGTTCTCCGTACATGAGGCTT
>CAYYRB010000102.1:1685-5043 GCA_964473995.1 uncultured Candidatus Competibacteraceae bacterium | reverse complement strand
GACGTACGACTAAAAAAATAATTATGGCTGAAAAAAAATTGATTCTTTCCGCAGCGCTCACGGGAGCGGCCACCAACCGGTTGCACTGCCCTTACATTCCATACACCCCGGTTGAATTGGGAGAGGAAGCTAAACGGGCCGTTGACGCAGGAGCCAGCATCGTACACATTCATGCACGCGAAGACGACGGAACACCGAGTTGGCGCACGGAAGTATTCGAAGAGATTACCGCGGAAGTGCGGAAGCATTGCCCGGATGTAATCATTAATTTTTCTACGGGAGCAATCGGCCTTTCCGCAGAGGACCGCATCAAACACCTGCCCGCCACCCGGCCCGACATGGCCGCCTTCAACATGGGCAGCATGAACTACGCCATCTTTTCAAAAAAACACAAGCAATTTTATTGGAACGGCGTATTCGAAAACTCATTCGATACCATGATCAAAGTGGTAAAAACCATGAACGAAAACGGTATCTGTCCCGAAATGGAATGCTTTGATACGGGCCACATACATAACGTGGAACCGCTGCGTGAAATGGGCCTTATTCCTCAAAATGCATGTTATAGTTTGGTGATGGGCGTTTTAGGCGGCATTCCCGCAAGTACGGAAAACCTTATTCATCAGATAAAACAAGTTCCCGAAGGATCATTCTGGCAAGTCATAGCCATCAGCCGAAAACAATGGCAATTGGCCGCCGTAGCCTGCACCATGGGCGGAAATTTCCGTGTGGGGCTGGAGGATAATTTTTATCTGCCGAACGGAGAAATGGCCAAATCGAACGGAGAATGCGTGGAATGGGGCGTAAAATTGGCCCGCATGATGGGACGTGAGGTAGCCACCATTGCCGAGGCACGACACTTGTTGAATATACCCCTAAATTAAACCTATGTTCAAAAACGATTTATTTCAAGGAAAACTAGCCCTGGTATCCGGAGGCGGCAGCGGCATCGGCTTTGTCATCGCAGAGGTTTTGCTCAGTCATGGCGCTTCGGTCATCATTACTTCCCGAAAAGAAGAAAAACTGCAAAAAGCAATCGAAAAATTGAGCGGACTCGGGCCTTGCCGTTACAAGGTGTGCGACATACGAGAACCCGAACAGCTTGAAGCACTTGCCGAAGATATCAAACGCCACGAAGGTCGATTGGACATTCTGGTGAATAATGCGGGTGGCCAATTCCCCAGCACAGCCGAAGACATTTCCTACAAAGGATGGAATGCCGTAGTAAACAACAACCTGAACGGAACCTGGTACATGACTCAAATCATGGCCAAAACCTTTTTCATTCCGCAAAGACATGGCAGCATCATCAACATAATCGCCAACATTTTTCGCGGATTTGCGGGCATGGCGCATACAGGAGCAGCCAGGGCAGGAGTGGAAAATTTGACCAAAACACTCGCCGTGGAATGGGCAAAATATAACATACAAATCAATGCCGTGGCTCCGGGTATCATACAAAGTACCGGATTGGATAATTATCCGCCCGAACTGCTGACGGGCATCAGCGAAACCATACCCGCCAAGCGCCTCGGAACAGTGCAGGAAGTGGCCTGGCTGGCGGCATTCCTCTGCAGTCCGATGGCACATTACATTACCGGCGATACCATTTATGTAGACGGAGGTCAGCGGCTTTGGGGCGATTTATTTAAATACTAACTTTGGAAAAACTCCCGGAGATGGCGAACAAAACCCACCTGCAGTATTTCTACGACCGTGTGCTCGAAACACCAGGAGCTGTTTTTCTGCGGCAACCCGAAGGCGAAAAGTGGCACGAAATCACCTGGAAACAAGCTTATGATGAGGCTTCACGCATGGCGGCTTATCTGCATTCGCTCAGCCTTGAACCGGGAAGTTCCATTGCCATTTTATCCAAAAATTGCTACCATTGGATTCTGGCCGATCTGGCCATCATGATGTCGGGGCACATTTCTACCCCATTTTTTCCCAACCTTTCTTCCGGCGAATTGTCTGAACTGCTTAAACTCAGCCACGCAAAGTTGCTTTTTGTGGGCAAGCTCGATGCACCCGTTTGGGAAAATCTGCAACACGTAATTCCTGATAATCTGCCCACGGTGGCATTTCCGCATTACCCCGGAAATGCGGCAGTAGAAACCAAAATGGAATGGAAAGATATACTCACCGAATTTAATCCCATCCAAAAACCGCATGATCCGGAAATCCATGATGTATGGACAATCCTCTTCACCAGTGGAACAACGGGCACACCCAAGGGAGTAACCCTCACCTATAATTCACCCGCCGCCTTGATGGAGATGGAACGGAAGCAGGAGGTAATCGGCATTTTCCGTAATACGGAGTTTGTTTTTTTCTCGTATCTACCACTCAACCACATAGCCGAACGCATGATTGTGGAAGTGGCTTGTCTGCTCACGGGAGGCTGCATTTCCTTCGGTGAATCGCTGGATACGTTTGCCAAAAACCTCCAGACTGTACAACCTACCGTATTCATGTCGGTACCGCGCATCTACACCAAATTTCAGATGGCGGTGATCGATAAGCTCGGAGAGAAAAAACTGAATATTCTCTTGCGGATTCCCTTACTTTCCGACGTACTGAAAAAGAAAATCCGCGCAGGGTTCGGACTCAGCCGATGCCCGATCATTCTCACCGGAGCGGCCCCTACCCCACAACCGCTCAAAAATTGGTATAAACGTCTGGGTATCGACCTACGCGAGATTTACGGCATGACCGAAAATGCGGGAGGATGTACCCTCATGCCCGCCGGAAATAACCAGCCGGGAACGGTAGGAAAACCCTTACCCGAAGTAGAAATAAAAATCGAAGAGCATACGGGCGAAGTATTGATGAAAGCGCCTTGGATTATGCAAGGGTACTACAACGAACCGGAAAAAACGGCCGCCACCCTGCGCGATGGTTGGCTTCACACAGGCGATCAGGGCGAACTTACACCCGATGGATTTCTCAAACTCACAGGACGCGTGAGCGATACCTTCAAAACATCCAAAGGCAAATTTGTGGCACCGGGTCCGCTGGAATGGCAGCTCGCCGAAAATGTGTTCATCGAACAGGTATGCGTGGCCGGTTTGGGAATTCCCCAACCTGTTGCCCTGGTGGCGTTATCCGAAGTAGGAAAACATGAAGAACGGGATGAGGTGATACAACGGCTTACCGAATCACTGAACCATCTCAACCAAACCTTGCCCGGCTATCAACAAATCAGCAAAATCGTGGTTGTAAAGGATGAATGGAATGTAGACAATGGTCTGCTCACCCCCACGCTGAAAATAAAACGAAATAAAATGAATGAACGGTACGGCGAAAAATTGGAAGGATGGAGCAAAACGACAGAAACCGTGATTTGGGAATAGGGTGA
>CAYYRB010000102.1:0-1585 GCA_964473995.1 uncultured Candidatus Competibacteraceae bacterium | reverse complement strand
AAAATATAACAACAATAACACCATGAACTATTATTTCACCGAAGACCATGACATTTTCCGGCAGGGTTTGCGGGATTTTCTGCAAAAGGAAGTAGCACCGCATATCGATCAGTGGGAAGAGGATCAACGAATTCCGAAGGAGATTTGGAAAAAGATGGGCGATATGGGCTACATGGGCCTCAACTACCCCGAAGAAGTAGGCGGATCCGGCGTAGATTTCTTTTACTCCGTGGTATTCTGCGAAGAAATTTCCAAACTCTGGTCAGGCGGTTTTGCCGTGACGCCGAGCGTAATCCAGTACATGAGCTCCACGTACATTTTCAAACACGGTTCCGATTTCCTGAAGGAAAAATACCTGAAGCCCACCATCCGCGGAGAGTTGGTATCCTCCATCGGCATCACCGAACCCGGCGCAGGATCGGATGTGGCGAATATCCAAACCAAAGCCATCCGCGAGGGGGATTATTACCTGGTGAACGGTCAAAAAACCTTCATTACCAATGCAGTATATGGCGACTACATCGTTACCGTGGTAAAAACAGATCCAGAAGCGGGTATTAACGGGGTAAGTTTACTGGTGATTGACCGTAATGCTCCCGGAGTAAGCGCCAAGAAGCTCAAAAAACTCGGTTGGCACTCTTCCGATACTGCCGAATTATGGTTTGATAACGTAAAAGTTCCCGCCGAAAACCTGATCGGGGAGGAAGGCATGGGCTTCATTTACCTCATGGGCGGATTGCAATTGGAGCGCCTCGTGGGTGCCGTGGGAGCCATAGCCGCATGCGAGAATGCCATTGAATATACGCTGCAATATATGAGCGAGCGTAAAGCCTTCGGAAGGCCCATCAATAAATTTCAGGTATTGCGCCACCGCATAGCCCAGCTGAGTGCCGAAGTAGAAAGCCTCAAATTTTACAACTATCATGTATGCCGCCTGCATAATGACGGACAGTATGCCGTGAAGGAAAGTTCCATATCCAAACTGCTCTCCACGGAAATGAGCGACAAGGTAGCCACCGAATGCCTGCAGTGTTTCGGCGGATACGGCTATATGGAGGAATACAAGATGGCCCGCATGTTCCGCGACAGCCGCATTCTAACCATCGGGGGAGGTTCATCGGAGATCATGCGCGAGATTCTGGCCAAGATGATTATTGACGACAAACAATACCGGAATGACGGATTATCCCTATCTTACGCCAAAAATCAGGCGTCGGAAAATAAAACGACTGAAACAAAACAGGAAACCAATACACTAAATACAGAGAGTATGTCATACGAGACAATTTTTAGCGCCCTTGCTGAGCGCGCAGGCAAACGCCCACCTTTGGGAAATACCTTAAAATTTGATTTCGGTGAGCGCCATATCCTGATTGACGGAAAAGGCGCGGCCAACGTAGTAAGCGGCGACAACACGGATGCCGACTGCACGGTAACCGTAACCGAAGAAAATCTGCTGGCCCTGATGAAGGGAGAGCTGAACCCCATGGGTGCTTTCATGGGCGGAAAAATCAAGGTGAAGGGCGACATGAGCGTAGCCATGAAGCTGCAGAGCCTGTTCAGCTAAACAAATTACATCGATTTT
>CAYYRB010000101.1:0-5318 GCA_964473995.1 uncultured Candidatus Competibacteraceae bacterium | reverse complement strand
TTACGCCTTTACTTCCAGTTTGAACTCGGAAGTGGCATGGAAGGTAATATCCGGATAATCGGCCTTTGCCATATTCAGCATCCATGCGGAGGGTGCAAGAAAAACAGGATTATTGTCTTTGTCATAAGCGATCTGCCCCTGTTTGGCGCGGATAAATTCCTGCAGTTTATCTTCCCGTTCCGTGGTCAGCCAAAGTGCCTTAAAGAATGCCATGGAATCAAACCGGCATTTGGCCCCGTATTCATGTTCCAAACGGTATTGAATTACCTCAAACTGAAGTTCCCCTACCGTGCCCACGATCTTGCGGTTACCGGGCTGCATGAGAAATAACTGGGCCACGCCTTCATCGGTCAATTGCATGATGCCTTTTTCCAGTTGTTTGCTCTTCATGGGATCCATATTAATCAGCTCCCGGAATATTTCAGGCGAAAAGCTGGGAATCCCCTTGAACATCATTTTTTCCCCTTCGGTCAGCGTGTCGCCGATTTTAAACGTGCCGCTGTCGTATAAACCGACCACATCGCCGGGAAACGCTTCATCGATGATGCTTTTATCCGAAGCCATGAAACTGGTGGGATTGCTGAAACGCACATCCTGTCCGAGTCGCACATGACGGTAAAACTTATTTCGCTCAAAGGTTCCCGAACATATCCGCAAAAAGGCGATTCGGTCACGATGACGAGGATCCAGGTTGGCATGAATTTTAAACACGAAACCGGTAAACTTGGGTTCATCCGGTTTTACTTCGCGGGTGTCCGTATTCCGGCTGATTGGGTTGGGCGATATTTCAATGAAAGCATCCAACAGTTCCTGAACTCCGAAATTATTCAGCGCCGATCCGAAAAATACCGGTGCCGTTTCCCCGCTTAGATAATTACCGGGTTGAAACGCATCATACACACCTTCCACCAATTCAATATCTTCCCGCAGTTTGTCTGCCGCGGAGTTTCCGATGGTCTCATCCAGCAAGGGATCGGTCAATCCCTGCACCTGTACCACATCTTTTTCAATTTTTGTTTTGTTGGCTTTAAACAGATTGAGGCTGTTCTGGTAGATATTATACACGCCTTGAAACCGGGCACCAATACCAATGGGCCATGCCAGAGGCCGAACTTTGATGTTCAGCTTGGATTCAAGTTCATCCAACAAATCAAAGGGATCCTGACCTTCACGATCCATTTTATTGATGAAAATGATGACGGGCGTGTTGCGCATGCGGCATACTTCCATGAGCCTTTCGGTCTGGGCTTCAACACCGTTTGCGGCATCAATAACGAGAATGACGCTGTCCACCGCGGTGAGTGTGCGGTAAGTATCTTCGGCAAAGTCTTTGTGGCCGGGAGTATCGAGCAGATTGATTTTTATACCCTTGTATTCAAACGCCATCACGGAAGTGGCTACCGAAATTCCGCGTTGTTTTTCAATCTCCATAAAATCGGAGGTGGCCGTTTTTTTTATTTTGTTGCTTTTTACCGCTCCCGCTGTTTGGATGGCTCCTCCAAACAGAAGTAATTTTTCGGTGAGTGTGGTTTTTCCCGCATCCGGGTGACTGATGATGGCAAAGGTCCTCCGCTTGTTTATTTCTTCCGATAATCCCATGCGGCAAAGATAGGGCTAAAATAAATTGGGAATTTTATCCAAAAAAATTACTTTTGATACTAAACTGATACAAACTAAACTCCCTACCTTAATCATGAACCTCGTTTTTGCGACCACCCTGCGTTTTTCACAAAAGGAAAACCGACTTCTTGGTATTTGATTTTACAATATTCTCATTAACTGCTGAATTAAAAATTTATCATGAAAAAGTTTTTGCTTTTTGGGGTATTCATTTGCACAGCTCAACTAATGGTTCTGGCGCAGTTAACGGCACCCGGGGTCACGGTAACTCAGACAACAGCCTATACCAATGGGGCTGTAAATGATCCGATTTTTATTTTTTGCCCACAGACGGGCAGTCCGCAGCCTGCATTGACTGCCACACCGACAGGAGGAATCCCCGGATGGAATTTCGCCTGGTTTACCTTCAACCCGGCCAATAATAGTTGGACACCGCTTACCGTGCAGACCAATCAGGCCAGCTCCACCATTAACCCGGCTGCCTCTGGCGGATATCGGGTAGTTATTACGGATGCCAACGGAAACAGCGCCGGTTGTTTTCGTGCATGGGTATGGATAAAACAGACTACGGTTGACGTTCTCCAGGCACCTGCGGGATGCTCCCCCATCTCGTTGCAGGGGGCATTATCTACCAATGATTCGTTTACTTATTACAATCCACCTCCCGATCCATTTGTTTTGGGGCCGGGATCTACCATGACCGTTTGTTTTACGGCTCCTCATTCGTATGTTTCCGACTTGGCTTTTTATCTTGTGGGGCCAACTTCATGCGGCAGTCCTACCGTCTTGTTGTCCCCGAATCCGGGAGCTAACGGACAGGGCCCCGTGTGTAATGCGAATAACAATGTCAATAATTTATGTTTTACTACGGTACCTTCATCTAATTTCAATCCCTGCAATGCCTTGGGAGTTAATTTTTTCAACCCAAACGGGAACACCAACCAAACATCCAATTATTCGGGTACATTCTCTTCTTATGGCCCTGCGGGAAATCCCACTCAAATCAATTGGTCGCCTGTGTATGGTTGTGATGCCACATTGGGTGGCTGGAGAGTTCAAATTTATGATTGCATCGGGCAGGACGTGGGAAATCTCACAAACGCCAACATTACCTTCAGTGGTATCTCTTTTTGCGGACCTTCAACGATCACCTATAATTCAGGCAATATAATTTCCGCCATCAACGACAATTCCTGCACGCCACAGTCAGCTTCTATTTGGACCGTTCCAACGCCTGGAGCAATAGCTGCTCCCAATCTCGTTTCTACCACTACCTATGCTTGGAGCGCAAATCCACCTGTGGCATTATCCATACCTACCGGAGGCACTGTGGTTGCACCTCAAAATGTAAATCCTCAGCAGGATACTTGGTTTTACCTGACGGCCACGAATTCACTGGGTTGCATCACCGTAGATTCCATGTTTTATGATTACATACCTCCCGTTCCTCCGGTTATTGCCAATGTGTCTCAATCCATCTGTGCCAACGGACTCCCCGTTCAGTTGAATGCTGATCTGCCGGGAGGAATCTGGAGCGGCCCGGGTATTATTAATGCGGCCGCAGGTATTTTTAATCCACAGGTTACAGGGGCGGGTACGTTCAACGTGTTTTACACCACTCCGCCGCCCTGCGGTGGTTCAGATACCATTGCCCTTATCGTATCGCCGAAACCTACGCCCAACTTTACCTTCACGGATTCGGTCTGCTCATTTACTACCGTACTCAATGCGGGCCTGTCCGCGGTTACGCCTCCTTCATTTATTGGTGGATATGCCTGGGATATCAACGGAGATCTTCAGCCCGATTTGACCAATGTGAATCCGCTTCAGTCGGTTACTTTTCCTGGCCAAGGAACTTACCCGGTCACTTTGTTGGTCACGACCAATACCAATTGCTTTGATACGATTACCCAATTGGTTACCGTGTTGGCCAACCCGAATGCAAATTTCACGGTGTTGCCCGTGCTTAACTGCGGAGAACCTTTTGTGTTCAACTCTGCCGCATCAACACCTGCAGGCTCATTAACCTTTGCGTGGGACTTCACCTCTGACGGAACTACCGATCAAACCACCGCTAATACCTCCATTTCCCACACTTTTCCCGCCTCGGGAACGTATAGCGTTACAATGGTAGCTTCGGGAATAGGAAATTGCCGGGATACCCTTACTCAATCGGTGACACTTTATCCCAAACCGGATGTAGCTTATACTGGAGCTTCACAGGTATGTGGAACTCTCGCGGATCTGAGTGCCGCCGGACAGGTAGACAGCCCTTCCAATATGGCAGGTTATGAATGGTTCTTTAATGGCTTAACCGTAGGTACCGGACAAAATTTATCCTACAATTTTCCCGTTACGCCTTTCCAAGCCATCAACGGTTCCGTTGTGGGCAGCAGCAATAATGGATGTTTGGACACGGCTATGTTTACCATCGATTTGAATCCAAACCCTATAGCTGATTTTACTTTTGGAGCTAACTGTTCAGGTCTTACAATTCCCTTCACCGAAACGTTTACCTGGAATGGAAATCCGGGTGTCGGCACTACCGTGAATTATGCCTGGGATTTCGGGGATGGCCAAAATTCGTCCGATCAGAATCCACAGCACACCTATGCTGACGGTGGCATATTTGCCGTAACCCTCATTGTTTCCGCATCCACCGGATGCAGCGATACCATTACTTTAGATGTGGCAGCCGGTGAGCTTCCCGAAGCATCCTTCCTTTTTGAGGAACTGTGTTTCCAAAACATTTCGTTCTATTCCACTTCTAATGCCAACGGCGGCACATTGACGGATTATCTTTGGAATTTTGCAGACGGCGGTTCGGGTGCGGATTCTGCTTTGATTCATGAATATGGAACCGCAGGAGCCTATGATGTTACGCTTACCATTACCAATTCGGAAGGATGCACATCTGCAGTAACGCTTCCCGTTCAGGTAAATCCATCTGCACCGCTTTCCTCAATAGAAGTTCCCAACATTATTACACCAAACGGAGATATGGTAAATGATGATTGGACGCTGGAACCTTCCTTTGATGAATGTTATACCTATGAACTGAAAATCTTCAACCGTTGGGGTAATCTGGTTTACCGGCAAGTGAAAGGCGGTGCACCTTTCAAAGGTTTGGATGCTTCAGGTGCCAAACTGAGCACGGGTGTTTATTTTTACACCATCAGTGCAGGTGAAATTCAAAAAAGCGGCGCACTGACCATCAGCTATTGATTTCTTTTTACATGAAATAAAAACCGGGATACTATGCCCGGTTTTTTGTTTTTTAGTGCTATGATTTACGAAGTAAGCGCACCGCAACCCAACAACCGTTTTCTGCATATTAAAACCAGGGTGACTTTTACCCCGGATGACGAACGTATTATTAAGCTTCCCGTGTGGAGACCCGGACGTTATGAACGAGGCGATTTTGCCCAATTCGTGCGAAATTTTCGCGTTACGGATCAGGAAGGAAATACGTTGCCCTTTCAAAAAACCGATCTGTCGAGCTGGTCAATTCCGGGCAACCCATCAGAAATCATCCTGAGTTATGAATTTTGGGCGGGGCTTCTGAATGCAGGTTCCACGTTCGTTTCCGAGCACATGATCTACATCAACCCCGTAAATTGCCTGATGTATAAAGACGGAAAAGAACATGAACCCTGCGAACTGATCATCCATATGCCTTCGCATTTTCAAACCGCCTG
>CAYYRB010000100.1:0-5540 GCA_964473995.1 uncultured Candidatus Competibacteraceae bacterium | reverse complement strand
TTTTTTTATAATGAAAAATCCCGCGCAATTTGCGCGGGATTTTTCCGGCGGAGAGGGCGGGATTCGAACCCGCGATACCCTTTTGAGGTATACACACTTTCCAGGCGTGCTCCTTCAACCACTCGGACACCTCTCCGTGTCCCAAAAGGAGTGCAAAGATATCAAAATGAACAAATCAAGTAAGCTCTCCCCGCAAATTTTCAGTAAAGCGTTTCTTTACTTTTTCAGCGTCGGAATAACGGCCTAAAAGATACATCAACTTGGTAATCACAGCCTCGGTGGTCATATCACCCGAACCTATCACGCCCAAATTCTGCAACCCTTTGCCGGTAACATACAAAGACTGATCCACCGAACCGGAAAGGCATTGAGTAACATTCACCAATACCAACCCGTTGTTCACAGCCCTCCTGACGCAATCCAGAAAAGAAGGGGATGCCGGGGCATTTCCCGTACCGAACGTCTGCAAAACCACGGCCCTCAATCCGGGGGCACAAAATACTGCCTCCGCGACGCGCACATCCATACCGGGAAATAGCCGCAAAACAGCCAAATCAGAGCTTAATCCATCAAAAACAGAAAGCGTTTTTTTTGCGGACTTTCTCAAAAATTTCCTGTTTAAGTCAATATGCACACCCGCCTCAGCGAGCGGAGGAAAATTCGGCGAATCAAAGGCATTGAAATGCTCCGCGCTCACCTTTACCGAGCGGTTACCGCGGTATAGTTTATACTCAAAATAAATGCAGACTTCCTCCACGGAAGGTCTTCCGTTTTCGCGCATGGCTGCAATTTCCAACGCGGTCACCAGATTTTCACGCCCGTCGGTACGGATTACATTTACGGGAAGCTGAGATCCCGTAAATATGACCGGTTTGCCCAAACCCTGAAACATAAAACTCAGCGCCGATGCCGTGTAGGCCATGGTATCGGTGCCATGCAATACCACAAAACCATCATATTCCACATAATTGTCCGCGATGATATGAGCCAACTCTTTCCAAACGTCGGGGTTGGCATCGGAAGAATCCACGGGTTGGGCAAGTGAAACAGTCGTGAGGCGGATATCCAACTGACTGATTTCGGGAATGTATTCACGTATATCCGAGAAGGGCAACGGACGGAGCGCTCCCGTTTTGGGATCCACGAAACTGCCTATTGTTCCGCCTGTATAAACCAGAAGAATGTGGGCCTTTTTATTTTTCATGCCTTCAGAAAAAGTTTTTCGGCATTGGCCGAGGTAATTTCAGCCACTTTTGCAGGCGAAGTGTGCTTTATATCCGCCAGGCGCTGACAAATTTCACTCAGGTAACTGCTCTCATTGCGCTTGCCACGGTAAGGCACGGGCGCAAGATAAGGGGCATCCGTTTCCAAGATCAAATGCTCCAATCCCACATCCCGCAAGGCAATATCCAGGCCGCCGTTTTTGAATGTGCAGACACCGCCTATACCGAGAAGATATCCCAGCCCAACCAGCTTTTCAGCCTGCTCGGACGTTCCCGAAAAGCAGTGAAATACACCCTTTACCTGGGAAAATTCCGGACTGCTCACGATTTCAAAAATTTCATCAAATGCATTGCGGCAATGGATAGCCACGGGCAAATCTAATTCCACGCTTTTTTGCAGCTGTAGCGCAAAAGCATCGCGCTGTTGCTCAAAAAAAGAAGTATCCCAATATAAATCAATGCCTATTTCCCCCACGGCATAATACGTATTCCGCTGAAAGCGATCAAAAATCAAATTCAACACCTCGCGGTAGTTTTCCCTAACGGAACAGGGATGAAGCCCCATCATGCCAAACAAAAACCCCGGGTAGCGGGCACAGAGTCCGTCTAACTCCGAAGCCGTTTCCGCATCTACATTGGGAAGAAAAATTTTGCCGACCCCCTTGTTTCGGGCCCTTTCCAATACCTCATCCAAATCAGCCCTGAATGAGGCTTCATACAAATGGGCATGGGTATCAATCAGCATCTGATTTTTTTTTGCGAAGGTACAATACAAGGAGGAATGTTCCGTTAGAGTACCTCTTGCAAAGAAAATGCAAAAGAATGTTAAACGCCCTGTTTTTTAAGGGAAAAACCGAACGTTTACTTTTTTTGAGAAATTTGCGGGTTATTTTAAGAAAAATATGATCACACACCTGAACGGAAAAATAGCTGAAATAACGCCCGCCTATGTGGTTATTGACTGCCAGGGGGTGGGTTATTTGGTGCATATTTCCCTTAATACGTTCAGCAAAATAAAGGATGCCGCAAATGCGTGGGTATTTACCTACCCGATTGTGCGTGAAGATGCCCATCTTCTTTATGGTTTCGCCGATAAGGAAGAGCGGGAAATTTTCGCCCAACTTCTCTCCGTTTCCGGAGTAGGTGCCGCCACGGCGAGAATGATTCTTTCCTCCCTTACCCCCGAAGAGATCCGCACGGCAATCGCCTCGGGCGATGTACGTCGTTTTAAAGCCGTGAAGGGAGTCGGCGAAAAATCGGCGCAACGCATTATCGTGGATTTGAGAGATAAAGTACAGGCAGGCTCCTCAGCAATTATGCCTTACGGTGCCCTCTCCATACAGGCGGAAGCCGCCGCGGCCCTTACCGCTCTGGGATTCAATAAAATTCAGGCAGAAAAAGCCCTGCAAAGTGCACTCAAAGAACCCGGTGCTGGCGAATCGGTAGAAAAACTCATCAAATTGGCTTTAAAATTCCTCTGATACTTCGTGACCCTTCTCTCTAACAAATATTTCCTCTTCCTTTTTTCGAGCTTATTGGTCAGCACACTTGCCGATGCTCAGAATGATTCGCTTATTTGGCCCCTGAACGAAAATAATGCCGGAACGGGCGGCGTGTACATGGATCGCCCGGAGTCCTACACCGAGGAAGTCATTTACCAACCGGAAGACAACACCTACCTCATCATTTACAAAATGGGTGAAGTAGAAGTTGGACGGGAAACGCTCAGTTATTCGGAATATACTGCCTACCGGGA
This sequence comes from uncultured Candidatus Competibacteraceae bacterium, assembly GCA_964473995.1. Taxonomy (GTDB): domain Bacteria; phylum Bacteroidota; class Bacteroidia; order CAIKAF01; family CAIKAF01; genus JAKRSD01. Next base: position 2,561 of record CAYYRB010000100.1, on the reverse strand, counting down.
GCGCCAGAAACGCGAAGATTACTGGAGAAAAAAAGAAAATGACCGCATCAACGGAGAAGAATCCAACAGTCTGATTCCTGCACTCAACATTGCCGGAGAAGCATTTAAAGGGATTTTCGGAAGTAACAAAATTGAAATACGCCCACAGGGAACCGTGGAATTGATCATGGGCGGTATCTTCAATACCAACCTCAATCCTTCCATACCGCTGCAACAACGAAGAACAGGAAACTTTGATTTCAAGCAAAACATCCAGCTCAACGTAACGGGTAAAATCGGCGATAAAATCAACATCAATACCAATTTCAATACCCAGGAAATGTTCAACTTCAAAAATAAGTTGAACCTGAAATACGAAGGGCAGGAAGACGACATCCTAAAGCTGATAGAACTGGGTAACGTGCAGATGACGCTTCCCGGATCATTGATAACGGGCATGCAGTCGCTCTTCGGGGGTAAAGTACAGTTGCAATTCGGACGGCTGAAAGTAACGGGCCTGTTTTCACAGCAGCGCGGTACCCGCGAGGAGGTAAACGTAGCCGGCGGAGCCCAAATCCAAAAATTTGAAATCTCGGCCGCCGATTACGAAGCCAACAAACACTACTTTTTGGGCGAATATTTCAAACAACAGTATGACAATGCCTTGCGCAATGTACCGCTTATCAATTCCAACATCCGCATCACCCGGTTAGAAATTTGGGTAACCAACAAGGTAAATGCGGTACAGAATGTACGAAACATCGTGGCGGCTCTCCCCGTGGGTGAGTCTACATGGCCCATAAATACCACAGGCGGTGCCACCTATCCCGACAATGCCAAATTACCCTTTTACAACCCGGCTACCTGGACCCAAAGCGACCGCACCAACGTGTCGAGCGCAAAATTTCAATCACTTGAAAACGGAACAGAAATTGAATACCTGAATAATGCCCGCCTGTTGAATCCGAATGAATATACCTTCAACGATCTGTTGGGGTATATCTCATTAAACCAGCCGCTGAACAACGATGAAGTACTGGCCGTGGCTTACCAATTTACAGCGGCCGACGGAAAATTGTATCAGGTAGGGGAATTTTCAACCGACGTGCAGGCTCCTGAAACCATCATGCTGAAATTGCTGAAAAGCACCGGGCTGAATGTGAAAAAGCCCAACTGGAACTGGATGATGAAAAACATTTACAACATCGGCGGCTTCGGAATCAGTCAGGAAAAATTCGTGATGAACGTGCTATACCGGGATGTGGAGAAAGGCGTCCTGATCAACTTCATTCCCGACCCTTCACTTCCTGTGGGAGTAAAGGAAACACCGCTGCTGAAGGTATTTAATCTGGATCGGCTGAACCCCAACAACGACCAACAGCCGGATGGTTTTTTCGATTACATTGAAGGGATAACCATGCAATCGCAAAACGGGCGTATCATTTTCCCCGTACGTGAACCTTTCGGATTTTTCCTGAGGGGAAAAATAGGCATACCCTCCCTGGCCGACCGATATTCTTTCGACTCACTGTACACGACCATTCAACCTTTGGCCAAATTGTACACCGAACGAAACCGCTTTTATCTCGGGGGAAATTACCAGTCGAGCGTAAGCTCGGAAATACAACTCAATGCCCTGAACATTGAACCCGGCAGCGTGACGGTAACCGCAGGAGGGCAAATGCTTCAGGAAAACGTGGATTATACGGTGGATTACACGCTGGGCAGGGTTAAAATCATCAATACCGGACTCCTCACCTCAGGCACGCCCATAAAGGTGAGCATGGAAACCAACCAACTTTTTAATCAGCAGGTAAAGCGGATGGCGGGAACCCGGCTCGATTATACGATAAACAAAAATTTTGTGATAGGCGCCACGCTGATGAACCTGAACGAAAGGCCATTCACCCAGAAAGTAAACATAGGCGAAGAGCCGATCAACAACACCATCTGGGGATTTGATTTCAGTTACAACAAAGAGCTGCCTTGGCTTACACGGGTAATTGACCGCATCCCCGGCATCAGCACCAAAGCGCCTTCCAAAGTAACCCTGTTCGGGGAATTTGCCCACCTGATTCCGGGCCATAACCGGGTTATCGGTAAAGAGGGTATTTCGCAGGTAGATGATTTTGAAGGAGCCGAGTCCGTCATCAATTACCAAATCTTCAGTCAGTGGAGACTGGGAACTGCCCCCCACCGGCAAACCGACCGATTCCCGCATGCGGAGCGGTTCAATGATTTACGTTCCGGATACGGCAGATCGCTAATGACCTGGTACAACATGGATCCGATTTTCTTCCGCCAAAATGCAGGAGCAACGCCGGAGCCCATATTCAGCGATAAAAATTCACGGTCGAACCACTATGTGCGCGAAGTGCGTCAGGTGGAAGTATTTCCCAATCTGAATCTGCCTCCCGGGCAACAACCCAACATCAACGTATTTGATGTGGGATTCTTTCCCGCCGAACGGGGCCCGTACAATTTTGATTTCGGATCTCTTAATGCCGAAGGAAAAATTGCCGATCCACGGAAAAGCTGGGGCAGCATCATGCGACGCACGGAAACCACCGACTGGGACGGAG
>CAYYRB010000099.1:0-5586 GCA_964473995.1 uncultured Candidatus Competibacteraceae bacterium | reverse complement strand
AACCCAGGACCCATACATTAAAAGTGTATTGCTCTACCAACTGAGCTACGGAATCTGCCGCATTTTCGGGGTGCAAATATAGCCACAAAACCTACGTTGCCAAAAAAAACAAGATTTTTTTACCTTATCAGCCCCAAATACCCTGAAATCAAGGTTTTTAATTTTCCATCCCGAGCTCGGATAACAAAATGTATCTTTGTACGTTTCCCAAAATCATGATGTCAGACATCCGATTACTCCTTATTGTATGCGCCTCCTGGGCGTTTTCGGGATTGCAGGCCCAAATCGTGAACCCTGCCGCCTGTGAGCCCACTGCCGATAGAGCCGCGCTAAAAGCCTTCGAAAAAGCCGAAAAACAAAGCGGTGAGGATAAACTAAAAGCCCTGTCCGAAATCATCACCCGCTACCCCGATTTCTACGAAGCCTTGTTCAGTCAGGCCATGGCCCTGATCCAACGCGAAAAATTCTCGGCCGCAGGCGCCCGTTTTGAGAAAGTCTATACCCTCTGCCCCGACTATTCGCCTTACACCTGGTACTACCTCGGAGCCATTTACTACGGTGCCGAAAAATATGCGGAGGCCATTCCCTACTTAGAAAAAGTGGCCAAGTATGACGGAGACCTGAAACTGAAGGATAAAGACTACGACGAGGCCAAAGCCATGCTAAAAACCGCCCGCGCCACGTTGGAAATAACGGCCAACCGTTTCGATTTTCAGCCCGCGCCGGTGAACAATGTTTGCACCCCTTACGATGAATATACGGCCAACCTCTCGCCCGACAATGAAACGCTCTACTTTATCCGTAAGATACCTGACAATAAGTCGTCCGTAGGTTACCGGGAACTGTTTATGGAAAGTGCCCAAACCAACCGCCAATTTGATGCGGGAAGAGAACTGCCCCCACCCTTCAACATGGCCAGCAATAACGGAGCAGCATCCATTACGGCCGATAATAAAACCATGTATTTCGTCATTTGTCAAAACAACGATTACAAAGCCTGCGATATCTGGTATTCCGAGCGAAAAGGCATCGCATGGAGTCCTCTGAATCCGGTGCAGGGCAAGCTGAACAAAGGCACCGACTGGGACTCACAACCATCCATCTCTTATGACGGCAATCAAATGTACTTTGTGTCCGACAGGCCAGGTGGTTTCGGTGGGAGCGATATTTATGTTTCGCGCAAACAACCCGACGGCACTTGGGGAGAAGCGCAAAATCTGGGCCCCGTGATCAACTCGGATAAAAATGAACTTACGCCCTTTCTGCACAGCGACAGCAAAACGCTCTATTTTTCATCCAAAGGACACAATAACTTGGGCGGCTACGACATTTTTTTCAGTCGCCAAAATCCGGACGGAGCCTGGAATAAACCGAAAAATATAGGTTCGCCCATCAATACACAAAACGATGAAGTGAGTTTTTTTGTGAGTCTGGACGGAAAACAAGGTTTCTTTTCTTCGGACAAACTGAAAGGCCCGGGAGGAAAAGACCTGTTTAGCTTTCCGCTATACGCCGAAGCACGACCCAAAGAAGTGAAGCTGATTAAAGGAGAAATAAAAACCGACCTGAATATGCCGCGCGATGCCGAGGTGGAAATAAAAAACCTGAATACCAAAGAAACCCTGAAAGTAGCGGTAGATAAAACGGACGGCAAATTCGTGGCGGTGGTAGATTCTGATCAGGATTACCTGATGACCTTGAAAAAAGAAGGAATTGCGTTCAACTCGGTATTGATTGAAAAAGAAACCCAAACCGAAACAGGTGCGGTGAAGGCCGAACTGGAAATGAAAAAAATAGAGCCCGGCAAGGCCTACGACATCCGCAACGTGTATTTCGCCACTAACAGCGTGGCGATAACCGCCAAAACGGAAGCCATTTTGGAAGCATTCGCCGATTTTTTGAAAACAAATCCTACCCTTCGCGTAGCGATACAAGGCCATACAGACGATGTAGGCGACGATGAAGCGAATCTTCTGCTTTCAGAAAATAGGGCCAAAGCCGTTGCCGATCTGCTGAGAAATAAAGGAGTGTCTGCCAATCGAATCATACACAAAGGGTTCGGAGAAACTAAGCCCCTATATGACAATTCCACAGAAGGAGGTAGGGCCAAAAACCGCCGCACCGAATTTCTCATCCTGGCTGACTAAGCGATGCCGGTTTTTCAAACGGGAAAAGATAATACCTTTGAAAGGTGATGCCTCGGAGTTCACGTAGCCTATTTCCATTTTTCGGCGCCTGTTTGTGCGGGATGCTGATTTATTCCTGTGGAACATGGAACGGAGATGCCAATGAGCCGAAGAAGCCAGACTATCCCTTCAACAACAGGGAACCAGAACGCACCGATACCATAGGCACTTATGTATTTCCAAATCCTTACGGATGGCTGGAAAATTTGGAAGACCAGAAAGTACTGAATTGGGCGAAAAAGCAAAACCAGACCACGTTTGATTACATCAGTAGGCTGCCGGATCGGAAAAAAATTCAAAAACAACTCGAATCACTCGTCATTCCCAAGGAATATCGGAAGGTGATGAAGGAGGGGCCTTATTATTTCTATTCGGTTGCGGAGCAAAATCCCGAACGCGAAAAAATTTACCAGTATGACACGCGAACCGGCAAAGAAACAGTACTATCCGACCCCGTTGCATTCTCAGGCAATCCGAATGCCCGATTGGCCGGCCTGAGCATTTCGCCCGATTACCGCATCGTGTGTTTTTCCCTTCAGGATCCTCTGACGGGAAATGAAAAAATCTTTCTTAAAAATCCGGAGACGGGAAATTTTTACCCCGAAATGATTTCCTGTTCCTTCAACAGCTCATTGGCCTGGGATAATCGGGGCGGTTTTTTTTATAACAGAGAGCTGAAATCACCGGCCGGAAAAGGCAAAACCATCCAAGCCGTATTTTACCACACGGTAGGAACCGATCCCCTGCTGGATGAACCCGTATTTTTTAATGCGGGCCGTCCACGCGACATTCACCAGGTAACGCTAACTTCCAATTATCGGTATGTGATTTTGAAATCCATAAGCCCAGAGGGTAAAGTAAATATCCGCTTTGCGGACATTCAGGCTCCTCCGCCTCACCTTTTCCGACTATTGATGGACAACACCGACCTGACCACGCAGGTAGTGGACCATTGGATGGACGATGAATTTCTTGTGATAACGGAACAGGGTAGCCCTAACGGAAAAGCCGTAATCATAAATCCCGATAAATACAGACCTGAATTTTGGAAACCATTCATAAAAGAAAAGGAAGACCGGCTCTTGCGCATATATCCTGCGGGTGGACGTTTTTTCGTAAAAAGCCGGCTGCATACATTCCACAAAATGAGTGTTTATGATTCTTCAGGGTCGGCACTTTACCAGGTGGAACTGCCGGGAGCAGGACTGGTGGATGGTTTCAACAGCAGACCCGATTACACGGAAATCCTCTATGCCTTTCAATCACTCAACTACCCCACCACCCTATTCCGCTATTCCGTGGCGCAAAACAAATCAGAGGTTTTTAAAAAAACCGATACACCCGTGCTGCCCGAAAACTACACGGTGAAAAAAGAGTTCTGTCTTACCCGCGAAGGAGACGGGATTCCTCTAATCATCATGCACCGCAGCAACCGCAATCCAGATAACAATTCACCCCTCATCGTCTTTTTTTCCGGCGGCATGAACGAACCTTATATGCCTAATTTCTCCGCGGGTCGCATACCCTTTGTAGATGCAGGTGGAGTGTTTGTATTGGCCTGCCTTCGGGGAAACCAAGAATTAGGCCAACGGTGGAGAAATCAAGGGAAAGGCATGCTGAGGGAACAAACCCAAAAAGACCTTGAAATTTGTTTGGATTACCTGATCGAAGAAAAATATACTTCTCCGGGAAACATCGCATTGGTAACCAAACATGCGGGAGTAATGCCCGCCATAGAGACCGCCATCAACAAGCCGGGACTCATCCGTTTTATCGCTGCTTTTCAAGGAATTTTTGATTTCGCCGGTTTTTCCCGTTACCGGGATTGTCAAAGCTGCATGCAAAACGAACTGGGAAATATACTTACGGACGCAGAATACCGAGCCTGGGCTGAACGGCTGTCTCCCCTTTTCAAAGCTTACAAGGGAACTCTGCTTCCGTCGATCTACCTGGAGCATAAAATCGTAGACCGGACAATATCCCCGGTGCACTCTTTCAAATTTATCGCCGCCCTGCAGGACATAAAAAATGACAATAGCCCCAAGCTTATCCGCATTGACAATGAAATCGGATCAGAAAATAAAAAACAAGAACTTTTCATTCAGGCCGACCGGCTTGCCTTAGCCATGCATCTGCTGAAAATGAACGTGAAATAAATGCCTACATTCGCGCTTTCAAAAGGATGCACGTGAATACCACCGGACGCATACTCAGGCTTACCACTTTCGGCGAATCGCACGGAACAGCCATAGGCGGCGTTTTAGACGGATTCCCGGCGGGCAGTCCCGTGGATACAGAACGGGTGGCACATGAAATGAACCGGCGTAAACCCGGACAATCTGCGCTTACCACCGAGCGGAAAGAAGCCGATGAAGTAGAATTTCTTTCGGGCATATTTGAAGGTCGCGCCACGGGAGCACCTATCGCATTTTTGATTCGTAATAAAGATAAACAAAGCAGCGATTACGACCACCTGAAAAATGTGTTCCGTCCATCCCATGCCGACTTCACCTATCAAACCAAATACGGTATACGCGACCATAGAGGCGGAGGCAGATCCTCGGCCAGAGAAACAGCGGTGCGCGTAGCGGCGGGCGCTTTATGCCTTTCACTGCTCGAACAATATGGAATAACCATACACGGCTACGTTTCACAAGTGGGAGAAATAAAATGTGCGCTACCCTACACGGCATTGGATTTAAGTAAGACTGATGAATTTGCCGTGCGATGCCCTGAAGAAGAAACGGCACTGAAAATGGAGCAATTAATTGCGCAGATCAAAGAAGAAGGAGACAGCATAGGTGGAACAATTTCCTGCATTATACGGGGCGTTCCGGCCGGTTTGGGAGCACCCATATACGGAAAATTGCATGCCGATCTGGCTTCGGCCATGATGAGTATCAATGCCGCCAAAGGATTTGATTACGGTTCCGGATTTGATTTGCTTCACCTGCCCGGCAGTGAGCAGAACGACCCATTTGAAAACATAGATGGTAGAATAAAAAGCACCCAAAACTACAGCGGAGGCATACAGGGCGGCATTTCAAACGGAGCGGATATTTATTTCCGGGTGGCCTTTAAGCCGGTGGCCACCATTAAAAGGACCCAACAAACAACGGATATGGAGGGTGTGCCTACAGAACTCAAAGCCATGGGCAGACACGACCCCTGCGTTTTACCAAGGGCTGTGCCCATCGTGGAGGCTATGTCCGCCCTAATTATTTTAGATCATTTACTTCTATCAAAAACAACAACATTCCCCTCATGAATAGCTCGTCGAAAACAGGAAAAAAGAAAATGAGATTGGCGCTGCATTGGCAAATACTCATCGGTATGGTGCTGGGGCTCTGTTGGGGACTTATAGCTGTGAAGAACGGACTGGGTGATTTCACGATGGATT
>CAYYRB010000098.1:0-5612 GCA_964473995.1 uncultured Candidatus Competibacteraceae bacterium | reverse complement strand
GCATCAAAGCGCGAAATAACCTGGTACTCGCTGAGTCCGAAAAGGAGGAATTCCGCCAGGAGTCGTTTTTGTCGGTCATCCGCTCCCGGATGGTATTTTTCTACACAGGTTTTCAGTCCGTCCACGTGGTACAATTCTCGATCAAAATCTTCGTCACTCAGCAGATGCGGAAGTTCCAGGTGTTTTCCGTTTTCAAACCAGGCGGCAATTTCCCGGTAGGGGTTGTCTTCTTTTTTTCGCTTAATGCGCTCCGGACTCGGGAAAAATTGTAGAAAAAGAGTTTTAACGGCTTTTCCGATGAGATGCCGGGCCACTTTGGAAGGTCCTTCCCTGTCGCCTTCATACACCAACTCTACCTTTCCGTTCACCGCGGGAACGATGCCGGCCAAATCGGTTATGCGCACCGTCGTTTTTGTTTCGCCCGTGTGTATCATACGCCACTCTGCCGTGGACATGGCCAACTCGCGCGCCGTGATGGTCAGCCTCGCGGAAACACCGCTTTTGGCATCCACAAATTCGCTTTTCCGGCCTTCCATCGCTACCTGTTCGATGAGGTCGCCGATTAAATCAGGCATGTGTACTTTTTCCTTCGCTTCCGGGGCGATGCGTGATTCCGCATCCGTTATCTTACGGCTGTCTTCAATCGATTCGGGATAGTGGGTGAGGATCTGGCTTTCAATGCGGTCTTTCAGAGGCGTGATGATACTGCCCCGATGCGTGTAATCTTCCGGATTGGCGGTAAACACAAAGGCGATATCCAAAGGCAGGCGGAGCTTAAACCCGCGGATCTGGATGTCGCCTTCCTGCAGAATATTGAGCAGGGCTACCTGTATGCGGGCCTGTAAGTCGGGCAGTTCGTTGATGACAAAAATTCCCCGGTTTGCACGCGGAATAAGCCCGAAATGAATCACTTCCGGGTCTGAAAAAGAAAGCTTCAGGTTCGATGCTTTTATCGGATCCACATCGCCGATTAGGTCGGCCACGCTTACATCGGGTGTGGCTAACTTTTCGGTGTAGCGCTCCTCCCGGTGTACCCAGGCTATGGGCAAATCATCACCCGCACGTTCAATCAATTCCCTTGCCCATTGGGTTATCGGGCGGAGCGGATCTTCCTGCAGTTCAGAGCCTGCAATGACCGGAATGTATTCGTCCAACAATTCCACCATCAGGCGGGCCATTTTGGTTTTGGCCTGTCCTCGGAGTCCCAAAAAATTCATGTTGTGTCCTGCGAGAATAGCTCTTTCCACCTGGGGAATTACCGTGTTTTCATACCCGTAAATGCCGGGAAATGGCGAACTCCCATTTCTCAACAGGGACGACAAATTTTTGCGCAATTCCTCTTTTACGGTCAGCGGTTGATATCGAGATTTTTTGAGGGCACCCAAGGTTTCGGGATGTTTCATGCAGTATAAATTTTTGTGTAAAAATAACATTCCCGGCGCCGCGATTGTTTTCAAAGAACGAATCGTATGCGGCTTTATTTTTAACGCTTCCTTATGAACGATTTTCCTTTATTTGCCGTTAACTTTGATCAAAATTCAAAAACATGAAGGGATTTGCTCTGCTTTTATTGTCTGCTGTTCAGGTGATGGTTTCCGTTTCCGTTTCAGCCCAGAAGAATACACATACCTTTAAATACGCCGTATTTTTCAAGGATAAAGCCAATTCACCGTATTCCGTTTCCGAGCCTCAGGCATTTTTAAGTCAGCGCGCCTTGGAACGCAGGCAAAAACAGGGCATACGGATCACCGAATCCGATCTTCCCGTGAATCCCGCGTATATAAAGGCGGTAACGAATTTGGGATTTGCATTTGTGGCCAAGGCCAATTGGAATAATTACATCATCGTGGGGGCTTCAAGCGATAATCAGCTGGGTAAGCTGAAGAATTTGCCCATGGTGAAAGAGGTGCGCGAAGTTTATAACCAGAAGGAAGCAAAGGAAGATCTTTTCAGCCGCTTTCTGGAAGAGATGGCCCCAAAATCGGAGAAATCAGGCGCATCGGGCGATAACCTGAACGTGCTTCCGGGATGGGAATACGGAAATTCATTTACCCAGGTGAGCATGTTGGGCATTGATTACATGCATGCCAAGGGTTTTCACGGCGAGGGTGTGGTCATGGCCATTCTGGACGGTGGGTTTTTTAAGGTGGATGAGTTGGCTCCCTTTTTCTCGCTGCGCGAGAATAACCAGATTCTGGGTACCTGGGATTTTGTGGTGAATGAACCTCATGTATACGAAGATAATTCACATGGCATGTCGGTACTTTCCTGCATCGCAGGCGTAAAGCAGGGTCAGTTGATCGGTACGGCACCCAAGGCTAAATTTTTTCTTCTGCGCACCGAGGATGCCGCCACCGAAACCATTTCCGAAATGTACAATTGGGAGGCCGGAGCCGTATGGGCAGACAGTGCGGGTGCGGACATCATCAACAGTTCGTTGGGCTACACGCAGTTTGATAACGGAATAGGCAGCCTGACTTATGCGGATATGAACGGAAATACGGCAATAGCGACCCGTGCTGCGGATATGGCTGCTTCGAAGGGAATTCTGGTGGTAAACAGCGCCGGGAACGAGGGAGCAGGAAGTTGGAAATACATTGGTGCACCGGCGGATGGAGACAGTGTATTGGCCATCGGGGCGGTAAACCGAAACCGGGGAATTGCCTCCTTCAGCAGCCGGGGACCTTCGTCCGACGGACGTGTGAAACCCAATGTTTGTGCAGTAGGTGAGGGGACTTTGGTTTCTAATACCTTGGGAAACATAACACCCTCCAACGGTACCAGTTTTTCGGGCCCGTTGATTGCGGGCGCCGTGGCGTGTCTGTGGCAGGCCAATCCGGACAAAACCAACATGCAGATTTTTGATGCCGTGCAGCGCAGTGCGCATAAATACGGTAACCCCGATGATGATTACGGATATGGTATTCCCAACTTCGGGTATGCCGATTTGATTTTAAAAAACCAGTCTGCCGAAACCGTTTATTCGGGGCAGCAGTTAACGGTATATCCGAACCCCATCCGCGACAGTGAAGTGTTTGTCGATTTCTTCGCGGCGCAGGACGGATCCGTGGATATTCAGGTGAGTGATATGGGCGGAAAGGTTTTGGTTCAGCGGAATGTGGCGGTGTATAAAAACACGCTGAATCGCCTGGGTGTGAGTTTTGATGTACCACCTGCCTCAGGTACTTACGTTATTTCGGTACGTGAAGGAAAGCAATTGTTCACCGCCAAGTTTTTGAAACAGTAGGTGAATGTGTCAATTTGGTAATTTTAAAAGGTATCATTCATAAAAAATCATGATACCTGATTAAGGCTGGATTCGAAAATAAGTGGTTAGTAGGTTAAGCCTTACCACCACGACGGCCAAGGGGTCAAATAAAGCGCAATGCTTATTTGGTGATACCGCATTTCGCTATCGTCAGGATCGGGAAGGGATCACAAATCCTTGATGAAAATGGTTCAGATTTTACAAACCGCAGCGGCACATAAACTAATTCCGAGTGGCACGATAGCCATGTGACTGTAACCTAAAACTATCCCCTTATCCAAAAAACATGGATCGGTTTTCTCTTGGTTTATACTGAATTACGAGGTCTTTCCCGTTCCAAATTGCCTCGCAGCTTTCAAGTCGGTAGGTGTCGCCTTGGTTCCAACTTGCGCCGATATAATCTTCTATTAAGTCTTCTATAAAAACGTGTTCACCAATCTGTATGTTATTTGGAATTAAATATGCCGCAAAAGGCGAAGTGAACGTATGGGGATAATAATAGGTCCACTTTATTACGGTCTCAAATTCACTGTCATCGTGCAAATGCGAATTCATGCGGTAATCGCCGATTACTTGAATCTCGCCTGTTTTCTTATGTTGAATTACGGAATACTTGGAACGTATTTTATTGGAAGGTTGTACCTTTTTAATTAAAGGACGGTATCCGTTTTTTGCAGCCTCATTTATGCTTTTTTTGTCCCTTGCCGTTTTAATCACACGCAAATCGTTTCCGTTTTTATTTAGGTTCTCCGATGCCATTGGTCACTATTGTTATGTTGGGTTGATGTAAATCTATTTTTAAACAAGTGTTTGGGTTTTCCTTTACCAGATGGAGTATTTCGGTATCGGTCAGTTGTTCGGTATCCACGATTAAATGCGCACATGTTTTACAGGTGCGAGATTCCTTTGTAGTCCTTTCCAAATCTTCCCAATTCACCCTGAAGGGGCAATACATCTTTTTGATGAATGCTCCTTGGTCTGTGTATACTTCTTTTTTGAGTGGATCAAATTTCATCGTGGTGTCATGTGTTGGTTGGCCTTACTTTTTGTTTACTGAAGATGGGCGGGATTTTTAGTACTGAAAATGATACGAAGAACAGAAGTTGATTTTTTTACTTTCGTCCAAAAGGAAGTGTACAGCCCGTCTATTGCCTATACGATATTAGCTGTTGTTTTTTCTTGTTGCTGTAATTGAATACACCATCGGTATTTTGTTGTCTAAATGTTCTATCCTGTATTTTCCCGGCTCAAATTCTACTGTCTTGTTGAAACAGTTATAAGGAGAATAGTCGAACTCGTCTAACGATTTTATTTCAAGCCCATTATTGATTAAATTGTTTATAACTTCACTTAATCCGTGATTCCACATTACATAAGATTGGGTAATATTCGCTTTTTTGTCGGCATAAGTTCCGATTTCTGTTTCTATGATTGCTCCTGAATTAAAATATCTGTAACCAATTTTTTCAAAATTATCGTCAAACATCCAAACAACAGGATGAAATTCAACAAACACAAATTGACCGTTTTCTTTTAAAAATTTGGAAATTATTTTTGCCCATTTATCCAAGTCAGGCAACCAACCTATTGTTCCATAACTTGTAAAAACAATATCGAAATTTTCGTCTAAGTGATTTGGTAAATCGTAAATGTCGCAACAAACGAACTTAACATTTGAGTTGGTGTCCATAGCTATTTGCTTTGCACTTTCAATAGCCTTGTCTGATAAGTCAACACCAGTAACATCTGCACCAAATCTGCTCAACGAAATAGTGTCTTGCCCGAAATGACATTGCAAATGCAAAATTGTCTTTCCTTTTATGTCGCCAAGCAAGTTTAATTCAATTTCATTTAGCGAGGTTTTTCCATTCAAAAATCCGTTAAGGTCGTAAAATTCCGATTTTAAGTGTGCATCGGTTCTGTTGTTCCAAGATTGGCGATTTATTTCTATATAATTTTGTTCTGAGTTCATTTTTATCGCGGTTGGATTTTAAAAATAACACCTAACTTGCATATGTGCGCAATAAAATTGCACATATTTTTCTGATGTTGTATATATTGTTTAAACTGAGTCTGTTTTTTTTGATTGTACATGTAGTTTAAATCAAAAAACAATCGCCCATATCCAAAGAGACAAATAAATTTAACTACGCCATGTTTTGGCGTAATTATACAAGCGCAAACATCCCTTTTAAACTAGTTGATTATGTGGTTGGCTTGTTTTAGGCGGAACCCACAATGGGTGCCACTTGGCAAGGATTAAGGAATCAAGAGCCAGGAGCCAGGAGCCAAGAACCAATCAAAATACCTATTGGCTCCAGTCTTTAGCTATTAACAATTGAAC
>CAYYRB010000097.1:1308-5621 GCA_964473995.1 uncultured Candidatus Competibacteraceae bacterium | reverse complement strand
AGGAAAATATCTACACCGACGAGGTCTTTAATTTTTGGATTTTTCCTTTGATATTTTGGTAGTTGAAGCGCTCCTCCGCCTTGGTAACTTACAGGCTTGAGGGTGCTTGGCTTTTGCCCCAGATTGGCGATGACAGCTTCTGAAAACTCGTGGGTTCCCAATTTTTGCTTGCTGATGCTTTCGTCATAAATATCACCGGTATGCAGTCCGTCTTCCATGGTTTTTAACCATGCATTTTGAATTTTTTCAGCGGCTTCCAGTTCGCCGATATGCACCAGCATCAAAATGGCTCCCTGAAGCAGACCGGAAGGGTTGGCGATGTTTTTCCCGGCAATATCCGGTGCCGTCCCGTGAATGGCCTCAAACATGGCACATTCTTCCCCGATATTCGAAGATCCTCCCAAGCCCACGGAGCCCGTGATTTGTGCAGCAATGTCTGAAATGATATCTCCGTAAAGATTTTGCATCACGATTACGTCGAAATCTTCAGGGGTATCAGCCACCTTGGCCGCTCCTATGTCTACAATCCAATGCTCATTGGCAATGTCGGGATATTCAGCGGCTATTTCGTTAAACACCTGATGGAAAAGCCCGTCAGTTTGTTTCATGATGTTGTCCTTGCTGAAGCAGGTGACCTTTTTCCGGTTGTTTTGCCGCGCATATTCAAATGCGTAGCGGATAATTTTTTCACAACCGGGTCTGCTGATCAACTTGAGGCATTGAACCACCTCATCCGTTTGTTGGTGTTCTATTCCTGCATAGAGATCTTCCTCATTTTCACGGATGATGACCAAATCCATGATGGGATGCTTGGTCTGTATGTAGGGGAAATAACTTCTGCATGGTCTTACGTTGGCATAAAGCCCCAAGGATTTTCGCGTGGTTACGTTCAAACTTTTATATCCTCCGCCTTGAGGGGTGGTAATGGGTGCTTTTAAGAAAACCTTATTTTTCCGGATTATGTCCCAGGCCTCTGCCGGAATTCCCGAGGTATTGCCTGAGAGATAAATTTTTTCACCGATTTCAATTTCGTCAAAAACAAGATTTGCTCCCGAGGCTTTTAAAATCCGTAAAGTGGCATCCATAATTTCCGGACCGATTCCATCTCCTTTAGCTACCGTTATTCGCGTCATATTTTCCATTTTTTGGCAAAAGTTCAAAATTAAAGCCGAAAAAAGAAATTTTTCGATAAGTATATAAAATCCGTAATGACTGATATAATCGATTGATTATTGATACATTTTGGCCATTTGTGCCGCAATAAATCGGGAGGCATAAGTGGGCATAAGGCGATATAAAATATCCATGAACCGTGCATCGGAACCCACAAAAACTCGGAATCTGTTTTTTTCTACGGCGGATATGATTTTTTTGGCTGCCACATCTGCCTGCATGATTCGGTTTGCCATGTCCCGGTGAGGTATGGTGGAAAAATTGACCCCCGAATTTTGCATGATGTTCGTATTGACGGCTCCGGGCAGAACAAGGGTTACCTGCACCTGGGTGTTTTTTAGTTCGGAATTCAGACCCTCCGTAAGCATTTTCATGGCGGCTTTCGATGCCCCGTAAAGCGTTTGTCCCGGGAAGGGGATAAATCCACCCATGCTGCATACATTTACAATATGACTTTGCTGTCTTTTCAGCAGATGCGGCAAAAATGCCTTAATCATGTGAAAAGTTGCGAAAAAATTCACCTGAAAAAGAGTTTCTGCTACTTCCTGAGAGAGTTCACCCACGGAAACAAAGGGTTGAATGATGCCTGCATTATTGATTATCCCGTCTACTGTTCCGTGAATCTTAATTACCTCAGCGGGCAGCGCATAAATTTTTTCTTTATCAGCCAAATCGAAAACATGGAGTGAAAGGCGTTTGGCCTCATCCCCTGCAAGTTTGGCTGTTTCCTGCAATGATTGTTCGTGTACATCGGTGGCGGCCACACGTGCATTTTTATTCAGAAGCTGCAGTACAAGATCTCTTCCTATGCCACTCCCTCCGCCCGTTACCACGAATACTCTGTTTAGTGTTTTCACAGTTGGGTTTTGCTTTGTGGGGGTAAATTAGGAAAAAATCAGGTAAATCGTTGTCTTGCCTGACTCAATTTTTCTAAAATTTTCCAGTAAGAAACAGGTAAAACGCGCTCTAAAAGGGATACGATTTTTGCATCATAACCGACCAAAATGCGGGCTTTGTTTTTTTCAATTCCCCGAACAATGATTTCTGCTGCCCGCGGAGGAGGCATGCGCAACAGCCGTTCACTCTCCTTCATTTTCTGCCTGATTTCTTCTTCCGTGGCGCCGGCCGGAATGGAGGAGTTTTTAGCTATCTGCGTGGCTACCCCGCCCGGATGCACTACCGTAACCCCAACAGGGGTATTTTGCAATTCAAAACGCAGTGCATTGGAAAACCCGCGAACGGCAAATTTGCTTGCTGAATAAGCCGTTTGCTCCGGAGGGGAAACAAGTCCGAAAAGACTGGAAATATTTACGATTCGTGCCTCAGGTTGCTGAAGGAGATGGGGAAGGAGCAGCCGGGTAATGTTTACCGGGGCATGGAAGTTAACATCCATCACCCGATTAAAATCCGCTTCACTCAGTTGCAGAAACGTACCTCCGGCCGCTACGCCGGCATTATTTATCAAGAGGTGAATAGCCTGATGTTGATTTAAAACACGCTGGATAAATTCCGGTAGAGCCTGTCTGTCGGCTACGTCGATTGGGTGTACCGAGATTTTTACATTACGCGGTTTCAGCATGTGGAGCGTTTCGTTCAGGCCTTCCGCATCTCTATCCGCCAAGGCCAAATGGCAGCCCTTTTGCGCTAAATTAAGGGCCAACGCACGACCAATGCCGCTTCCTGCACCAGTAATCAGGGCGGTTTTATTCTGCAGTCTCATGGTTTTGAAAATTTGAGTACGCCGTCATTCAGTCTGCCGAAACGGGTGGTAAACATATCCATGAAGTAATTTTGATACACGCGCCAAGGTCTTCTGGATCCTTGTTTGGGCAACATGTCCTGCGCCCGTTGAATGTATCCCGAGCTGAGGTTGAGAAAGGGTTCTGATGTCACATGGGTTTCTTTCTGAGGTTCTACCACATTATAGCCTTTTTTGTCCATGTAATTCAAAAGTTTGCAGACATAATTGGCCGTTAAGTCGGTCTTTAAGGTCCACGATGCATTCGTATATCCGAAAGCGATGGCCATATTGGGAGCATGGCTGATCATCATCCCCTTGTATACCATGGTTTCATTTGGAGAAACCACATGCCCGTTTCGTGAAAAACGGGCTCCGCCCAACAATTTAATTTTCAATCCGGTGGCCCACACAAGGATATCCGCATACAGCTCCTTGCCCGATTTGAGTAGAATTCCCGTTTCGGTGATTCGTTCAATTTCATCCGTCACCACGGATGCTTTTCCGCTTCGTAGGGCGGTAAAGAAATCCCCGTCGGGTACTACACAAAGGCGTTGATCCCATGGGTTATATGTTGGATTGAAGTGTTTTTCTGTTTCGAAACCTGCCGGAAGTTGCTTTGCAGCTCCTTTCATGATGAGGCGTTTAACAAACCGGGGAAACAATCTGGATACTCCGAACAAAATGATTCCCAATACAATATTTCGTCTTCGTGTAATGCGGTAGGCCATTTTTTCGGGCAGCCATTTTTTCATGAATGAAAACAGCCTGTCATTGTTCGGTAGGTTCATAATATAAGTAGGCGATCGTTGCAGCATGGTTACATGGCCGGCTTGCATTGCCATTGCGGGAACCAAAGTAACCGCAGTGGCTCCGCTTCCGATGACCACTATTTTTTTGCCTGAATAGTCTAGCTCGTTGGGCCAGAATTGCGGCTGTACCTGTATTCCCTTGAAGTCTGATTCTCCCGATATGGCTGGTTTATACGCTTCTTCATAACTGTAATATCCGCTGCACATATACAGAAAGCGGGTTTTGATCAGACGGGATTGTCCTTCATGTATTACCGTCAAATTCCATGTATGATCCGTATCACTCCAGTCTGCCGAAACGAGTGTGTGTCCGTAACGTATTTTTTGATCTATTCCATTTTCGGTTATTGTTTCTTTCAAATAAGATAAGATGGAAGGTCCGTCGGATAGCGATTTTGGGTTTTTCCAGGGTTTGAAACGGAATCCGAAGGTGAACATATCCGAATCAGACCGTATCCCCGGATACCGAAATAAGTCCCAGGTGCCGCCTGGAGTTGCCCTGCTCTCCAAAAGGATGAATTTTTTGTTGGGGCATTTTTTCTGTAACCAATAGGCGGTGCCTATTCCGGACAAGCCTGCTCCTATGATGA
>CAYYRB010000097.1:0-1208 GCA_964473995.1 uncultured Candidatus Competibacteraceae bacterium | reverse complement strand
TAATATCCGTTTACCAGATCGCTCAACTTCACGCCCACCAGCCTGATCAGTATGCGTCGGTCGTATAGTTTTGAAAAGAGTTCTTTTACGGCCGGAATCACCACGTGATCTGCCGATGTGTATGGAATGCTCGTTTGTTTTGTATGGGTGTTGAAGTCGCTGTAGCGTATTTTTACGGTAAGCGTGGAGGCCAATTTCCCATTTTTTCGCAATTGGGCACATAATTCTTCTGCCATGTTCACCACTACGGCCTCCAGTTTTTTCACGTCAGTCGTATCTTGCTCAAAGGTTTCTTCCGTGCTGATGCTTTTTCTTTCCTGATGGGGCAATACCGGGCTTTCATCCCATCCGTTGGCCTTTTTCCAAATATGCAGCCCATTTTCTCCCAATGCCGCATGTATTGTTTCTGGGGGCATTTGTTGCAGCGTCTCTATTTTTTCTACGCCCATGGAAGAGAGCAGGCGGTATCCCTTATCGCCCACACCCGGTATTTTACGTACAGAAAGCGGGCCTAAAAAGGGTTTTTCAGTTCCATGCATGATGTGTATGCGGCCGTCCGGTTTTGCCTCACCCGTACCGATCTTGCTTACCGTTTTATTTCCGGATAGTCCGAAAGAAAGGGGCAGTCCGGTCTCTTTCACAATCAGGGTTTTTAACTCATCGGCATATCGCATACACCCGAAAAAGCGGTCCATGCCTGTTAAATCCAGATAAAATTCATCAATCGATGCTTTTTCAAAAAGGGGCACTTTTTCCCGGATGATGTCGGTAACCAGATGAGAATATCGGCTGTATTTTTCATGATCTCCCCGTATCGTGATGGCATGGGGACAAAGCTGTTTGGCTAATTTTACGGGCATGGCCGAGCGCACTCCGAAGCTTCTGGCTTCATAGCTGCAGGAAGCTACAACGCCCCGGTCTCCCGAACCGCCCACAATCAGCGGTTTTCCTTTCAGCCTACTGTCGGTGAGACATTCTACCGAAACAAAAAAGGAATCCAGATCTAGATGGACTACGTGCCTTGTTTCTTTCTTTTCGGTCATGGGATGTGGTATCCGTTCCTTCATGCGACAAAAAAATGGGAGTAATTCAAGCCATTAATGTAGTTACTTTCACAAAAATCCAATGAACTTATGGGTTGAATTCTTTTTCGTTTAATTTTTTCTTACTGCTTTTCAGCCGTATAGGATTTAGTGAGTGTATAAATT
>CAYYRB010000096.1:1321-5799 GCA_964473995.1 uncultured Candidatus Competibacteraceae bacterium | reverse complement strand
AGCGCCTGAAAAGGCATAACAACGGTGAGGTTAATTCCACCAAGCCGTACAAACCTTGGAAACCGGTACTTTCCATCGATAAGCCCACACGTTCGGAAGCCATGGCTCTGGAAAAGAAAATCAAAAAAACACCAGTTGCTCAATACACCTTGGGATCACCCAGCACCCGCACATGCATCAGCTTTACCTTGTCCACGTCAGAGGTTTTAAAGGGCGGTTTGCGGGCCCCCAGCCAATAAAAGAGCTGAGCCAGCCGGGAACGGACACCAAAAATCTTACCCAACCTGTAATGAAAAGAGGTATAAACCAAACGGGATTCCGTTTGAAATACGAAATCGTACGAAGCATACGATGGCAAGGTAAGGATGATGGCCTGAGGGCCGCCGTAGCGCCATGCAATGGCCGGATGAGGCCCTTTCCCTGAGAGGCGTTCCCATTTCCGTTTTACGCATGTCCACCGTTCCTTTTCGATACTGCCACACAGGGAACAGTGGCGGGAGGCCTTCACGGGTGTAGGTTTCAGATTGTTGTCCAACTCCATTTCCACCCAATTGCTTACCAAACGGCCCTCCCAAAAAAAGTGATCGGGATACTCACTCACCTGGTCTTCCGGAATGGGATCTGTCCCACGGTCTTCTATAAACGCATAACGGAAATACGGAGAATAAACGGGATCATACACCATTTGAAAAGCATATTTACCCGATGGCAGTGAGGGCAATTGTATGGAAGACTCCACGTGTATGCCGGCGTTCGCTTCATCATTGATAAAAAAAGGCAGGGTGTAGCTTTCATTCTGATCCAGATGCCAAAAACTTTCCGTGGCCCGGTAAGCGGAAGTATCCATGCTTAACTCCGTGGGCGACTCAAACACGGGGATATATCCGCCGACGGAGTCAATACGGCAAACCCGAAGCTGAAAAAGCGACTTGCCGTAATTTTGCGCATGCGGAACCAAAATGCTGCCATCATGCCCGGACGCATTAGTTATTTTCACCCGCAGAAAAAGAATTTCTTTCGGATTTACGATCGGCCGATCCGCTTCCAAAGACAACGTCAGTTCGGGCAACAGAAGTTGAGCATTTGCCCAAAGGCCGGAGAAAAAACAACACAGAAAAAATAATCCTTTGCTTGGTTTCATTACTCGTGGTAATCAGGTGGGTTAAGCGGAGTCAGATCAGTTTCCAGAAATTCAGACCAAGGCATGGACTGATGTTCCAATTCAGCCGTTCCATCCGCATACAGAAGAATCGTATATCGCTTTTCATCCACCTGAATGGTGATTTTATGACAAGACGCATGAACGGATTCCACCGTGTATCGGGGATAAACGGAAAACCCGCCCGATTCGGATTCAGCTTTATTTTCAAGGTGAATAAAAGACTGCAGACGGGGAAAAAGCCGTTTCGCATACGCCTGATTCATCCAACCCGAAAGAGGAACAGACACTTCGGCTTCACCCTGTACAAACTGAAAAGTAGGTAAATCCGCCTGAAGTATTTTCAGGCCTGCAAGCAGTTCCGTGGAAAAATCAGAAAGGTTCGTACCGGAATGGATATCCCGAAAATAACTTTCCAGAAGCCGTATGCGTAGCATCTGCCCGCCGATCAGCGGCCGGGTAATCCAATCGGCATAGTGCGGAACCAGACGCTGCAATTGCCAAATCACTGCCGCAAGAGAATCCACATGGCCCTGAGCAAGCCTGACGGGATCACGGCCATGCATTCGTTGATTGAGCAGATAATGGGCGGCAGAAAAGCAGGTCTTTTTTACCGAGGCATCCTGCCGTTCAAAATTTTGTATGTAGGATTTGGTTTTACTTTTCTGTGATAACCAAAGTCCCTCCTCATAAAAGGCCTCATACAAAACCTCTCCCAACGGGGAATAGTAGCGATAATCTCCATGGCGCAAACCCTGTTTGTACCCGATGACCAAGCGTACCTGCCCCAACGAATCCAACTGCTGATACGTACCGTTCAATTTTCCGTCAAGAAAAAAAAGTGCCCTGGTTTTAATGCCGTTAGATGCATATTCCTCAATAATTCGTTCCCTATTTTTTTGGATTTCGACAAACTGCACATTACCGTTTTCAAAATAGGTGCGACGGGAGTATGATTGAACAAATTCGCCTCCATATACTTCCCTAATCTCTTTCAAATACCCGTTGGGAAACCACTCACTGATTTCCATTTTTTCTCCCCGGCTGTCCGGCACAATTCGTTTCAATGCTTTATCACGTCCATTCTCATACCACTCCTGATAAAGCGTATCCGCACCGGGGCGATTGTCCAAAAGAGATTTCATCTGCCCGTTTGTAAACCAGAATGTCTCCACTCCTCCTTCCAACGACATATTCACCAGGCGTTGCTCATGGATCAACACACCTTCCTCCGACCATTCTTTTAGAACAGCTGTTCCATTTTCATTAAAGTAAAATTGAAGAACCAGCTTGCCCGCCGGCGACCATTCCTGCTTTTGCGCCGTAAAGGGATACTTTCCTGCCACATCATACCGATGTTCCGCTTTTATTTTTCCATTATCGTATTTGTATATCCACAATCCATCTTTCAGACCATTATCAAAATTCCCGTATTCCAAGGTATCGCCCAAAAAAGTAAAGGCTGTCCATTCACCGTGGAGTTTACCATTTTTGTAAGTGCCTTCGTGTTGCTTTTTTCCATTATGATGAAAGCGCAGATAAGGTCCGTGGAGCGACGCAAATTCGTGAGAACCGTCCATCAAGAGTTGATGGTATTTTTCCTCCACCAACCGAACCGACTCATCAAAAATCTGTTCACGATGAAAGGGCACACACAAGGTGGAATAACCATCCTCATCAATGGTATGGGGAGGATGATAAGGCAGTTGATAATCCGTAAGTTCACTTGCCTTTACCCAGGCAAAATATTGATTGAAGCGGGGCTTTCCGTTCACATGATAAGAGATTCGATGCATGCACCGGCGACCGGTTTTATCCACAAAATAGCGTTCGTGCAGCGCCAAATTGCCATTTTCCCAATAGGACTTCAATTCGCCCAACGTGCTGTCTTTCCGTTTGTCTAGCATTTTCAGGGAAGAAACCAATCGGTTTTCCGTAGTATATAACACCTCCTCAATAAGCCTTCCCTTACTAAATACGCGGTATAGGTACGGTTTGCCGTTGTTGAGTTGCCTACATTCACCTTCTAAGGGTGTTTGGGTGTCGGGTTGGTAAAAACTGGAAAACACCCAATAGCCGCCCCTTTTGGAAGAAGGCTTATACGTGCATGGATCTTGAGCATTGGCAATGCCTGAGGCCAACATCAAAAAAAAGAAACAACCGAAAATCAACCGCATCATGACCCAAAGTTACCGTTTTAATAACAAGGCTGTTATTCACGTCTTATTAAACAAAGCACGAATGAAAAAAGGAATGAGAACATCTTAATCATGAATCAGCCAAAAACAAAACGAGTGACAAAACAAAAAAACATACGAGATCTTAGCCAAAAGCGCGAGAGTGAAATACTTCTCAGTTTTAAAAAAATATATATTTTAGAACAGATTTTCTAATCATCATTCTACATGAAACGCTCTTTCCTTTTCGTGTTGAGCCTCTGCCTCGTTCACTTTTTACAAGCCCAGTTTTATGCGGTAGGTGAAACGACCATCACCTTCAACGACCCGGCAAGAACCGGCGGTTTTGGCAGCGGAGGCGGGGCCGGCAGACAAATAGAAACCAAAATATACTATCCGGCAACCTCTGCGGGAACCAACACGCCGGTGGCGGGAACCAATCTTCCCGTGGTGGTGTTCGGTCATGGGTTTGCCATGACCTGGGACGTATATGAACCCCTTTATGATTCATTAGCCGGAAGAGGTTTTGTGGTGGCATTGCCCAGAACGGAAGGCAGTTTATTGCCCGCGCCTTCGCATGGTGATTTCGGAAAAGATTTGGCCCTCGTTTCGCAACGGATGATCAACCTGAACACGGTTGCAAGCTCATTGTTTTTTCAGAAACTGAACGGACGCCGCGCCATCGGCGGACACTCCATGGGTGGAGGCAGTACCTACCTGGCCAATCAATACACCACGGGTGTAGATTGTTATTTCACCTTGGCGGCGGCAGAAACCAATCCATCGGCTGTGGCAGCTGCCGCAGGCATGACGGCACCTTCCCTGGTGATTGCGGGAAGTTTGGACTGTGTGGCTCCTCCGGCATCGAACCAACTGCTCATGTACAATGCCGTAGGCTCATCATGCAAAACCTATGTGAGCATTACGGGCGGCT
Organism: uncultured Candidatus Competibacteraceae bacterium; assembly: GCA_964473995.1. GTDB lineage: Bacteria > Bacteroidota > Bacteroidia > CAIKAF01 > CAIKAF01 > JAKRSD01. Next base: position 1,529 of record CAYYRB010000096.1, on the reverse strand, counting down.
ATCATTGCCAATTCAATGCGGACAACTTCAACTGCAATTTCGGGGAAGGTACCTGCCAAACAGCGGGAGGACTTTCCAGAGCCACCCAACTCAATTATGTCCGTGCGCTGCTCATCCCCTATCTCTCGTATTTTTTAAAAGGAGAATGTGCCGGATGGAGTCAATTCAACAATGTCATCAATTCGGCAACGTGGCTTACCGCACAAAA
>CAYYRB010000096.1:0-1221 GCA_964473995.1 uncultured Candidatus Competibacteraceae bacterium | reverse complement strand
GGAACACCCGCCTGCGGAGACACCACCGAAACCGTTCAGGTAACCATGGTCCCCTATCCTACCCAGGTGAGCATGAACCAACCGACAGATTCCCTTTTCATCAACACATCGTATGCGTTTTCCGTGCCTGTGGAAACGGGCATGACCTATGAATGGATTTGTCCGCTGGGCAACATCGTTTCCGGGCAGGGGACCGCATCCGTGCAAATCAATTTTGCATTCCCTGGATCAGCAACGGTTACCTGCGTAATTTCAAACCAAAACTGCGATCTGAGCATAGAGGAAAATGTGCAGGCATACGTGAATACGGCATCTTTGAATACCCTGCACCCCGATGAAACCATTATCCTGTTCCCGAATCCCGCAGAAAATGAAATCAGGGTGGACGGAACGGGAGAAGGAAATCTTTATGAAATCAGGGATATTTCAGGAAGATTGATGGCCTACGGAAATTTTACTGAAAATAAAATCATTTATCTGGACCACTTCACACCGGGAATTTACATCCTGCACATTATTCACCTAGGCGGGGAGAAATCATTCCGCAAGGCCTTCATCAAAAAATAAAATACCGGACACGGAATTAAAAAAACAATCAGGAAATACGCTAAAAAAAACGGGTTTTATTTTACCCGCTCCATGTATTCTCCGGTTTCGGGATTTACTTTAATCCGCTCACCCGAATTGATAAAAAGGGGAACACGTATTTCAGCACCGGTTTCCACGGTGGCCGGCTTCAACGTGTTGGTGGCCGTATCGCCTTTCACCCCGGGTTCGGTGTAAGTTACTTCCAATTCCACACTTTTTGGCGGTTTGGCATACACGGGAGCATCGTTGTTATCAAAAGAAACGGTTACCATCAGGCCCTCTTTCAAAAACTTTTCCGCATCTCCGAAGAGTTTTTCGTCCACATAGAACTGCTCGAACGATTGGGTATCCATGCATACGATGGCATTTCCGTCTTTGTAGAGATATTGCAATTCCTTTTCTTCAACCCGCACAATTTCCACCTCCTCATCGGGACGAAAACGGTTCTCCCCGATTTTACCGGATTTCACGTTGCGCATTTTCGCCTGATAGAAAGCCCGCAGGTTTCCCGGCGTACGGTGAATCAATTCGGTAATGACATACAGATCACCGTTGTATTTGATAAAATTTCCGGTAGACATGTCGGATGCTTTAGCCATACTGATGAATTTTTTGCCAAAAGTAATCCGTTCC
>CAYYRB010000095.1:0-6110 GCA_964473995.1 uncultured Candidatus Competibacteraceae bacterium | reverse complement strand
GTGTAGCCGTACTCGTTGTCGTACCAGGCATACAGCGTCAGGCTTTTGCCGTCTTCGCCCACAATGGTGGCCTTGCTGTCAAAAATAACCGCACAGGAATTACCCACGATGTCCGAAGAAACCAACTCGTTGCTGTACGCATACTGAATCTGCTCCACCAACTCACCGAAGAGGGCCTCTTCGCGCATCATGCCGTTTACGGCTTCCAAGGTGGTGTTGTTTTTTACCTTCAGCACCAGGATGGCCAATGAGCCGTCCGGTATGGGTACGCGCACCGCATTGCCGGTCAATTTTCCCTTCAGGTGCGGAAATACCTTAAACACGGCCTTGGCGGCTCCCGTTTCGGTAATCACCATGTTCAGCGCGGCAGAACGTCCGCGGCGCGAACCTTTATGGTAGTTATCCAATAGGTTTTGGTCGTTCGTGTAGGCATGCACGGTTTCAATGTGTCCGCTTTCGATGCCCAATTTTTCCTCAATCACTTTGATGACGGGCACGATGGCGTTGGTGGTGCAGGATGCGGCCGACCAAACATTTTCTGTATCCACGTCAAATTCGTCGTGGTTTACCCCGTACACAATATTCGGAATGTCGCCTTTGCCGGGTGCGGTAAGCAGCACTTTGGCCACACCCTTGGATAGCAGGTGTTTGCTCAGGCCTTCGCGGTCGCGCCAGGCGCCGGTATTGTCAATCAGCAGGGCATCGTTGATGCCGTATTGTGTGTAATCCACACTGTCGGGCGAGGCGGCATCAATCATGTACACGGTATGTCCGTTGATGATGAGCGCCCGGTTTTCCGGATCTTCCTGAATGGTGCCGCGGAAATGTCCGTGGATACTGTCGTTGCGGAGCAAATCTGCCCGTTTGTACAAATCGTTCGTGTTGTATCCGCGGGTTACGATGGCACGCAGACGCAGCTGCTGTCCTGCTCCGGCCTGGGCAACCAGTTCGCGGGCGAGAAGACGCCCGATCCGTCCGAAACCGTAAAGCACCACGTCTTTGGGAGAAATGCCGTGGTTGTTGCCGCTCATCAAATGATTGAGCTTATCGTTCAAAAAGGCACTTCGATCGGCATAGTTTCCCTCTTCCTGAAACCATTGTACGGCGAGTTTACCCAAATCCAGGCGGGAAGGGGCCATGTCCAACGTGGCTAATACTTCGGCCAGGGCCAGGGTGTCGTGTACGGTAATGGGATGCTGTGAAACGGTTTTCGCGTAGGAGTGGTGGTTGATTACCTCTCCCGCGGCCTGGTCAATCAGCGGTTTGCGGAAGAGAACGGTCTCCACGCCTTTGTCGTAGTACAGTTCACTGATTATTTTAATCAGTTTTACCGAAGTCCGTTCATAATCGAGCCAGTTTTTCAGCTCATGGTCGAATGCGGCGGTCGTGCCGTTCATCGCAGGTGCAGGTGTATGGTTCATGAAGAAAAATTATCCGAGGTAGGTGCGGAGCAATTTGCTGCGCGTACTCTGACGCAGACGCTTCAGCGCTTTTTCTTTGATTTGACGCACCCGTTCTCGGGTAAGATCAAACTTTTCGCCGATTTCGTCTATGGTAAGGCCGTGGTTCAGCCCGATGCCGAAATACAGCTTGATGATTTCTTTTTCCCTTTCGCTGAGCGTATCGAGCGTACGCTCAATTTCAGTCTGCAGCGATTCGCGCATGAGGTCGGTATCGGCCTTGGGCGAGTCGGAATTGATCATCACGTCGTACAGGGTGCTTTCCTCGCCCTGCACCAACGGCGCGTCCATGGAAACGTGGCGGCCGGCAATCATGATGCTGTCTTTCACTTTGTCTTCGGGAAGATCCAGCAATTGAGCCAATTCTTCTTCCGTAGGTTCGCGCTCAAACTCCTGCTCCAATTTGGAGAAGGCTTTATTCAGCTTGTTCAGTGAGCCTACCTGATTCAGCGGCAGCCTCACGATACGGCTATGCTCGGCAATGGCCTGCAGAATGGATTGGCGAATCCACCAAACGGCATACGAAATGAATTTGAAACCGCGGGTTTCATCAAAACGCTGGGCGGCTTTAATCAAACCGAGGTTACCCTCGTTGATAAGGTCGGGAAGGCTGAGTCCCTGATTTTGGTATTGTTTGGAAACGGAAACCACGAAACGCAGATTGGCCCTGGTGAGCTTTTCCAAAGCTACCTGATCGCCCTGCTTGATGCGGCGGGCGAGTTCCACTTCTTCCTCTGCCGTTATTAATTCTTCTTTTCCGATTTCCTGAAGATACTTGTCTAAAGACCGCTCGGTACGGTTGGTGATGGATTTGGTGATTTTTAACTGTCTCATGCGAGAGCCAATTGAATTAAGTGAGTAAGCCGTGTTTGTTAAAATGCAAAATTACCGCTTTTCCGGGTACTTGTCAAGGGGTTTGTTAACACAATTTTTACAAATCTCTGAAAAATCAACATAAGTTGTTGAAAATCAGAATTAATAAGTTCTTGACGTGCGGTAAAATGAAAAAATCCTCCCGAAGAAGGACTTCTCTTTTTTGATATCAGAGCCCGAAGGCGTAATAGGCTTTTTGTCCGTTGGGATAAATGCCCTCCACGTAAATGGATTCGGGGCTTTGGGATAAAACCGATTCCAAATCGGTGGGGTCTTTTACGGCTTGTCCGTTTACTTTGGTAATCAGAAATCCTTCTTTAATGCCGGCGGCCTTCAGTTTTCCTGTTTTCAGGTTGATGACTTTCAAACCCTGTATGTTTCCGTAGGCGTTGGTAAATTTTTCGAAATCAGCACCAAGCAGCGCCAGCACCTCGTCGTTTCGTTTGTACAGATTGGCATTTCCTTCCTTGTTGCGAAGCACCAGATTTACGATCATTTCTTCACCGTCGCGCATGAGGGTTACCGTTACGCGGTCGCCCGGGCGGTAAAGGGCCACCTGCTCCTGCAGCGCATTAAATCCGGAAACGGAAACATCACCCACTTTCTTGATGATGTCGCCCGGTTTAATGCCCGCATCCTGAGCGGCTCCGTTTTCCAGGGTTTGTTCCACATACACTCCGTTCAGATCACTCTGGCCCGCCTTCTTCGCCAGTTCGGGGGTAAGATCTTTGATCACCACGCCCAAAAAGGCCCGCTGTACGTTGCCGTATTCTGCCAAATCATTGATTACTTTTTTCACCAGGTTGGAGGGGATGGCGAATGAATACCCGGTGTAACTCCCCGTGGTGGAGGCGATGGCTGAGTTTATGCCCACCAATTCTCCGCGGGTGTTCACCAAAGCACCTCCGCTGTTTCCCTGATTGACCGCGGCATCGGTCTGTATGAAACTTTCTACGGCCAGGTCTTTGTGAATGATGTCAATACGGCGTGTTTTGGCACTCACGATACCGGCGGTTACGGTAGAGTTTAGGTTTAGCGGGTTCCCTACCGCCAAAACCCATTCGCCCACCTTCACGTCATCGGAATTGGCGAAGCGTAAAAAGGGGAGTGCGTTGGCGTCAATTTTAATGAGAGCCAAATCGGTGGATGGATCGCGCCCGATGACGTCGGCCGTGTAGTTGAATTTGTTGTTGAGCGTCACATCCACCTTTTCCGCTCCGTCAATCACGTGGTGGTTGGTAACGATGTACCCGTCTTCGCTGATGATGACGCCCGAACCGCTACCCACGATGGGTTGCCTCACTCCGGGAGCACCGAAGAAAAATTCGTGTATGGGATCGCGAAACATGGATGTGTTTTGGGCGCGGCTTTCGGTGCGGATATGCACCACTGCATTCAACGAAACTTCGGCTGCCGAGGTGAAGTCAACGGCTCCTTCGGGAGGAAGTCCGGAACCGGGCAGTGTTTGGGAAGTGTTATAAACAGGGGCATCCTGCACCAATCCATTTCTGCCCGTTTCATCGGCGGCGATGAAACGATAGGCCGCGAGGGAACTTACTCCGCCTATGAGGCCGGCTGCCATCAAACCAAGAAACTTTCTCATGGTGTAATTCATTTTGGTGTTACTTTTACGACGCTAATTTAACGGGCTTTCGCTTTTTTAGTTGCTTAAAACCTTGTTAAGACTGTTTTTAATTCTGTTAATGTTTCAGCGCTTATGCAGATTCCATTTTACAAATACCAGGGCACGGGAAATGACTTCGTTATGCTCGATAACCGTGCCGGAGTTTTTGCGCTCACCACGGAGCAGATTGCCTTTTTGTGCAGGCGGCGTTTCGGCATTGGGGCAGATGGTTTGATTTTGCTGGAAAATGGCGCTGAACGGCTTCGCATGGTGTATTTCAATTCCGACGGAAGGGAAAGTACCATGTGCGGAAACGGAGGCCGCTGCTTTGCCCGTTTTGCCAACGATTTGGGGATTCTGCGGGATGCCACGGTTGAGTTTGATGCCGTGGACGGATATCATCGGGCACAGGTGGAAAAAGACCGCGTGGTTTTGCAGATGAAGGATTGCGCTCCGGTTTCTGCCGTAACCGGTGGATTTACCTTGGATACCGGCTCTCCGCATTTTGTGGCGTATGCCCAACCCGATTTTTGGGACGATGCTCATTTTACTGCGAAAGCCCTTGCCATCCGAAACCGTGAGGAATATGTGCGTCAGGGCATCAACGTGAATTTTATCTGTGAAACCGTTCCCGGTAAATTGCGCATACGCACGTTTGAGCGCGGCGTGGAAGACGAAACTTTTTCCTGCGGAACAGGCGTCACGGCTTCGGCCTTGGTTTATGGAGGAGGAATGGGTTTATCTGAAGTGACTTTGGAATCGAAGGGCGGTGAACTGTCCGTTTCCTTCATGGCCATGCCTGACGGGCGTTTCTCGGATGTTTTTTTGAAGGGCCCGGCGGTGAAGGTTTTTGAAGGCCAAATTGAAATCTGACATTCTGATTTTTTTCTTAGAAAGAATAACCGAGCGTCGCATTGAGGGCAATGCCCGGAACAAAACGATAAACGGTCTGCCGGGTATAGTAGGCACCCGAATCTGTATTCTGAAAGGATGGTAGTGACTCGTTGATCTCACGGAATACAAGCCCTACATAATATTCCAGGTACACGTTTCGAAAAATGTAATCATAACTGTGTCCGAAGAGCAGCCGGTATTCGCGCATGGAATAGGATAGCTTCAGATTTTGTTCGGAGGGTGAGGCGTTGGAATCATATTGGGTGAGTGTGGCGTTGAATCGGTACATGCGGTATTGTATGTCGGGTGAAATGAAAAATCCGCCCATCCATCCGTCGGCCACGGGATAAAAACGAATCCCCGCGGAGGCGGTAAATCCGCCACGTACTGGGTAATTGTGTTTGTTGAACCCTTGTGAACCGAAACGTTCAAATACCTGATCGCGCGTAGTTCCCCCAATTCCGGCCTGTACGGACAACCAGGGCTTCAGTCGCCGCTCATAGAGCACCTTGTACTCACCGCGTAATGGCCCCATCAGGGAAATTTTTAGAATGTTTGCCGGTATCTTCATCCGCTTTGCCGAAATCGGTTTTTCATCGGACGTATTTCCGATCAGCACGGGCTTTTGCGCCTGAGAAAGATTCAGATGCATCAAAAAGAAAAGCAGGCAGAGTATCATTTTCATTTCGAACAGGAAAACGCGCGAAAAACGAAAAGGTTACAAAATCAGGTGTAGAGTCCTCCGTTCAGATGAATGGTTTGTCCGGTGCAGTATCCGGCGGCATCGCTGAGCAGCCAGAGGATGAGAGAGGAAACGGTTTCCGGGTTGCCGAAGTCGCCGGCCGGAATTTCATTGCGGATCCGTGTGCGGATTTCTTCGGGAATGTCGTAGAGCATACCGGCATCAAAATAGCCCAACGCCAGGTTGTTCACCGTGATGCCGTGGGCGGCATTTTCCAGGGCCATGGCCCGAACCCATCCGTCGAGCCCGGCTTTAGAGGCGGCGTAGGCCGCGGTGCCTGCAACGGCGCGGTATGCCACCACGGAGCTCAGGTTGATGATTCGTCCGAACCGGGACGTCCGCATTCGCGGAAGCAGGGCTGCGGAAAGAAGAAAAGGCGCGGAGAGGTTAACGGCCAGGGTTTGCTGCCATTCATCCGCGGATATTTTCCAACTCATGCCGCTACCTGAAATGCCGGCGGCGTGAATGACCGCATCAATTCCTCCGAGTAGTTCGGATGAGCGCTTGGCCAGATTGG
>CAYYRB010000094.1:0-6176 GCA_964473995.1 uncultured Candidatus Competibacteraceae bacterium | reverse complement strand
TTACTTTCTCTTAAAAACCGGCACCGTGCTGCAGGGTTCTCCGTACATGAGGCTTTTCACTACCGGCATCAGTTTGCGGGTCAGTTCCACATAGGCTTCTTCCGTTACGAATTTTTCACCGCAGCCCTTTACCACCACCCGCGCATCGGCATAAGCTGAGGGATTGAAAGCCCTTATCTTTTCTAAGAGAATACGTGTTTTTACTTCTTCCGGCGAGGCCAAAATAGGTTCCGCCCCCAGAGTTAAAAAGGTTTTTGCCGTGAGCATCCAAGCCCACTTCTGAATGATTGCATCCGTGCTGCAAAAAATACCCACCCACTTCCCGTTGAATTCCTCTGCCGATAAAGCACTCAGGTGGGCACGGAATTCTTTTTCTTTCAGGAAATAGCCTTCCAAAAGCAAAGGCGCCAAATCGAATAATCGGATTTCGCCGTCGTTTACCCATTCTGCCAAATCCAGGGATATGAGTCCGCTTTCGGCTACTTTGTTCAGAATGTCATCAGGCCCGTTTTCCATGCGGTCAAATTTCGGCAATTTTTTTCAGAGGTTCTTTTTGCGGTTTTTTTCAAAATCCTCAAACAGCATACTGCCCAATCCGTCGGGCGTAGTGTAGTAGGCTTTTCCGCCGTTTATTTCGGTAAACTCACGGACAAACTCCCGCAGATAATTATCGGACGCAATCATGAATGTGGTCACCGGAATTTTTTTCTTTTTTAAATCTTGGGCAAGGTGCAGGGTTCTGGCAATAATGCGGTCATCCAGGCCGAACGAATTTTTGTAGTAGGTGCCGTCGGATTCCTTGAGGCAGGTGGGCTTACCGTCGGTGACCATGATGATCTGCTTGTTCGGATTTTTGCGCTTGCGTAAAATATCTTCCGCCGCTTCCAGCGCCGCCACCGTATTGGTATGAAACGGACCCACCTTCAGGTAGGGGAGATCGCGCAGGGGAATCAACCGGGCGTCATTCCCGAAGGCAACGATGTCTAATGAATCTTTCGGGTATTTGATACGGATGAATTCGGCCAAAGCTAAAGCTACTTTTTTAGCGGGGGTAATCCGGTCTTCCCCATAAAGAATCATGCTGTGCGAAATGTCGATGAGTAATACCGTGGATGCCGAGGTGTGAAAAGCATGTTCCCTGATTTCCAAATCCTGCTCATGCAAGGCTGATCCGCTGATGCCCGACCGTATCCAGGCGTTTTTGAAACTTTCGGTGTAGGCAATCTGCCCCGGCGCATCACCAAATTCAAAAGGCCGCAACGCTTCAAATTCATCTGCCCCTTGTCCGCCGTAACGCGTGGAATGATTTCCCTTTCCACCCTTTTTCAATTTTCCGAATAATTCTTCCAACGCCCGGCTGCGGAAGTGTTGTTCTGTTTTGGGGGTGAGGTTGCCTTGCCCGCTTTCGCCCGGTTTGCCTTCGCTCATGTAGCCTTTGGTGCGCAGCTCTTCCAAAAAGTCATCCATGGTGTAGGCGTCGTCGGTGAGCGAATAGCGTTCGTTCAATTCGCGCAGCCAATCCATCGTTTCATCCAAATCTCCCGAAGAAATTAACAGCAATTCCATAAATACCGAAAACAACCTGTCGAACGGCTTTTCCTTTTTGGGGCGATACTCGGTAAAGATGACTGAATTCATGGTATAAAGATAACGAATGAGGGTGTAAAAGGGTTCTCGCATTGCCAAGCTGTTTTTTCGGAGTAAGTTTGTCGCGTTATGTCGGGCTCTAAAAACATATCCCTTTGGACTTCATTTTTTCTAATCTCCTTGGCATCCATTTGGTTGTTCTTTCTGCGCGACAGGCTGGGTGTGCATTGGGATGAGCCTTGGCAGCAAAATCTAGGCGTAAAGGTTTACGATTATGCAACGGGCAAGAATGCTGAGCTGATGCACATTCAAAACCGCTTTCACGGAGCCGCTTTCGAATGGTTTGCCGAATGGATTTGCCGACTATCGGATGCTTATTCATTTGCTTCAAAAGTGCCTGTGCGCCGAACCGTGCTCATTCTGTTTTTTTTGGCGGGTGCGCTCGCTCTGGCTCTTGCGGCCGTTGAACTGACCCGCGATTTTCGTGCGGGTCCGCTCAGCTTGTTGCTGCTGTTGTGCACACCCCGAATTATGGCTCATGCAGCCTTTAATACCAAAGACATTCCGTTGTTGACCGCCGCTTGTTTTTTGCTGTTTTTTACGCTACGTTTTTCCCGAAAACCCGGTTTTTTGATGGCCATTTTTTGTGGAATTTCCGCGGGATTGATGGTGTCGTTGCGCATACCGGGCGTTTTTGTTTTGGGTTTATGGCCTGTTTGGGTTTGGTTTTCCATGCGTCATGTCAGCCACGTTTTCCGACTGAAAGCGGTTTTGGTTTTTCTGATTACCGCGGGGGCATTCACCCTACTGTTGTGGCCGGTTTTATGGGATAGACCTTTGACGCGATTTTTTGAGGCCTGGCAATTTATGAGCCGCTTTCCCTGGGATGATCCGGTGTTGTATTTTGGAGCGTTTATTCCCGCAAATCGTCTTCCGGTGCATTACTTGTGGGTGTGGATCTGTATTTCAGTACCCTTTTTGGTACTTATTGGTCTGTGCTTTTCTGTTTTTTCTCTTTTCCGCACGGATCAAATTACGCGCAGCCGATTGTTTTTTCTTGTTCTGTTTTCGCTTATTCCTCTTCTGGCCGTTGCCGCACTTCGCTCGGTGGTATACGATGAATGGCGGCATGTGTTTTTTATCTATCCCGCTTTGATTCTTACTGCGGTAAGCGGCTTTTTATTTGTTCTAAAATGGGTATCCGCCCGATGGATTAAATGGGTTATCGGTTGCTTATTGGTACTGCAGGTTGCCGAAACAGGTTTGTGGGTGCTGAAAAATTTGGAGTACCCGTATCTGTATTTTTCACCATTGATACGCAATAATACCTGCGGACAGTTTGAACAGGCTTATTGGGGGCAGACGTACGCCGAAGCCAATCGGTATTTCTTGCGTGAATTTTCGGGAACTCCTTTCCGCGTGGCCTATGTGCATGCTCCCGGTTACTACAACCGTTGGATGTTGTCCGACCCGGATAAAGAAAAAATAGTGCCTGTGCCTTACGATGAAGCGGAATATTTGGTCACTAATCATCGGTTTGAAAGCAAAAAGGTTACATTTGGAGAACCTGTTTTTGAGCAGCGGGTAAACGGCTGTCCCGTTATAACGGTGTATAAACGAAACCGATGAGTGCATGATGGATAATTTGCAGGATAATACGGTGTATGATCAGGTAAAGGAATTTGTGGAACAGTTTCTTACGGAAAATCTGTCTCCGCAGCTTGAGTTTCACAATCTCCAGCACACCAAGGAAGTAGTATCTGCCGTGGAAGAAATTGCCTTGGGCGAAGGCCTTGAAGAGGATGTGGTGGAAATCCTCAAAATCGCTGCCTGGTTTCATGATGCGGGATATGCCAAATGTTATATCGGGCACGAGGAAGAAAGCAAAGAAATAGCCACCCAATTTTTACATTCGGTACAGTATCCCTCCCACAAGATTGAGCAGATATGCCGTTTGATTGACGCCACCCGTTATAAACACGAGCCGGAGAGTACCGAGGAGGCCTGTATGATGGATGCAGACCGGTTGAGCATGGGAAAGATTTCTTTCATTTTAAAAGGTGAAAAATTGCGGAAAGAATGGGAGGTTTTTCTCAATACATTTCATTCGGATGATGAATGGATGGATGTGCAGATAAACTATCTGCGTGAAACCGTTTTTTACACGCATTATGCCCACAAGAATTATTCGCTTCTGAAGCAAAATAATATTGATAAATTTTTGCTTCTGAAAAGTAAAAAATCAGTTGAAAGAACCGGCTCTCGCATCAGGCGTAAGACGATTAAGCGCAGCAAAAAGGTATTGAATGCTTTGTGGCAGTTGTTGTCACTGGGAATGGTATTTTCTCTTTCGGTTACTTTTTCCATTTGGGGTTTTCAGGAAATTTCCTTGGCCACTGGGCTTATAGCGGGCGCCTTAATCGGACTGGTTTTGCGGCTTTTTGAAAAGCCCTACGAAGCAGCGATTGAAAAGCGGATTGCCTTTCCCTTGAGTATTTTCACGCGCACCATCATCATGGGATTTCTCTTTTTGCTTTCCATCGGATTCGCCGCCGTGATTTATGCCGCCTTGGTAACTCAAGTGCCCACCTATCAGGTTTATCGCGAGAAAATAGCGTTTGTATTCAGTACCCCCGACAATATTTTTCGCTTTTTGCTGCTGGCGGTTTTACTCAGTTTTCTTTTCAATTTCGTGAAATTGTCTTCCCGAATTCTGGGTCCAAGGGTGTTGCGCAATTACATGCTCGGAAAATATTTCCGGCCCCACGCGGAAGAACGAATTTTTATGTTTATTGATTTGAATTCGTCTACGGCATTGGCCGAACGGCTTGGTACGCACAAATACCATCTTTTGCTTACCGATTTTTTTCGGGATATTTCCTCAGCCATAGAGGAAACCAAAGGGGAAATTTACCAGTACGTGGGCGATGAAGTGGTGGTTACTTGGAGTATGAAGGACGGTGTCAAAAAAAACAACTGTGTGCGGTGTTTTTTTGAAATTGAAAAAAACATCCGTCTGCTGAAAAATGAATACGAAAAAAATTACGGCATCCGTCCCGACTTTAAGGCAGGGCTCCACGGAGGAAAGGTAATCACCGCCGAAGTGGGAAAAATTAAAAGCGATATCGTATACCATGGGGACGTGGTGAATACCTGTGAGCGTATCCTTAGCCAATGTCACCCGCTGAACCGGAAAATTTTGGTCAGCGAGTATGTAATACGCAAGCTGAATTTGTTACCTTTTTACGAGGCTGAATTCGTGAATGCCATCCGCATGAAAGGCAAAGGAATGGAAGTGGGTTTATACACCATAAACCCTCATTAAGTCGGGTATTTTAATTTTAAGAATTGTATACTTCTTCGTTAATGGCTTGTTCGTCGCGAGCGAGCACGGTTGCCACGGTTACGTCTCCCGTTACGTTGATTACCGTTCTGCACATATCCAGAATGCGATCAGGGCCCAGAATCAAGGCAATGCCTTCAGCGGGCACGTTTACGGAATTCAATACGATAACCAGCATAATCATGCCGGCGCCGGGTACTCCCGCAGAGCCGATGGATGCGAGAGTGGCCGTAACGATGATGATCAACTGATCGGAAAACGTGAGATCCATATTGAACACCTGGGCAATGAATACCGCTGCCACGGCCTGATACATGCTTGTTCCGTCCATATTTACAGTGGCTCCCAAAGGCAATACGAAACCTGCTACATCCTTACCCACACCCATCCGCTCCGTCGTGTTTTCGATATTCAGCGGCAGGGTGGCGTTGGAAGAGCTGGTGGAAAAGGCCAACAGGTGCACCGGTCTCATTTTCTTAAGAAAGGTGAGTGGGTTTAATTTGGCCCAGAACTTCACCATGGGCAGGTAAACCAAAATTGTGTGAAGGAATAAACCCAGAATCAACACGCCCCCATATTTGGCCAAGGCCGTGAGCAGATTAACCGCTTTTTGGGGATCGTCGCCGGCTACTTCGGTGATAACGGATGACATGAGCCCAAATACCCCGAGCGGAGCCAACAACATGATGATATCCACTATTTTCAGAATGAGTTCGTTCAATCCGTCGAACAGGGTAATGATTGGGGCCGATTTTTCTTTTGGTATGAGCATTATACCTACACCTAAAAGAATAACGAAAAGTACGATTTGCAACATGTTGCGGTTGTCTGTGGCTGCCGATACCAAATTTTCGGGAAACAGATTTACGAGTACTTCCAATGGCCCTTGTTCTTTGAACGCCTCCGCATTTTGGGCACTTTTACCTGCTTTTTCGGAATAAGAAGCCATCAGCTGTTCTTTCGTTTCCTGCGGAATTCCTTCTCCCGGTTTGAAAATATTCACGGCCACGATACCTATGGTAATGGCCAACACGGTAGTGGATACAAAAATCAGGATGCTTTTCCCGCCGATCCGGCTGAGTTTGTTGATATCGCTCAGGCTGGCCATCCCGGTAATCAGCGAAGTGATAATCATGGGTATGGCAATCGCCTTGAGCAGGTTTACGAAAATGGTGCCGAACGGTTTTACGTAATCCATCGTGAAATCACCCAGTCCGTTCTTCACAGCTATAAGTCCCCAACAGAG
>CAYYRB010000093.1:2679-6245 GCA_964473995.1 uncultured Candidatus Competibacteraceae bacterium | reverse complement strand
TCGTTCAAAACACAAAAACGGTAGAAGAAATAAACGCCGCATTCAAAAAAGCAGCGGAAGGAAAACTACGCGGAATCGTCGAATATACGGAGGATCCGATCGTATCCATCGACATCGTGGGAAACCCCCATTCCTGCATTTTTGATTCTGAACTTACCTCCGTAATCGGTAATATGGTAAAAACGGTAGGTTGGTATGATAATGAGGCCGGGTATTCAAACCGACTGGTTGATTTGCTTTTGTTACTGCAGGAAAAAGGGAAATGGAACTGAACGGATACACATTTTCCGTTCCATTTCTGAAACAGATTACAGTTCCTTTCTCACACGGTCCATCTGCCTTTTGGCTTCTTTTTCCTTCAGACTTTCCCGTTTATCAAAGGTTTTTTTACCACGACCCAAGGCAATCTCCAACTTAGCGAGGCCTTTATCGTTGATGAACAACTTCAGCGGAATCAGCGTAAGTCCCTTTTCCTTCAGCTTGGCATGCCACTTCCGTATTTCCTGCCTGTTGAGCAGAAGTTTACGCTTACGTTTGGGTTCATGGTTATAATGCCCTCCCTTTTCATATTCACTGATGTGGAGGTTATTCACGAACGCTTCGTCATTTTCAATCAAACAGAAAGAATCCGTCAGGTTGGCCTTGCCCTGCCGCAAAGATTTTATTTCGGTTCCGGTAAGCACGATACCGGCGGTGAGCACGTCCAAAATCTCATAGTCAAAAGTGGCCCGCTTATTCTTTATCTCAATCCGGTCCATAGGGAATTATCCTTTCTCGCGAAGTTCCACCGCTTTCATTTCGGCCAACCTTTTGCGTTCTACCCCCAGTGAAATGAGAATGCCCAATTCGTATAGAAGGCCGAGGGGTATAGCTACGATAATCTGACTGGCAATGTCGGGCGGGGTAATGATGGCCGCCGCAATCAAAATGCCCACCATAGAATGTTTGCGGTACCTGCGGAGGGTGGCCGCACTCACCAATCCGATTTTGGAAAGAAAATAGATAAAAATAGGCAGTTCAAAAAGTACGCCGCAGGCAATGGTAACCATGGTAACCGTGCTAATAAAGGAGGACAGGTTGATGTAATTACCCACCTCTTTACTCACCGAGTAGTTAGCCAAAAAGTTTACGGAAAGCGGGGCAATCACAAAATAGCCGAAACCGACTCCCAACAAAAAAAGAATGCTGGTGTAGAAGATGCCGGCGTTCGCATAGCGGCGTTCATTAGAGTATAAGGCCGGTTTGATGAATCGGTATATTTCGAACACGATGTAAGGAAAAGCCACGATGAGGCCCGTGATAAAAGATACCCACAGGTGGGTGGAAAACTGTCCGCCCATATCGGTATTGATGATTTGAATGGGCATTTCGCTGATGCAGTAAGAATCGTCCAAACCCAAAGCCAACGAAAGCTTGCAAAAAACTCTGTAGGTGATGAAATCCGGATTTTTTGGTCCGAAAATCACACGGTCAAAAACAAAATCTTTGTAGATAAAGGCTAAAACAGCCCCTACCGCTATGGCAGAAACCGAGCGGACAATATGCCAGCGGAGCGCCTCGAGATGATCGAGGAAAGACATTTCACCTTCATTTTTCGGTTCGGCCATAACGGTGCAAAAGTAATATATCGGGCCGGTATGGGCTTCATGAAAAACAAATTAGTGAGGAATGCTTATTTTTGCCCACGTAAATTCATAAAACTCCGATTTGTGGCGACAAAAGAGACCAATACCCTGAACAGTGAAAAAATCAGCTTCGAGGAATTCAGAGCAGAGGTGCTGAACGATTACCGCATTGCCTGCGAAAGCCGCGAAGCCAGTTTACTCGGACGCAGGGAGGTGCTCACCGGTAAGGCCAAATTCGGCATTTTCGGCGACGGTAAAGAAATGGCCCAGATAGCCATGGCCAAGGTTTTCAAACCAGGCGATTGGCGCAGTGGATACTACCGCGATCAAACCTTTATGATGGCTGCCGGACTGCTTACGGTAAAGCAATTTTTTGCCCAGCTGTATGCAGATCCAAATCTGGAAACTGAGCCTATGACGGGAGGGCGACAAATGAACGGACACTTTGCCACCCGCTGGCTGGATCGCCACGGAAACCGCATATCCGTTTCTGACAAGAAAAATTCATCCTGCGATATATCGCCCACCGGCGGACAGATGCCCCGGCTTTTGGGCTTGGCGTTGGCCTCCAAACAATTCAGGAACACGAAAGAACTGAAGGACTTTAAAGATCTTTCCATAAACGGTAATGAGGTGGCATTCGGAACCATCGGTGATGCGAGCACTTCCGAAGGCCATTTTTGGGAAACACTCAACGCAGCGGCCGTCATGCAGGTGCCTTTGGCTATGTCGGTATGGGACGACGGATACGGCATTTCGGTGGCAAAAGAATACCAAACCACCAAGGGAAGTATTTCCGAAGCCCTGAGGGGTTTTCAAAAAGATGAAAACGGGCCGGGCATTTTGATTTTCAAAGCGAAAGCCTGGAATTACCCCGAACTGGTGGAAACTTACCAAAAGGGCGTGGCCGTGTGCCGGATGGAACATATTCCCGTTTTATTCCATATTGAAGAATGTACGCAACCCCAGGGGCACTCCACCTCAGGTTCGCACGAACGCTACAAAAGCAAAGAACGGTTGGAATGGGAAACTGAATTTGACTGCATCGCGCAGATGAAAATGTGGGCCGTGGCCAACTCCATTGTTTCCGCGGAGGAAATGGATGAGGTGGAAAAAGAGGCTAAAGCCTCCGTAAGGCAGGCGAAAAAGGAAGCCTGGGAAGAGTTCATCGGTTCCATCGAGTCGGAATCAGCGGAATTATGCGCCATTATCGAAAAACTGGCGGACGAAAGCCGATATACAGAAGCGCTCAACGAGCTTAAAAACAAATTACTTTCCATTAAGGAAAAAAGCCGCAAAGAAGTGATGGAAACCGCCCGCAGGGCTTCCTGGCTGGTGCGCGAAGAGAAAGGAACTTCGCGCCAAGAACTGCGCAACTGGCTGAAAGGTCAAAAGGAAACCAACCATGACCGTTATAATTCGCACCTCTGGGCCGAAACCAAACACAGTGCGCTCCGCGTAAAAGAAATAAAGCCCACCTACGAAACCGAAGAATATGTGGATGGAAGAATCATCATCCGGGATAATTATGAAAAAATCCTGGGCTCAAATCCGCTGGTTTCGGTATTCGGAGAAGACGTGGGAGGAATCGGCGGGGTGAACCAGACCCTGGAAGGACTACAGAAAAGATTCGGAGAAACCCGCGTTTTTGATACGGGAATCCGCGAAGCTACCATCGTGGGTCAGGCTTTGGGAATGGCCATGCGCGGCCTGCGACCGATTGCCGAAATCCAATACCTGGATTATTTGCTTTACGGCATACAGACACTCAGTGATGATGCCGCAACGTTGCGCTACCGCACCAAAAACGGACAAAGCGCTCCGCTCATCATCAGCACACGCGGGCACCGCCTGGAGGGAATCTGGCACAGCGGTTCGCCTTTGGGCATGGTCATCAACGCCGTACGCGGCATGTATGTTTGTGTACCCCGCGATATGACA
>CAYYRB010000093.1:0-2579 GCA_964473995.1 uncultured Candidatus Competibacteraceae bacterium | reverse complement strand
TACACGGAATGATTGCCGAATCGGTTGCCAAAACAAACCGTCTTGCCGTGGTTGACGAAGATGTGGAAGGCGGAGCCACGGGATTCATGTTGCAGCAGATTTTGGAAAAACAAAACGCATTTACTTCTCTGGACCAAGCACCGCTGACCATTTCGGCAAAAGACCACAGACCGGCTTACGGTTCAGACGGAGATTACTTCAGCAAGCCTTCGTTGGAAGACATCGTAGAAAAACTGTACGGCATGATGCACGAAGCCAACCCGGCGCGTTTTCCCGCACTTTAAAAAAACTATCGTTATTCCTGGGTTAATTTGATGAGGGCAAACACGGCATAATTGATGATGTCGTGAAAGTTCGCCTCTATGCCTTCACTGATGAGCGTCTGTCCGCTGTTGGATTCAATCTGCCGGATGCGCAGCAGTTTTACGAGAATCATATCGGTAAATGATTCGGTGCGCATATCACGCCAGGCTTCACCGTAATCATGATTTTTCTTTTCCATCAGTGCCTTTACTTCGGAAGCATGCCGGTCATACAATGCCAGAGCTTCTTCCGCAGACAGATCGGGCTCTTTGGCGGCGCCTTTCTCCAGCTGAATGAGCGCAATAAGGGAGTAATTGATAATGCCCCGGAATTCCCCGATGATTCCTTCGCCCACCAGGCTCAGCCGCTTTTCTTCCAGGGTGCGGATTCGGTTGGCTTTGATAAAAATCTGATCCGTAATACCCGCAGGACGAAAAATGCGCCAGGAAGCACCGTAATCTTTCAGTTTCTTGGCAAACTCGGATCGGCACTCGGCAATGACCGAATCGTATTGTACGGAGGTCTTATTCATGGCACAAAGGTAATTTCTGCGGAAGATAAAACCACCACGCGAAACGGACAAAAATCAACAGAAAAAATGGAACGCAAAGAGATAATCGCTTAAGGCAAAGCAGCAACACTACCGCCCGGGGAACCGCATCTTATAATCCACGTCTACCCTGCCCTGGGTAATTTCTTTCAGTCGGCCGCTGAGCATTTTTTTTCTGAGCGGATTAATGCGGTCAATGAATAAAATGCCTTCGAGATGATCGTACTCGTGCTGAATAATCCGGGCCGCCATGCCTTTAAAGGTTTCCTCATGCAGATTCCACTGTTCATCGTAATATTCCACCACAATCTCGGCATGCCGGATTACATCCTCCCTAATTTTGGGAATACTCAGACAACCCTCGTTAAATGGCCATTTTTCGCCCTTTTCTTCTAAAATAATCGGGTTGATGAATACTTTTTTAAAGTCGGCCAATTCGGGTTCTTCGTCGGAAAAAGCATCGGCATCCATCACGAAAAGGCGTATGGACTTACCTACCTGAGGTGCGGCCAAACCCACGCCGTGCGAGGCGTACATGGTATCGAACATGGCGCGGATAAATCCGTCCAGATCAGGAAAATCTTCATCAATTTCCTCTGCTTTTTTTCGCAAAACCGAATCGCCGTAAGCTACAATGGGATAAACCATGCCGCAAAGATAACAAAGGCCGCCGAACGGAGGAATCAGCCCTTTTTCAGGCGGGAGTCGTACACGGCCCCCATGCTCACCGAGCCAGCTCCGTGCAGGTGGCTGATGAGTGCCTGCTTGATGGTATGGAAAACCACCATGTGCACATCTTCGGTAATTTCCATATCATCTACTTCGGCATGTACGCAGTAATCGGCGAGCCCTTTTATTTTTCCACCGGAAAAACCGCACAAAGCCACCGTTTTCACGCCCCTGCTTTTGGCATATTCCAAGGCTTGCACCACGTTGGCCGAGTTTCCGCTGCCCGAAATACCGATGACCAAATCGCCCGGCTGAAGAAAATTTTTCAACTGCTCCACGAATACGGCTTCGTAGGAAATATCATTCGCAATGGCCATCAAGGCACTCATGTTGTCATTCAGGCAGATGAATTTAAAGCGCTTTTCCAACCCGTAGGAGGCTCCCTTTACAAAGTCACCCGCCATGTGGGTGGCCGTAGCGGCACTTCCGCCGTTTCCGAACACGTAAAACGTGCCGCCGTTTTGGTAAGTGGCGAGGAATACCCGGGACACCTCATCCAAATTTTCGGGAGAAAGTTTCTCAAGGGTATCGCGGAGTAACTGAATGTAGCGGGTATGTTTTTCGGTGCTGTTCATTTGGAAGAATAAATAAGTTTGGAGCCTTCGTGCTCAAATTCAAAGTCAAAGTAACGAAAATGATGCAGGGCTTGTTTCACCCGGGTTGCCGTACCTTCCGGACAATAAAACAACAGAAAGCCCCCGCCGCCCGCGCCGAGCAGTTTTCCACCCAAAGCCCCGTGGGCTAATGCGGCACGATACGCTTCATCAATTTCAGGCGTAGAAATGGCACCCGTAAGCTGTTGTTTGAGCATCCAGTTTTCGTGGAGAATGCGCCCAAAATCGTCCAAATTTCCCGATAAAAGGCAATCGCGGAGCGGATCTACCAGGGCTGTCATCGCCTTCAGGTTTTGGAATTTATCCTCGGCCGAAATGCTCCTGCTTTGTTCGGCCAAAATGGCGGATGCGCTGCGTTGTGTACCCGTGTAAAAAAGATGCAG
>CAYYRB010000092.1:0-6451 GCA_964473995.1 uncultured Candidatus Competibacteraceae bacterium | reverse complement strand
GCTCAAACCTGACATGGTTATTTTGGATTTCGGCACCAACAATATTTTGTACAAAAACAAAGTGGAGCCCAAGCTCGCTCCCATCATAGAGAAATCGATAGAACGGTTTCGGGCCGTGAATCCCGACATGGTGGTTGTACTCACGGCCACTCAGGATTTGTTTTACAAGGGGAAATACATCACGGCCGGTGTGGAGTTTCGTAACCTGGTAGATTCACTGGCTAAAAAAAATGATTGTCTTTTTTGGAATTGGTATGACCTTTCGGGAGGCTTCGGTCAAATAAAAAAATGGGCCGATGAAGGTTATGCAACCCGAGATTACATTCATCTTACGCATCGCGGATATAAACTTAAAGGGTATTTACTTTACCGTTCTTTTATGAACACACTTGCACAAGTGAAAAATAATCAGGAACTTGCACTCTATTCGTTGCCTTTAAAAGAGTATTCTGATGCAGTGGTGTATACAGCAGGGAAGGAAAAAGGCAAAGGAAAATCGGGGAAGAAGGGAGGCTCCACCTACACCGTAAAAAGTGGAGATACGCTTTCCCACATCGCCCGAAAGTTCAGGGTAAGTGTGGCGAAAATTAAAAAATGGAATGGTTTAAAAAGTGACTTTATCCGGGCGGGACAGATACTAAAAATAAGATGATGCCATCAACAAAACGATTAGCCTTCCTGATTTGCTTTCTCTCCATTCAGCAGCTGCATGCCCAATTACCCACACCTCTTGAGTTATATGACACCTTGGAGGCCCGTGGCTTCCGCGATCCGCTGGCCGTATGGCGTATTTCCATGTGGGAAACCGGTTACCTGAAATCATCCATTTGCAAAACCAAAAATAACCTGTTCGGACTTAGGGGAAGTAAAGGGTATAAAACGTTTTCCGATTGGATGACTTGTGTATCTGCCATGAAAGCCCTGGAAGATCGAAAATATGCCGAATATTCAGCCAAAAAGAAGGGAGATTACTACGATTTTATCGCCTGGTGGGGTTATAAAACGGGTTATAGCTACAGCCAATCAGACAAGCGCTATGTGGAGCTGATTAAAAAGTTGGCACCACCCAAAAGAGATTAATTTTGCGTAAAACGGTGGAATTTTTCTCCGTGTTTTTTCACCTGTTCCCGAAAGCCGATATTAATTTACCCGAGGTTCTTGCTAACCATGATGCTGATGGCATTTCCTCCAAATCCGGTGGCATTTATCAGCACATGCCGCATCCCTTCCGGCGTGTTTTCCTGACCCCGGCTGCGATAGGGCATAGGTGGTATTTCTTGTTTGTCCAGGAGGATGATTGCCGTAATGAGCGAGAGCACGCCCGAAGCCCCCAAGGTATGTCCGATGATATGCTTATTGGTATACACCCGGGGCATTTTATTCCCGAACACATTCAGTAGGGCATTATGCTCTGCCAGATCTCCGTTTTTTGTTCCCGGGGCGTGAGCCATAATCAGGTCAGGTTTTACGCCTGCCATGGCCATCGCCTTTTTCATGGATTGTTGAAGGGCTTCTCCCTGTCCGGAAATACCGGTTGGAGAACTTGAAAATTCATGCCCCATACCGATGCCCGTAATAAAGAAACGGGCATCTTTATTATGATACTTTGCGGGTGCAAGTGTAAATAAGGCGGCTCCTTCGCCAAGCAACATGCCTGTGGCACGAGGCTCCATGCTCAATGGCTTGGTGGGAAAATTGTCCGTTTCTCTCGAAACGATTTTTAATGCCTTCATCTGGGCAATGGTAAAGGGAGTAAGCGGGGATTCCGTACCCCCTGCAATAGCCATGTCGCACATGCCTGATGTTATCCATGCATACGCATTGGCAATGGCCTGAAGCCCGCTGCCGCATGTAACGGAATGATCTAAGGTGATACTGCGTTTTTTGAGTAAAGAAGCCACATGGGATGACAGATTTCCCGGAGTGGTAAAGGGAGATGCTTTTACGGAAACGGTACCCCGCTCTTTAAAAGAGGAATATTCACGTTCCCAGCCCGCCGTGGCCCCCCGGGAGCTCCCCACATTAACCAAAACCGATTGTCCGACGGCTTTTTCTGCGGTTTGTATACAGGGTCCGGCGGCCTGCATCGCCAGGTTAACGGCTCTGTCCATGCCGTTTTCTGATATGTCGTCCTGCCCGCTTTCCTGTGCGGCAAATACAGCCGTTCCTTCTTTCAGGGAGAAGGGAGCCCTTGTTTTTTTAAGGGCTTCAAAAAAATCCTCCCTGGTACTGCCCGCGGCACAAATAAATCCGAAGTTTAAAATGGCTAAACCTTGCCCGGCTTCCTCATTCATGAAGCAAAGGTGCATTTTTTTGCGCGGTTGTGGGGTTTTGCATGACCGCGAATAAGCCTGTGCTTAACGCATAGCAGATCACATCCGTCCAATCTGCCGTAAATTGACTGTTGTATTGTGGAAGAAGAAATTCGAAATAGATGCTGAAAAAAAGCCATACACCTATCAGATAACTCAGCGGAAATCGGTATGCTTTGCTCAATAAAAATCGGAACCCGGAAAGCACGGGAAACAGGCATACGGGCATGCACAGCAGATCATCCAGGTAAGCGTCGGTCAAAGGATGTGAAATGGCGGCAGATCCTGATTGATGCATCAAAAACAAGATAAGACAAAGCCAAAAGAGTATCCGGGCAGGATTCGTTTTCATTCACGCGGCTACAAAGGTGATCAGCCACACGATAAAACTCATGACGGCCGTGAAAATGAGATGAATCATGTTTATCGTGTATTTTCCCAATTTAAGCAAGCGCAGGTCGGTTTGCTTTATGGGGAAAAGCCCCGCCGGCGCGGTACGTATTTTTTCTGCACGGATTTCCTTTTTTTGTTCAAAGTCCGACAACAGCGCTCCGCAATGAACGCACAAGTCTTGCATGCCTTGGTTCCAAATGGTCCATTTTCCGCAGGAGGGACATTTTTTTTCGGAAGCAATTTTCATCAGACGGAACTTTTATGGTAACCAAACATCTCTTTTTCTTTGATGATATTGGCCACGTAAACCGGAACGAACTTTTCCCACCGTGAATCATTTTCCCTGATCATGTCCAGTACATGGTCTGCAAAAATGCCCAACACATCCGGGTTGAAATTGGAAATGTCGGTTATTTTTTCGTTGAGCAGGAGAAAGTCGTATAACGGTTTCACCTTTTCGGGACAAATGAAATCGCGGATTTTATAAACCCGGCCGTCTTTGCCCAACATGGGATATACATACATTTTGGTTTGGGTAGTGAAAAGTCTTGACATGGCTTCCAGAATACCTCCCGGAAGATGGGCATAGTGCTTTTCATCAAACAGCTCGGCTATATTGGGCATACCCAATATCAACCCTACCTTTTTTTTGGTGTAAAACCGGGTGATGTATTGGGAGAGAATATGGTATTCCTTAAACTGGGAAATCATCACCGTGTGCCCCAGTGCACAAAGGGTGTCTGCCCGATCTAAAAAATCCTGTTCGTCAATTTCCTGATCGTTGCGGGTGAGGTGATTCAGCGAGAGTTCGCTCACCACCACGGTTTCATCGGGGTCTATTCCGGGCTCGGAGGTGAAATCCCGCAGGGCATTTTTGAGCATGTCAATACCCGTGAGGGTAATCGGTTTAAAGCGGCTTCGCAGCACCAGCACATTTTTTTTGTACAAAAGGTCTGCAGGCCAGATTACATCGCCGTCAGGAAGAAACATGGTGGCATCGGTAAGTCCGTGTTTCACCAGTTTCAGGCTCATGAGGCGGTTATCCACATTTAGGAAATCAGCTCCTGACAGCCGGAAGTAGTCTACCTCAATTTTATCCCAGCTCAGATTATCCATCAGCGAAAGCATCAACTCCAGGGGGTCGTGGCTTAAAAACCGGCAGGCATAAATAAGGTTGGTACCTATAATGCCCAGGGTTTTGTGCTGGAGCAGCTTTTCGGGTTCTTTTAGTTTTACGTGAATTATCAGGTCATTGGGTTCCGTATCGGGACGGGTTTGAAATCGGCAGCCCAGCCAGCCGTGTCCGGGCTTGGTTTTATGAAAATCTATCGTAGCCACCGTATCGGCAAAAGCGAAAAAACAGGTGGATTCTTTGCGCTCGGGGAGCCGTTCTTTTAAAAGCGCATATTCATGATCCAGCATTTTTTCCACCCGGTTTCTGGATACATAGCGGCCATCGGGCGCCACGCCATAAATACTGTCGCTGAACGCCATGTCGTAAGCGCTCATGGTTTTCGCCACGGTTTGGGAGGCTCCGCCGGCTTCAAAAAAAGTATTGGCCACATCCTGCCCGGCGCCTATTTCGGCAAATGAGCCGTAAAAGTTCGGATCTAAATTAACCCGGAGTGCCTTTCGCCCCGGAGTCAGTATTTCGCGGTTGTACGGGGGAGTTTTCATGTAGCGCAAAGGTAGTCAAATGCGCCCGTTTGCATATAGGTATTCCGCTATCTTTGAGGCGAATTTTTAATTTTTTCGGAAATGAATAACCGGTATGATCTGATAGATTCGCGCCTTTTTGTAGAAAACCGCAAGCGCCTGGCTGCCCGGTTGGAAAAGCAATCCGTGGCCGTTTTTAATGCGAATGACGAGTTTCCCAGAAACGGGGACACCTTTTTTACGTTTCGTCAAAACAGCGACCTATTCTGGCTCAGCGGCATTGATCAGGAAAAAACCATGTTGGTGATTTGTCCGGATGCCTATAAGGAGTCCATGCGTGAAATCTTGTTCATCCGTGAAACCAATGAACATCTTGCCGTATGGGAAGGATATAAGTATACCAAAGAAGATGCGCGGCGTGTCTCAGGAATCAAAACCGTTTACTGGGAGCATGAATTTGAGAAGGTGATGCACGAGCTTTTTATCCGAAACCGGAACATTTACATCAACCTGAATGAGAATATCCGCGCCGATGTTGAAACGGATTACCGTGACCTTCGCATGATGGATCGGCTTAAAGCCAAATATCCTGCCCATGCTTTTCTGCGTCTCGGTCCTTTGATGGATGAACTGCGTTCCGTCAAACACAGCATGGAGGTGGAAATCATGCAGCAGGCCTGCCACATTACGGAGAAAGCGTTTCGCCGGGTGTTGGGTTTTGTGAAACCCGGGGTATATGAGTATGAGATTGAAGCCGAAATCATTCATGAATTTATACGTAACCGCGCCGGCGGGCACGCCTACAACCCCATCATCGCTTCCGGGGCAAGCTCCTGTGTGTTGCATTACAATGCCAATAATCGCCCCTGTATGGACGGTGATATGATTTTGATGGACTTTGGTTGTGAATACGCCAACTATGCGAGTGATCTTTCCCGCACCATACCGGTCAACGGTCGTTTTTCTCCACGGCAGAAGGACGTGTACAACGCATGCCTGCGCGTGATGAAATTTGCCACTTCGCTCCTTAAACCCGGCACGATTTATCTGGAATACGAAAAAGAAGTGGGCCGCTTTATGGAAAGCGAACTAATAGCTTTAGGATTATTGGATAAACACGACGTGGCCAAGCAGGATCCGGCAGCCCCGCTTTATAAAAAGTATTTCATGCACGGTACTTCTCATTTCCTCGGGCTGGATGTGCACGATGTGGGCAACCGCGATCTTCCGATGAGAGCCGGACATGTGTTTACCTGTGAACCGGGTATTTATATCCCTTCGGAAAATTTGGGAATCCGGATTGAAAATGACATTCTGCTTACGGAAAACGGCCATATTGATCTCATGGCTTCCATCCCCAGGGAGGTGGAAGAAATTGAGGAGCTGATGAATGCGGCACGGTAATTTCTTCAAAAAAATTCGCATTTTCTTGCATTTCTCGTTTTTGTATGTATATTTGCCGTGTCGAGTAAAAAAACTCGCGTGCATTGTTGAATTCATAACCAATATCCCTGACTCAAAAACCACGGCCTTCAGCCAGTTTACTTATCCCGGTTTAATTTTTAATCAAATACAACTACGCCATGACTATTTACGTAGGCAACATCAGCCACAGGGCTACAGAACAGGATTTAGCGCAACTTTTCTCTACATACGGAGAGGTTATGTCGGCTAAAATTATGACGGACAAATTTACCGGCAAATCTCGCGGTTTCGGATTTGTGGAAATGGAAGACGCTGCTGCAAGAGAAGCCATTGAGGCTTTGAACGAGCAGGAATTCATGACCCGCCCGCTGACGGTAAATGAGGCACGTCCTCGCACCGAATCAAACGACCGTCCACGTCGCTCATTCGACCGTAACAACGGCGGTGGCGGATACGGCGGCGGCGGGAATCGCGATCGCGGAGGCTACCGGAACAATAATTATTAATTATCCGTTCGAAAAATTGAAAAGGAGAGTGGGTAACCGCTCTCCTTTTTTGTTTTATCCCGACAACCGCGTTTAAGTTAATTCAATCGGCAATTAGTTGCCCGCTTTTTTATAATCTTGCCCCAAAAAATCAGCATGGCATTTTCTTGGTTGTTTGAC
>CAYYRB010000091.1:5213-6589 GCA_964473995.1 uncultured Candidatus Competibacteraceae bacterium | reverse complement strand
CCGATTTCGTAATCGTCCGATTCGGACACAAATACGGGCACTATCTCGCCCGATATTTTTTCCTCTGCCTGCTTTACCGCCTGCTCGATTTGCGAAAGTTCCTCCGCATCAAATAACGAAGTCCGGCTCATGTTTTTATTCGTTTATCCACAAAGAAACCAAAATCCATCCAACCGCCGACGCACTATTCGACGATTGGCTCAAAAAGAGCCAGGGAATGGAAAACAAAATTTTGTTGCTTCAATCGTTCCATCAGGCGGGGCAACACATACCGAAGATGTTTGGACGCTTTGGGTTGATCATGAAAAACCAACAGCGACCCGTTACGCACTTTTTTGCAAGCCGATTCCAAAAGCAGTTCAGATGGCTTATCCTGCCTGTAATCTTCCGTAATCACATCCCAAAGCACGATCCTGTTCTTTTTACGCAGGCCCCGATAAACGGAAGGAGTAAGAAAGCCATATGGCGGACGGAAAAGCCGGGAGCCCGAAATCAACGCCCCTTTTTCGGTGTCGTTCAGGTAGTTTTCGGTATCAACCTTTCCCGCTTTGAGGTGGCTGTATCCGTGGTTGCCCACATGATGACCCTCACGGCGAAGCACATCAGGCCAATCCGGATTTTTTTCGGCCTGCATGCCCGTGATAAAAAAGGTGGCCTTTGCCCCGAAATCCTGAAGGCAACGCAACACAAATTCCGTCTCCTGCGGATGGGGCCCGTCATCAAACGTGAGATACACTGAAGGTTGTTTTTCCGGTTCGGAAGGAAGGCGGAACAGGATATCGGGAAACAGATGCCGAAGCACATCCGGTGTGCGGGGAATCATCATATCAATAATTCCGATCTACCGTGAATTTGACCAAATCTTCCAACGAAGTCCGGTATATGCTCTCCGGCAAACCCTTCAGGATATCGAGCGCTTCGTTTTTGATTTCATGCATCCGCTTTTCGGCGTAGGCAATGCCGCCCGATTGTTTGACGAAGGCGATCACCTCGGCCACTTTTTCCGGATCGTTATTGTTGTTTTTTACGGTACGGATGATTCGCCGTTTTTCTGCACCCGAAGCCATGTTGAGCGCATGGATGAGCGGAAGCGTCATCTTTTGCTCTTTGATGTCTATTCCGGCCGGTTTTCCGATGAGGGATGAATTTTCGTAATCAAACAAATCGTCCTTGATTTGAAACGCGATGCCCGTTTTTTCCCCAAATTGGCGCATCTGTTTCACCACCTGTTCATCGGCGCCTGCGGCAAAAGCCCCGCATTCACAGCAGGAGGCAATCAAAGAAGCCGTTTTGCGCCGGATGATTTCAAAATAAACCTCTTCCGTAATGTCAAGCCGTCGGGCTTTTTCAATCTGCAGCAATTCCCCTTCGCTCAT
>CAYYRB010000091.1:0-5113 GCA_964473995.1 uncultured Candidatus Competibacteraceae bacterium | reverse complement strand
ACCGTTCACCTGGTAAATCGCGTATACGACGACGGACGCATCCTGTTCCAAACCGACATTCCCGTTACCCCCGAAGATACGCCCGAATCCGTCGCAGCCAAAGTACAGGCGCTGGAGCACGCCCATTTTGCCCCGGTTTGCGATGCCCATTTTTCCCAAATTTTGGGCAATTAGTCGAAATTATTTTCACCCCCAAACCCTTTTTAGCACCTTTGTCTCATTCATCAAAATAATGAACATATCATGAAAAAATTAGCTGCCTTTCTTTTCCCCCTTCTGCTCTCCGCGGGAGTAAATGCGCAATCGTTGGACGATATCGTGCAATCCTACGCCGAAGTGAACGGTTCCGCCGCACAGTGGGAAAAAGTACAAACCCTGAGCATGACGGGTGAATTTTCCCAATCGGGCATGAGTTTTCCCTTATACACCGTAATTTCCCGTCCATCCAAAATCTACACCGAAATCAGCGTGATGGGGCAAACCATCAAGCAGGGATTTGACGGAACCCAGGCCTGGATGATCAATCCGATGATGGGAAAAACCACCGCGGAACTCATGAGCGAGGAAGACGCCAAAGACATCAAAGACCAGGCGGAGTTTGACGACGAACTGCTTTCCTACAAAGAAAAAGGCCACAAAGTGGAGCTGCTGGGCACCGAAGATGTGGAAGGCACGTCCTGCTTCAAAATAAAAGTGGAGAAGAAAAACGGAGATGTGGTAACTAAATTCATCGATAAAGAAAGCTTTCTGCAGGTGATGGCCCGCACCATTTCATCAAACCCGCAGATGAAAGACGCCGTGGTAGAAACCTATTTCAGCGATTACAAAGAAATTGGCAACGGACTGCTCATGTGGCATTCCATGAAAACCAAAATCAGCGGCACCGATGCCGGCGCCATGACGCTCAAATCCGTGGAACTCAACGTGCCCGTAAAAGAAACCGTCTTCGCATTCCCCAAATAATTCTACAGCCCGCTCCGGCGGGCTTTTTTTATTGTCAAAAGCCATGAGAAAAACACTGATTTTTTCGCTTTCCCTATGCATGCTGTCGGCCGCAGCCCACAGCCAGACTAACGACCTCAAAGGCAGTGCCCTCTTCGGAGCCGTAAAGGCCCGCAGCATAGGTCCCGCGGGCATGAGTGGCCGTGTGGCCGACCTGGCCGTGGTAAACAGCGATCCATCCGTCATTTACGTAGGTGCCGCGGGCGGAGGTATCTGGAAATCCACAAACGGAGGAGCCACCTTCCAGCCGATTTTTGAAAAATATCCGCAATCCATAGGCAAAATAACGATAGACCAAAAGCGGCCCGACACGCTGTGGGTGGGCACCGGCGAGCCTTGGACACGCAACAGCGTATCCTATGGAAACGGCATTTACCTCTCCGTAAACGGAGGCCGCGACTGGCAACACAAAGGCCTCGAATTGTCCGAGCGCATCGGCGACATCGCCATTCATCCGAACAAGCCCGAAACCGTTTATGTATCGGTACTCGGCAGCCTTTGGAAACCGAGCCAAGACAGAGGATTGTACCGCACTACCGACTTCGGAAAAACCTGGGAAAAAATCCTCTATGTGGATGAAAACACCGGCTGCACCAACATCCTCATCGACCCGCAGGAACCCGACATCCTTTACGCTACCACCTGGGAATTCCGCCGCTCCGCCCACTTTTTCACCTCGGGCGGAAAAGGCAGTAACCTGCACAAAAGCACCGACGGAGGCAAAACCTGGAAAATCATCCGCAACGGACTGCCCAAGGGCAACCTCGGACGCATCGCCCTCACCCAGTCGCCCGCGCGGGCTGGATGGCTCTATGCCACGGTGGAGGCAGACACCAACGCCCTGTACCGCTCGGAAAATTTCGGCGAAAGCTGGATCCGCCTCAATGACGGATTCAACACCGGCGCACGGCCCTTCTATTTCTCGCTGCTCGTGGCCGATCCGAAGGATTACAAGAAAGTATATAAGCCCGGTTATACCCTCACCATGAGCGCGGATGCGGGCAAAACCTTCCGCTCAATCGGCGGAGCCACCCATCCCGACCACCACGCCCTCTGGGTGAATCCGCAGAATACGCGGCACCTGCTGCTGGGCACCGACGGCGGGGTTTACCGTTCCGAGGACGGAGGCAACAGCTGGGTGATGTTTCAAAACCTGCCGCTTTCCCAGTTTTACCGCGTGAGCGCCGATAACGAAACACCGTACAACGTGATGGGCGGACTGCAGGACAACGGTTCCTGGATGGCTCCTTCCCGAAAATCGGGAGGCCTGCGCAACGGCGACTGGAGAAGCGTGGGATTCGGTGACGGATTCTGCGTGTTCCGGCATCCCGAAAACAAAGACTTTATCTTCAGCGAATACCAGGGCGGGCACATCATGCGCATCAACCTGAAGGATAACTCCAGCAAAGACATCAGGCCCTTCGCCGCTAAAGGCGAACCCGCGTACCGATTCCACTGGAATACGCCTCTGGTGCCATCGGCCAATAACCCGAAAAAAATGTACCTGGGAGCCCAGTTTTTGTTCATGAGCGAGGACATGGGCGAATCGTGGACCAAACTATCGCCCGACCTCACCACCAACGATCCCGCCAAACAGCGGCAGAAAGAATCGGGAGGGATGACACGCGACAACACCACCGCCGAAAACCATTGCACCATCTACACGATCGCCGAATCGCCGAAAAACGAAAACATCATCTGGGCGGGCACCGACGACGGCAACCTGCAGGTAACCGCCGACGGCGGCAAAACCTGGACCAACGTTACGCCCGGCATTCCCGGTCTGCCCAAAAACACCTGGTGCAGTTTCGTGGAACCGAGTCCGCACGATGCCAACACCCTTTTCGTGGCGTTTGAAGGCCACACCATGGGCGACTTCCGGCCCTACATCTTCAAAACCGCCGACCTGGGCAAAACCTGGACCGCGTTGGCCACCGACGAAATCGGCAGCTATGTGTGGTGCATCCGGCAGGACCGGGTGAATCCCGACCTGCTTTTTGCCGGCACCGAATGGGGTCTTTACATCTCGGTGGACGGAGGCAAAAAATGGCTGGAATTTGAAAACGGCGTGCCCAAAGTGGGCATACGCGACATGCTCATTCACCCGCGCGAGGATGCCCTGATTTTGGGTACCCACGGACGGGGCGTGCTCATCATTGACGACATTTCGCCCCTGCGCGCCATCACCGCCGAGCTGCTCGCCAAACCCTTTGCCTTTTTGCCCGCAAAGCCCCAGATTGTAAAGGGCGGAGGCGGATTTCAGGATTTCCCGGCAGACGGGGAATTCGTGGGTGAAAATCCCTCCGGAAATGCCAAAATCATGTATTACCTGGCCAAGCGTCACATGATCGGCGATATGAAAATGTACGTGTACGACGATAAAGGAAAAGAAGTGAGCGACCTGATTCCCGGCAAGCAGCGCGGCATCAACGTAACCGAATGGGTTACACGCCTGGAACCGCCCAAGGCCAAAATGGGCACCACACTCTCCGCGGGCGCCTTCATGGGGCCTTCCCTGCCCGAGGGCGTGTACACCGTGAAAATCATCAAAGGAAAAGAAGAATACACCACCACCGTGGAGCTGGCGGGCGATCCGCAATCGCTTTATCCCAAGGAGGAGCGCGTGTTGCAGCAGAAAACCGTGTTGAGGCTGTATGCACTCACCGAGCGCATGGGCAAAATCACCGAAACGCTGCAGTATTGGATTACCGGAGCCGGCAAGGCGGCAGAAAAAGAAAAAACATTGGCTCCGAAAATAGCCCCGCTCAAAAAGAAAATGGAGGACTTCAACAAAACGCTCATCAGTACGGACAAGGCGGGTGTATTTGCGGGCGACGAGCAGCTGAACGAGAAAATCATTGAGCTGTACGGAAACGTGAACAGTTTTCCGGGCAAGCCCTCGCAGTCGCAGCTGGATCTGTTGGCCTATTTCGAGAAAGAAACGGATGCCGCGGAGGCGCGCTTCAGGCAGCTGGCCGATACGGAACTGGCGGCATTGAACAAACTGCTTGCATCAAAAGGAATGGATGCCCTGAACCGGGAGAAGCAACCCGAGGCCCTGGGCGAAAGCGCGGGTAAGAAATACATGCGCCGTTTCTTTTTTAGGATGGGCTGGCTGCATTAGGGTGGAAATTTAGCCGTAAATAGAATTTTAGGGGATGGCCGGTGTGTTATGCACCGGCTATTTTTTTGGTTTATACGCTGACATAAAATGGCGTTGGCAGGCTGCCTGCAACACGTTTTGGCGTAAGTGAAAAAGTTTTGGAAGTGTGGTGTGTGGTGTTTACCTTTGGATGGGGCCGGATAGAACAAACAATGAAAAATAACGTAAAGACATCAACACTTTTCAATTTCAATATTTGATGTAATTTCGCCTTAACTAATGTCATCCGAATATTCTTAAAAAAACAATAAAAATGAAAGCCAACCTGATTATTTGCTCCTTACTGTTCACTTGTTTTTCAGCATCTTTTGCTCAAAACACATATATATATTTTCCGAGGCAGGAAAATTCGGCGACTACAAACGCTAAAATGGAAAACTCTAAAATTTTCCTTGACAAAGCTTATGAGGCCTTTAATGAAGGTGATTTAGAAAAAACCAGATATTACCTTTTACAATCTGAAAAAGACGGTTACGTAAACGCCAGTTTTTATTTTCTTCTTGGCCATTGGGCTTATAAAACCAAAAATTTAACTGCTGCAAGAAGATATTGGATCAGAGGCTACCAAAAAAGAGGGTGCTGGGAATGTAAAGAAATTGCTGACGAACTGGTTCCGGCTGGCAGTGTTTATTAAATGAATTTATAAAACTAATTGGTTATTCTGACTAACCGAATCAAGTCTATATTTGAAAAAAAGCCCTGACAATTCAGGGCTTTTTTTATGTCCTTTTTTCAGCCGTCTATCAACATGAAATTCGCTTCATGCTAAGAGTGAAACGGGCGTTCGACATCATGCGTAAATCTGACCCCAAAGGGGAAAATATACCCTTCTCGGTTTCCTTTTTTACCTGCGATAAAAAACACGCGACTTAATTTAAACTTGAAAACTGTCGGTATTCGTGTGCCCCATCTGTGTCTGTATAGCCTTCTAAAAGCATATAAGCCGTC
>CAYYRB010000090.1:5262-6643 GCA_964473995.1 uncultured Candidatus Competibacteraceae bacterium | reverse complement strand
GGCTGACAGGTTTTACACCCGGCAAAAAACATCGCCGAAAAAAAGGAGAACGAAAAAATGAAATATCGCATAAACAAAAATAAACAATCTAACGAGACGACGCCGATTATCGTATTTTGGACTTCAAAGCGTCAAGCCTTGTTAATATTTGTTAATGGGTTCTTTTTTCTGCCTATCAACTCATTAAAAAGGCCGTCAAAACAAATGAAAATATCCTCATTTTTGGGTACAAGTTATATACCTTTTTGATTGATAACGGGTTCTTTAAATCAAAAAAACCATGTACCGTAAAGTTTGACCGGAGGCCTTCGCTTAATTTTAACACGAAACGCGGGAAGTCGTGTAGCAATCCCCATTAATTTCGCAATAGAATCACTGAAAAACGTAGTTTTTCAGCTAATTCAAAACTAGAAAAAGTTAAGGGTTAAGGGTTAATTACAAAGAGGCAACGCATACCGTGTTGTCTCTTTGTATTTTAAAGCAGTTCGTTGGCGAGATTGGCCAACTCACTCCGCTCACCCCTTTCCAACGTGATGTGGGCATGCAGCGGATGGGAATGAACCCGGTCTATCAGGTAAGACAATCCGTTACTCTGTGTATCGAGGTAGGGCGTATCGATTTGAAAAATATCGCCCGTGAAGACGATTTTGGTGTTCTCCCCTGCACGGGTAATGATGGTTTTCACTTCATGCGGCGTTAAATTTTGGGATTCGTCCACAATGAAAAAAACATTCGAAAGACTCCTGCCGCGTATGTAAGCCAGGGGCTGAATCACCAACTTCTCATTTTCCAGCATTTCACTGACTTTTTTGCCCTCTTTATCTGTTTCGCCGAACTGACTCTGGATAAATTTCAGATTGTCAAACAGAGGCTCCATGTAGGGGTTCAGCTTGGATTTGATGTCTCCCGGAAGATAGCCGATGTCCTTATTGCTGAGCGGCACGATGGGCCTTGCCAAAAAAATCTGATGAAAATTTCGCCGTTGTTCCAAAGCCGCGGCCAAGGCCAAAAGCGTTTTACCCGTTCCCGCTACTCCTTGTAATGTAACCAGTTTCACCTCCGGGTTAAGCAGTGCATGAAGCGCAAAAACCTGTTCGGCGCTGCGGGCTTTAATGCCGTAGGCATCCTTTCGTTCCACGCGTTCCACACGCATGGTTTCGGAATTAAAAAAAGCCAGTACGCTCGACTTTTGATTTTTGATGAGAAAGTAGTGATTGGGCAAAGGCATCTCTTTCCCGATTAAATCGGACGGGTCACACCCTCCCTCGCGGTAAATCTGATCTATGAGCCCGGGGTCGGCCCCTGTAATTTCACTTTTCCCCGTGTACAGATTCGAAATATCGCGCACCTTACCGGTTTCAAAATCCTCCGCATCCACACC
>CAYYRB010000090.1:0-5162 GCA_964473995.1 uncultured Candidatus Competibacteraceae bacterium | reverse complement strand
GTCTGACCGATGCCATACTCATCGAGGGTTCGGATGAATTCGCGCGCTTCAAAGTTTTTGGTGTCGTTTCCCTTTTTGAACGTGTCCAACTCTTCCAGCACACTGATGGGCAGGGCCACATCATTATCCTCAAAACAGGTGACGGAGCTGTGATTGTATATGATCACCGAGGTATCCAGAACAAAAATTTTGGTAAGCACCGAATTGATTTTCTTGGCCATAAGACGCTGCTGTTTGAGACCAAAAAAGTACCGGTTTTGACCGAGCAAATAACAAAAACAGGCGGAAAGATTTCAACAGCCGCCACCCTGACCTTCACTCGATGAAAAATAAACGGTTGATATTCCAAATCTTTCGTTTCGTAGACCCCTCAAAAAATGTTGACAAGGAACGAACAGGGCACAGGTTCAGGCTAAGTTGGAAAAAACACGTTAGTTTTGCTCTGATGAATGCTCCCCAAATGCAGCCAGGAGAATCCGCCGTAATCACCTCCGTAAAGGAAGGTCCGTCGGGAAAACGGCTGAAAGAAATGGGCTTTGTGCCCGGCAGAACAATCGTTCTTACAGGCAAAGGGCCCTTCGGCGATCCGCTGGCTTTTGAAGTGGGATTGCTGCATGCCGCTTTGCGTATCGAGGAGGCCGATTTGATTGAAATAGAAAAACCGTTCCGCACATAGAAACGCCAAACCCCATATCATTTCCCAAGCGGATCGTTTTGGTGGGTAACCCGAACAGCGGAAAAACCACGCTTTTTAACCTGCTTACCGGCCTGAATCAAAAAACGGCGAACTATCCGGGCGTAACCGTTACCGTGAAAACGGGCGTGATGAAGATATGGAACCCGGATTCCGGCACCCGCGAAACGATTGAGATAACGGACCTGCCCGGAATATACAGCCCGGAGCCCATTTCCGAAGATGAACGGCAGGCCATCGAGCCCATTTTGCGGCTTTCGGCAAGCCCGGACAAGTCGGACACGCTGATTTTGTTTGTGGCCGATACCTGCAACCCTTCCCGCAGCCTTCACCTGTTTTTTTTCATCCGAAGCCTTGGATTTAAAACAGTTCTTCTCCTGAATATGGCTTCCATGGCAGAAGAAAAAGGCATCCTTCCTGATTTGAAAAAGATAAGGGAAGAACTCACCGGTGTGCCGGTAATCGTATCGGAAAAAAGCAGGGGAAAAACCGCCCATCTGATTCGGGAAACCCTGCGCAACTTCGGAGGAATAACGGCCGGGCCTGTTAAAAAAACTATACCTTACGATACCTTCATCGAAGAGGCATCCAAAAAAGAAAAAGAATGGTTTCAATTCAAAAAAGCCGATAAAAACGCCCGTTTCCGCAAGAAGGCAGACCGGGTAATCATGCATCCTTTTTGGGGTCCGCTGATTTTTGCGGGAATCGTTTTTCTCATCTTCCAGAGTCTGTTTACCCTTTCCGCCTATCCCATGGATTGGATAGACGGCCTGATGAGCAACTTGGCCCTCGCCTTGGCGGAATGGCTGCCGGAGAATGAACTCTCCGGACTGGTTACCGACGGGCTTTTACCCGGAATAACGGGAGTACTCATCTTCATTCCCCAAATTGCCTTCCTGTTTCTATTCATCGCCATCATGGAGGAGTCGGGCTACTTGTCCCGGGTTACGTTTCTGGCCGACCATTTGATGCGAAAATTCGGCTTAAACGGCAAGTCCCTGATTCCTTTTGCGGGCGGTGCGGCCTGCGCCGTTCCGGCTATTCTCTCGGCGCGAACCATTGCCAACCGCAGGGAGCGGCTCATCACCATACTGGTCACTCCCTGGGTGTCCTGTTCCGCCAGATTACCTGTATTCGTTACCCTAACCGCCGTTTTCGTACCGGAAGGATTTACGGGCCCGATCAGCACCCGTGGACTGGTTTTGGCTGGATTTTATCTGGGTGGAATCGGAGCCGTTTTTGTGGGAGCTGCTTTATTAAATCACTTTTTGAAAAAAGAAAAAGACAAGTCCTTCTTTCTGATGGAATTTCCGGAATACCGATGGCCTTCCGTTAAAACAGTCATTCGCGAGGTTTGGGATAAAGTGAATGATTTTGTCATCAACGCGGGTAAAATAATTTTGGCGATTTCCATTTTGCTCTACGTATTGGCCTCGTACGGACCGACATCCGACATGGAGGCGTTGCGCAAGGAATTTGCCGTGAGCCATCCCGGGGAAAACCCGGAAAACATAGCGGAATTTCAGACAAAAAAACTGGAAACTTCTTTTGCCGGGAAAATCGGAAAAACGATAGAGCCTGTGATTCGTCCGCTGGGATTTGACTGGAAAATCGGCATAGGGCTCATTACCTCTTTTGCAGCCCGGGAAGTTTTTGTGGGCACCATGAACACGCTGTACGGAATCGAATCAACCAATGAAGGCGAAAAGTTGGCGCAGGTCTTGGCCTCTCAAAAAGATGCCGAAACCGGGCGAAAACGATTTGATGCGGCTACCAGTCTTTCGCTCATGGTTTTTTTCCTGCTGGCCATGCAGTGCATGAGTACGTTTGCCGTGGTAAAGAGAGAAACCGGCTCCATGAAAATAGCCCTATTCCAATTGCTCATCATGACGTGTACAGCCTACCTGGCTTCCTTTGTCTGTTACCAGGTTTTGTCCTAATTTTATGCCATGACCCGGGAGGAAAAAAAACTTGCTTTCATGCGCATACTCAGCCGGTACATGCCCAGGGAAGCCATCGAATGGAGTGCCGAATTTGTATTGAAACATGCCGTAAAAATGAAAATCACCCGGGTACGTTCCAGCAAACTGGGCGATTACCGGCATCCCTTCGGCAGGGAAGGCCATCAGATTACCATCAACCACGACCTGAACCCCGTGGCCTTTCTGGTCACTTTTGTGCATGAGGCCGCGCATTTGGAAACATGGATCAAACATAAAAACACGGTAGCCCCTCACGGAAAAGAATGGCAAAGCGAATTTGCCCGTCTGATTAGAGAAATCATTGAGCTGAGCGCCTTTCCACCCGAGTTGGTGCATCACTTCCTATCGCGGGGTGAAACTTTATCCGCCTCATCCTGCTCCGACAAGGAATTAAACCGGCTACTCCGAAAATACGACCCGCCCAAGGGAACCGTTCTGCTGGAAGAACTGCCCGACCTGGTTCACTTTCAACTCTCCACGGGAGAGATTTTTCAAAAAGGCCAAAAGCAGCGGACACGGTATAAATGCCTGCACATACAAAAAAACAGGTGGTACTTGGTAAGCGGACAAGCCGAGGTGAAGCCTTGGGATAGGCAAGTTTAAAAATTAACTGTCTTTACCGCAATCCGGCAGAATCTGCGGGATGTATGAAACATTTAGGGCTTCCATGACACAAACCTTTCCGAAGAAAATGACAAATTCCACGTAACTTTGAACATATCATGTGGAAAGACCTTCTCCTGTTTTTAATCAGCCTTTCGGGGTTGCTCCTTTCGGCACGGCTCTTTACCCGGGGCGCCGAAAAAATAGGCCGGTATTTTCACCTTTCCCCCTTTGTCATCGGTTTGTTTATAATAGGCATAGGTACCTCACTGCCCGAGTTGGTATCCGCCGGTTTTGCCATCAAAAAAGGCATCCCGGAAATCATCCCCGGAAATATTCTGGGAGCAAACATTTCAAATATCCTGCTGATTATGGGGCTCACGGCGGCACTCTCTCCCTCGGGAATCAACTTGAGCAAAAGATACATCATGATAGACTTGCATTACCTCATAGGCACGGCCCTGCTATTCACCCTTACCATTTACGACGGCTTTGTATCGCGTGGAGAAGGTCTGGCACTGCTTGCGGCTTTTGTCATTCATTCCCTGTATGTCTTGCGCAGCGGCGAAATGCCCCGTGAAAACGAACCCGCCGAAAAACACCCGACATTTCCCTGGCAAGGTGCCCTGCTCATCGCCGCGTCGGCAGCCGGAATTTACTTTGCGGGCGACTTCACCGTTGCCTCTCTCGGAAGGCTGGCGGGCTCCCTGGAGATTTCACCCGCTCTTGCTTCGCTCACCTTGCTTTCGTTGGGAACCACCCTCCCCGAGCTCGTAGTCAGTCTGCTGCTCATCCGCGACAAAAAATCAGAAGAGGCCGTGGGGAACGTGCTCGGATCCTGTATTTTCAATGTGACCGTCATTCCCGGGTTAGCTGCCCTGCCCGGGCAGTTGCAAGTTCCTGCAGAATTGCTCACCCTTTCACCTGTCATTTTTTTGGGAGCATCCCTTTTCCTTTATCTGCTCACTCAGGACAAACGGATTTCGCACTGGGAAGGCATGCTCTTTTTGCTTTTTTACCTTTTTTTCATCCTCAAAACCGCTCATTTAATCTGATCATTCATGAAAACATCCATTCAGATCTGGCACAACAACCGTTGCGGAAAAAGCCGTTCCGCCCTGCAGCTTCTGGAAGAAAAAGGCCTTTCCTTTGAAATCAAAAAATACCTGGAGAACCCACCCACAGAAGCCGAAATTGAACAGGTGCTCAAAAAAGCAGGAATAAAAGCACATGAACTTGTGCGCACAGGCGAAAATCTCTACAAGGAAAAATTCAAAGGGAAAAATCACACCGAAAAAGAGTGGATTTACATCCTGTCGGAAAATCCCATATTAATTGAACGACCTGTGGTCATTTGCGGCAACAAGGCCGTGGTGGCAAGGCCTCCGGAAAAAGTGTGGGAAATTCTGTAGCACGAGCCGGAGCGAATCCGTACTTTTGTAGGCTTTGGCTAAACAAAAAGAACATACAGGCGCGGCGGAAACCCCGCTGATGAAGCAATACAATGCCATCAAGGCGAAGCATCCCGATGCCATTCTGCTTTTTCGCGTAGGTGATTTTTACGAAACCTTCGGGGAAGATGCCGTGAAAGCGGCACGGACCTTAGGCATAGTACTCACCAAGCGCAGTAACGGCTCGTCGGGCGAAACCGAGTTGGCCGGGTTCCCCTACCATTCCCTGGAAAATTATTTACCCAAACTGGTGCGCGCGGGCTTCCGGGTAGCCATCTGCGAACAACTGGAAGATCCCAAACTCACCAAAACCATCGTGAAACGCGATGTAACGGAAATGGTTTCCCCTGGCGTTTCCTTCAGCGACCATGTACTCAATCCGTCTGCGAACAATTGGCTTTGCGGACTTTTCCCCGAGGGTAAAGAATTCGG
>CAYYRB010000089.1:1830-6865 GCA_964473995.1 uncultured Candidatus Competibacteraceae bacterium | reverse complement strand
AACAGGATAATCCTGCGAAGTTCCGCCCAGCTGGCCGAAGAAAAAGATGTTCCCGAAAGCCGCCGTATCGCCATCCCCATCAAACACCAACGAAAAAT
This sequence comes from uncultured Candidatus Competibacteraceae bacterium, assembly GCA_964473995.1. Classification (GTDB taxonomy): domain Bacteria; phylum Bacteroidota; class Bacteroidia; order CAIKAF01; family CAIKAF01; genus JAKRSD01. The sequence goes on along the minus strand of CAYYRB010000089.1, from coordinate 6,767 downwards.
GTGGATAATTGATGATTTGATTTTCCGCACCTGAAAACTGCACAGTAATCAAATATTCCGAAGTGTCCAGAGGATTAGGTGAAAATCCGGTGATGGTAAAATCAGCGCAGGAAATCGGCTGCGCACCGACCTTTCCAATAATCAAACAAAAAGTGAGAAAATTGAAAAAATAAAAAAATCTCTTTTTGATTCGTTTCATCTTGCCTGCTTTTCAGAGTGCTAATATATGCTTAATCTCAATTTTTACCGATTTTAAAAATTACTATTTGTGTTGTATTCACACAGGATTATGTATTTCAACTTTCCAACAAAAAAGCAGAAAATGGGAACCTGTTTTTTATAACAAGTCCGAAACAGGAAGAAAAGAATAACTCCCGGCATGGGATTTCAAAAAACGCTCCAACATATCCAAACTATAGCGTGTGCAGGCTTTTGGATGGCCCAATGCCGTAAATTCCTCATGCGGATGGTGGCGCAGGGCATGTGAAAGCCTACTCACAAAATATCCTTCAATGGACACATAGTGCGGTGAAAACCGCGTGATCGAACGCCAACGGGTTCCGGGAGCAGGCACGGGCTTCCCATTCCCCAACGGTTTGTGCGCCTCCGGATTCATTCTTCCCAGAGCAAACAACTGCCAAAAAAACCAAGGAGACAAGACGTAATCGGAAATGGGCAGTTCCGCAAAGCGGCCATCGGTAACCGCCTTACAAGGATCATCGTCAAACCTCCACAGCGAGGCATCCGGGCAATTGCGAAAATCATAATCATACAATTCGGAACGGTAATAACCGCCGCGAAACACGGAAGATTCAATACGGATACCCACATCAAAAAGTGCATCACCGATATGGCTGAACGGCTGCATACACCAACCTCCCGCACGGTAGGCTGTTACCGAGGTCTGCGCCGTTTCTTCCAACACGTGTTTGTAGGTCCGAATGATTTCCGCCGCTTCCGATTTGGAAAAGTCCGCCAGTTTGTATCGGGAAACGTTCATTTTCCACGATTTGCCGTCATGGAAGGAATCTTCCCAATGCGGATGGATATGCAACTGCACATCGTTTCCGCCTTTGACCAATTCCTGAAGTTGCCGGGAAACCGCATCATACTCACGGCGCACGGACGCATACTTCTCTTTGTATTTAGTCAACCGCAACAGATACCCGCAGTCCACGAAATACGTCATGGGGACGCCTGTTTGGCGGCTGATGCGCATGAGAGCCTCCGTGGGTTCGAGCATACAACTTTCCGCCGTTCCCGTCGGACTGCCGAAATACAATTCATAATCCCAGGTAAGAAAAACCCTCATACGGGGTAAAGGTAGCAGATTTAGACAATCGTAAAAAAACGTCTACGGCCTATGAACCAGGCTGAACGACCAACCTGACCCGCCGTTTCAAAAAGCCGCACCGATTAAAACTTCTCTAAGTAACACACGGATAACACCCCACCGGGAAAATAACCTTACCTTTGCGCCCTCAAAAATACCATAGAGCGGAATGGCCGACATCAGAAACATTGCGATTATCGCCCACGTAGACCACGGGAAAACAACACTTGTGGACAAAATCATGTTCCAGTGCAAACTTTTTCGTGACAGCGAAAATCAGGGAGAGCTTATTTTGGATAACAACGACCTGGAGAGGGAACGGGGCATCACTATTTTATCGAAAAATGTTTCGGTGAATTACAAAGGAGCAAAAATCAATATCATTGACACGCCCGGCCACGCCGACTTCGGAGGGGAAGTGGAGCGTGTACTGAACATGGCCGACGGAGTATGTCTGCTGGTGGATGCTTTTGAAGGCCCTATGCCGCAAACGCGCTACGTGCTGGAAAAAGCCATTTCCTTAGGCAAAAAACCCACGTTGGTGATCAACAAAGTGGATAAAGAAAACTGCCGCCCCGATGAAGTACATGAGCAAGTCTTTGATTTGATGTTCAACCTGGGTGCAACCGAAGAACAGCTTGATTTCCCAACGGTATACGGTGCTGCCAAAAACGGTTGGATGAGCACCGATTGGAAACAACCCAAAGAAGACCTTACCGACCTGCTCGATATGATTATGGAGCACATTCCGGCGCCGAAAATGAACGAAGGTTCACTTCAATTGCAGATCACTTCCATTGATTATTCCTCATTCATAGGCCGTATCGCCATCGGGCGGGTAAACCGCGGAACCATCAAATCGGGACAGCCCGTATCGTTGGTAAAGCGCGACGGCTCCATCGTAAAATCACGTGTGAAGGAATTATACGTATTTGAAGGATTAGGCAAGAAAAAAACCGAAGAAGTAGGCTGCGGCGATATCTGTGCCGTAGTGGGAATTGACGGATTTGAAATCGGGGAAACCATTGCCGATTTTGAAAATCCCGAAGGGATGTCGCCCATTTCGATAGATGAGCCCACGATGAGCATGTTGTTTACCATCAACAACTCGCCGTTTTTCGGCAAGGAGGGAGAATATGTAACCTCGCGCCACCTGCGCGACCGCCTGTTCAAGGAAACCGAAAAAAACCTGGCCCTGCGGGTAGAACAAGGTGATACCGCAGATGCATTCATCGTTTACGGACGCGGCGTACTTCACCTTTCCGTACTGATTGAAACCATGCGCCGTGAAGGCTACGAGCTGCAAGTAGGACAACCGAGGGTAATCGTTAAAGAGATTGAAGGGGTGAAATGTGAGCCCATGGAATTTTTAACGATTGATTCACCCGAAGCCTGTTCCGGAAAAATCATCGAATTGGTGACCAAGCGAAAGGGAGACATGTTGGTGATGGAGCCCAAGGGCGATCTAATGCACCTGGAATTTGAAATTCCTTCGCGCGGAATCATCGGATTGCGCACCGATGTGCTGAACGTATCGGCGGGAGAAGCCATCATGGCGCACCGCTTCAAAGCCTACGAACCTTGGAAAGGAAACATACCCGGACGACTGAACGGCTCCATCATCAGTGGAGAAAGCGGTTCTTCGTTCGCGTATTCCATCGATAAACTTCAAGATCGGGGTACTTTCTTTATTGATCCGGGTGACGAGGTGTACGAAGGACAGGTTATCGGCGAACATACCCGCGACAATGATTTGGTAGTAAACGTGACCAAAGCCAAACAGCTCACCAACATGCGTGCCTCCGGAGCCGACGAAAAAACACGTATCGCTCCCGCCACCAAGTTTTCACTCGAGGAAAGCATGGAGTATATTCAGGAAGATGAATACGTGGAAATAACGCCCAAAAGCACCCGTCTGCGTAAAATTTATCTGAACGAAAACGACAGAAAGCGTTTCGGAAAAAATTAAGTTTTCGGGCACTCGGCTTCATTCATCCGAAAAAAGTATTTTCATCCTCAAAAAGGGGAATGCATTTTTCTACGCAACCATTCGGAGAGACGCTGAACGGTAAAAAAGCCACACTTTTTAGTATGTCCTCGCCCTGCGGACTGGAAATCGACGTTACCGATTACGGAGCAAGAATCGTCAGTTTACGCATACCCGATAAACAGGGAATTCCCGCAGATATGGTTCTGGGGTACGACGACGTATCAGGCTATGATTTGGGAAAACGGTATTTCGGAAGTAATCCTGGACCATTTGCCAACCGCATAGGCGGAGCAGCCTACTCCATTGACAACACCTATTATAAATTAGAGGCCAACGAAGGACATAACCAGCTTCACGGCGGAAGCATCGGATTTGACCGGCGCTTTTGGGCCTACGAATGGATCGCGGACGGAATTCGTTTTACCACCCGCATTCACGATGGGGAAGCCGGAAGGCCCGGAAACCTGGACACAACGATCGAATACCGGATAGAACAACCGGGAGTGTTGCACATTCTTTTTCGGGCAGAAACCGACGCACCCACCCATGTAAACATAACGCATCACGGGTACTTCAACTTAAACGGAAACCCGCAAATTCCCGTGCTGAACCATCACCTGCAACTTCACGCCGATTCTATTCTGCAGGTTGACGCGGAAAAAATCCCCACGGGACATTTCCTTCCGGTAGCTGATTCCTTTTTTGACTTCAGGGAAACGGCCGTTTTGGGAGAGCGCATAGCCCGGCGAACGGATGACTATGACCATTGTTATGTTTTGAACGAAAACAACCAATATGCGGCATGGGCGTACAGTCCCCATTCGGGCATAGCCATGTATGTACAGACCGATTATCCCGGTATGCAATTGTATTGCAGCGGCAAGCCGGCCGGAACGCCGGCCGGTAAAGGAGGAAGGATATACCCTCCGTATGCCTCTTTTTGTCTGGAGCCACAATTCTTTCCCGATTCACCGAACAAACCCGAATTCCCCACCACCCTGCTCAGGCCGGGAGAGGTTTACAACAAACGGATAACCCTTACATTTAGCCTCAAATAATACCTCACGTGCATTTTTCCACACTGGACTACCTGATTCTTTTCGGATACCTGGCCTTGATCATGGGTACCGGGCTTTGGGTTTCGCGAAAACGAAAAGACCAACCCACCGACTCCTCCGATTATTTTTTGGCGGGGAAAGGCCTTTCCTGGTGGGCCGTGGGTGCATCGCTCATTGCCTCCAATATTTCCGCAGAGCAGTTTATCGGCATGTCCGGTTCCGGATTTGTGGTGGGCATGGGCATTGCTTCCTATGAGTTTATGGCAGCTGCCACTTTGATTATCGTGGCCATTTTCTTTCTACCCGTCTTTTTGGAAAAAGGCATTTATACCATGCCCCAGTTTTTGGAAATGCGGTATAACAAAACGGTAAAGTACATCATGGCCGTGTTTTGGCTGCTTGTGTTTGTATTCATCAATCTATCATCCATCCTTTATCTGGGTGGACTGACGATAAAAAATGTACTGCTCGGAGGCTCGAATCTATTGCTGGGAGGCTGGGAAATAAATCCCCTGATTGTCGGCATCGTTCTTTTGGGACTTTTTGCGGTGGCCTA
>CAYYRB010000089.1:0-1730 GCA_964473995.1 uncultured Candidatus Competibacteraceae bacterium | reverse complement strand
GGCATGTGGATTGCCAATCTGTATTACTGGGGGTTTAATCAATACATCATACAGCGGGCTTTGGCCGCCAAAAGCATAACGGAAGCCAGGAAGGGATTGCTTTTTGCCGGCTTTCTGAAAATTCTATTGCCGCTCATCGTGGTGGTGCCTGGAATAGCCGCCTTTGCACTGCAGGCTCCCATTGCCAAACCCGACGAAGCCTATCCCTGGCTGCTGAATCAATTCATTCCTTCGGGCATAAAAGGGTTGGCCTTTGCCGCTTTGGCTGCCGCGGTAATCAGTTCACTGGCCTCCATGATGAATTCGATCAGTACTATTTTCACACTGGATATCTACAAAAGCCTAATCAGCCCGTCGGCCGGCGAGAAAAAACTCGTGAGCGTTGGACGGGCAGCGGCTCTCCTATCCATGCTCATCGCCATGCCGGTGGCGTTTAGCCTGCAGCGCCTCGACCAGGCCTTTCAATTCATTCAGGAGTTTACCGGCTTTATCAGTCCGGGTGCTTTAGCCATTTTTGTTTTAGGTATTTTCTGGAAAAAGGCCAATGCCTCAGGTGCCCTCGCCGCTGCCGCAGGCTCATTTGTTTTTTCAATTGCATTAAAATTTCTCCTGCCGGAAATGCCGTTCATGAATCGCATGGGCGTTGTATTTCTTTTGTGCGTGGCGTTAATGGGCATTTTTGGTATTTCGTTTCCGACGGTTAATAAAGAAAAATCCATCCGCATTAATCGGGATCTTTTCCGCACCACGCCTTCGTTTAAAGCGGTCTCGGCTATTCTGATTTTGTTATTGGTATTCCTCTATTTTATCTGGTGGTAGTGAAAGAACAAATCCGAAAAAAATACAAAGAACTCTTTGGTAAAGAAGGTATTCTTTTTGAAGCGCCGGGACGGATAAACCTGATCGGTGAGCATACCGACTATAACAACGGCTTCGTGCTTCCCGGAGCCATAAACAGACACATCCGAGCCATGATTCGGTGGAACGGAACCGATACCATACGGGCTTTTTCCATCAACTATGGGCAATACACCGAGGTAACCCTGGGAAGCAAACAAGCCGATTTACCTTGGACAAATTACATTCTGGGAACCGCCGAGGAATTGAAAAAACGGGGCGCGGGTGTTTCCGGTTTTGATTGCGTATTCGGAGGAGATATACCCACAGGTGCCGGATTATCCTCATCAGCCGCTCTGGAAAGCGTGATTGCCTACGGACTAAACGAATTGGGTCAATTTGATTTGTCAAGATTAGCGTTAGCCGAGGCCGGGCAGATGGCAGAGCACCATTATGCCGGCGTAAAATGCGGTATCATGGATCAGTTCATATCACTGCATGGTAAAAAAAACCATGTCGTGCGATTAGACTGCCGAAGTATGGCATTCGAATACCATCCATTTCCCGCAGAAAAAGCAGGCCTGCTTTTAATGGATACGGGAGTAAAGCACGAATTGGCCGCATCGGAATACAATGTGCGAAGACAGGAATGTGAGCGAGGTGTAACTATTTTGCAAACGCATTTTCCCGATATTATTTCGCTGCGGGATGCGACACCCGAACAGATCATGGAACTAAAAAACGAAATGCCGGAAACCGTTTTTAAACGATGCCTATATGTAACCCAAGAAAACAAACGCGTATTGGGTTTGTGCGAAGCGTTGGAACAAGGCATGCCTGAGAAAGCCGGCGCATGGATGAACGAAACGCATCAGGGATTGAGCAGCCTCTTC
>CAYYRB010000088.1:0-7007 GCA_964473995.1 uncultured Candidatus Competibacteraceae bacterium | reverse complement strand
CCCCCACGAGCACTTTCATCCCTTTCTCGAGGCATTTGAGAGATGTTGCCTGTTTTACAAGCTGTTCCCTCAGGCTCATCATGCGCTGGAGTTCTATCAGTATTTTGGGCGGTGGAACAGAAAGTACCGCCTCTTCGCGCCTGAGCCAGGCGTAACGTGCAATCTCTTTTGAGTCGGCCTTGTCGGTTTTTCCACGTTTGAGCCCCATGGAGCGTTTAATCTCCATCGGATTGACGCAGCTGTATGAGTATCCGTTTTCATGCAGATAATAACCCAGAAGCAGGCAATACCAACCCGTATGTTCAAAACACACAATCACCTCCCCGGGGCTTAAACCCTGCGATTTAATCCACTTGGCCATTTTGCCAAATCCGGCATTGTCGTTTGTAAATTGACTGTGTTTCCCCTGATTGTACAAAAAGACGTCAATAGTCTTCTTTGAAACATCGATTCCTACGGATTCTTTTACTTTTTTCATACTTTCGTATTTAAGGATAAAACAAATAAACTTGCCGTGCTATCGCCTTTAGCGGGCCTCAAAGCCCAATATTCCAATTAGTACTCGCAAGTCCGGGAAAGGAAAACGGGACATATGCAGCTTACAGGAACAAAGTCCTACAAAACGTTTGTGTTCACCCGTTTCCTTTTTCGGAAAAAATTTATGAATTTTATTCTAATGCAAACTAAAGGCAAACCGTTAGCGGTAATTACAAAAAGACTATGGAATTTACGAAACTTAAGCATCATATCTAAAACATAAAATATGATTACTATGAAAACTTTTTTGACAATTTTATTTGGAGCAACTCTAACAGCAAGTAGCGGACAGACAAGTAATAACATTAAAAGCAACCAAAACTCTGTGACAATTACGCAAATTGACACGACATCTGAACATTTAATATACAAAGGGCAACTTGTTGAAGTATATGCAGAAAAAACAATATTTCATTCCATAACAAATAACAACTTTCTTTTGAAATTTACTTTAAAGAATATTAGTAATAAAACTATTGGGCTTGACCTTACAAATTATTGGAAAGTTATTTATCCGAATCAATGGGGATTTTATAAGAAACCATATATAGAGGTTATTAATGAAATACAAATCATACCCGACAAGTCAATTGACACAACTAAAATATTTAAGAAGTTTAAAGAGGATTCTTTAACAATGATAAAGCCAAATGAAACATTAGAATATTATCGGGATTGGAATGGTAGTGGAGAAAATGTTGAATTGAAAAATAGAGAAGAATATTTAATTATTAGTATTGACGGACAGTTATTATTCACTGATGGTGTACAGTTGGAGCATTTAACTTTGAATGAAGCAGATGAGGCAAAGAGAGTTGTCGTGTTAAATTATCCTGTAAATCATAAGACAGTGCCTGAAAAATCTCTAATTATTAAACAGAAATAAAAATGAGCGGACAGCTACAAAAGAAAAAAACAACGAACCGCTAACAACGGTCTTGTGCAATAGCTGGGGAAGTGCAAGTTGGCTTGAATATTTTTAAGGTTGGGCTTCGCCCATCATTTTTTCAAGCCGGGAACTTTGGTGCTTTTAATTAACTTTATCATCTGGGACAGGTAGTCGCTTTTAATTCAGCTACTGCACAATCCCGAAACCGTTAGCGGTAATTATGACAGCCACTCTACAAACATTGAAATGTAAAAAATGGACTTTACAACACAATTAGGAATACAGACAGAACATAAAGAAGATGCCGCAAGACTTTATGCAATTGCTTTTCAGACAAAATTCTTAAAAATTTTAGGCAGTCCAGAAGAGGTAACACAACTATTGAAAGACGGAATTAATATCCAAAGAGGTATTTCTGCAATATCCGCAGACAATGAATTGTTAGGAATATCAGGATTTCAGGTTGACAGTATTTCACTAACTGACATTAAGCTCAAGATTTTTGTTTCGAAATATGGAATTATAAAAGGGACTTTAAAATATGTAGTTTTAGCGGCAATTTTCTACAGAAAGCCAGATAATAAAAGTCAACTTCTAATGGACGGAATTGCTGTAAAGGAAGGAGATAGAGGGCGTGGAATTGGAAAACAACTTTTTATAGAACTTGAGAAGTTTTCAATTCAAAGTAAAATGACTTCAATTAAATTAGACGTAATAGACGAGAACCCGAAGGCAAAAAAACTTTATGAAAATATTGGGTTTGTGCCGACAAAATATCGCAAAACGCCCAAATTTATTTATAAACTAATTGGTGTTGGTGGCGTTACGACAATGGTTAAGAAACTATGAAAAGAATAACTACCGCTAACAGGCGTTTGGCACAATGGCGGGTGACGTGGTTAATGGAACATTCTACCTCGCATCAACTTTTGTGGTGTATTGACAGTTTTGTGCTCCGAAATCGCCAACTTCTTGCAGCCGAAAACCGTTAGCAACAATATTTTTTGGAGATACAAGTAAAGTAACATACCTTTGATAGTATCAAATGATATTATCAATGAAGCCTCCTTATGACATTACTCCAAAGATTTTAAAGCTCATAAGTTCTATCTCTGAGAAAATTGGAGAAGTCAACGCAAACTATCTAAGTAAGCAATCTCCGCAATTGCGTAAGCAGAATAGAATTAAAACAATTCAATCTTCTTTGCAAATCGAAGGTAATACCTTAACAGAAGAACAAATTACTGCATTGATTGAGAACAAGAGAGTCGTTGGACCAGAAAAGGATGTGTTAGAAGTTTTAAATGCAATCAAAGTCTACAATGAATTAAACACATATAAATATTACTCGGAAAAAGATTTTCTAAAAGCTCATTCCTCATTAATGAAAGGCTTAATTTTAAATGCAGGGAAATATAGGAATCAAAGTGTTGGTATCGTGAAAGGTAATGATATCGAACATGTGGCACCTCCATTTCAGAATGTACCATATTTAATGAAAGACTTGTTCGAGTATTTAAAAGATGACCAGGAACTCACTTTAATAAAAAGTTGTGTCTTTCATTATGAAATGGAATTTATACATCCATTCATAGATGGTAATGGCAGAATGGGAAGATTATGGCAAGCAGTTATTCTAATAAAGGATTATACTATTTTCGAATACTTGCCTTTTGAAACATTGATCAGCGCTACACAGGATGAATATTATAAATCGCTTTCAATGAGTGACAAATCAGGAAAATCAACTCCTTTTATTGAGTATATGTTAGGAGTGATAGAAAAATCATTGACTCAATTGCTTAATTATAATAATAGAATACTAAAGGACATCGACAGGCTGGAGTATTTTTTAAATCAAGGATTTCGGGAATTCACTCGAAAAGACTACATGAATGTATTTAAGGATATTTCTTCAGCTACTGCGAGTCGAGATCTTAAAAAAGGAATTGAATTGAACTTATTTAGAAGTACCGGACAGCTGAACAAAACTAAGTACATTGTGAAATAAATACTGTTGCGAACAGCGTGTTGCCAAAATTGCCGGGTAAGTTGCCAGTTTGAGCTTGGTTGCATACATTTGGCTTGGTTGCTTGTTGACTTGGACAGTGCAAGTAAGGCGGCAACTTCGGTAAACATGCAAACCGTTATGCCGGTTTTCTTATAAAATATACCGAAACGTCAGGTTGATTCTGGGAGCCGTAACGCCCGGCTCTTTAGGAATTTCATGTTTCCAATGGTGCTGTGTAGTTCCTTTCATGGTGAGCAAAGAGCCTTTGCCCAAGGCCAATTTATGCACCGGAATATCGGTGTTATATTTATGTTTTAATTTGAATTTTCGCACCGCACCCAAGCTGAGCGAAGCAATCACAGGGTTTGGGCCCAACTCTTTCTCGTCATCGCTGTGCCAGCCCATGCTGTCCGCCCCGTTTCGGTATAAATTGCATAACACGGCATTGAAGCGGCTGCCCGTATGTTGTTCTACCTTTTCTTTGATGTACACCAAGTCGGAGGTCCAGGGCAGCGGATGCATTTCCCGACCGGAATAGGTATATTTTTTATCTCCGTATAAGGCCGTGAGCCGGGGCTGCATCATCCATTTGCCGAACAGGCGTATGGGCTCTTCTTTCCAGGCAAGCTGTGCGTACAGATTTCGAAATAACCGATCTGATTCCGGTTCATCGAAAAAATGGGGTACATACCACCATTCGCCTCCATGTTCATTTACGGTAAACCGATCTTCGGGAAACAGCATGGAGCTAAAAATACACACTATTTTTCGAATTCCTGCATTAGCCTTATCTTTGCCGCGTGAACTTACCTGCCAGGCAAGCGGGACAAAACACCACGTATGAGATTATATAATCTGCTCTCCAAAGAAGAGTTGGCTGCACGTGTAGCCGCCGAAACAGAACCCCGTATCACGGTTTCGTTTTATTCGTATCACCCCATAGAAAATCCACAAGCTTTCCGCGACGAACTGTTTGCCGCATTGACCGAAATGCGCGTGCTGGGCCGGATTTTTGTGGCCACGGAAGGCATCAATGCGCAGTGCAGCGTACCGCAGAGTCATTTTGAAGATTTACGTAACTACCTGTATCAGTTTCCGCCCATGAACGGACTGCGCCTGAATACGGCAGCCGACGAATCGGGTACCTCGTTCCTGAAACTGAAAATTAAAGTGCGCCACAAAATTGTGGCCGACGGCATCGAAGACGAACAATTCGACGTACATAACAACGGAAAATACCTGAAAGCCGAAGAATTTAACGCCTTCACCGACAATCCCGACACCATCGTGATTGATATGCGGAATCATTACGAATATGAAGTGGGCCATTTTAAACAGGCCATCGAAATTCCGTCCGATACGTTTCGCGAACAGCTGCCCATGGCCTTGGATATGCTCAAAGGCAAAGAGGACAAACCCGTGGTGATGTACTGCACGGGCGGCATCCGCTGCGAAAAAGCGAGCGCATACTTCCGTTATAAAGGATTTAAAGAGGTGTATCACCTGGAAGGCGGCATCATTCACTACGTGAACAACGTGCGCGAAAAAGGGCTGGAAAATAAATTTATCGGAAAAAACTTCGTGTTTGACGACCGCCTGGGAGAGCGCATTTCCGAGGACATCATCGCCAACTGCCATCAGTGCGGAGAGCCCTGCGATACGCACACCAACTGCAAAAACGACGGGTGCCATCTGTTATTCATCCAGTGCGCTTCCTGTGCGGAAAAATATACGGGGTGTTGCAGCGAGGCCTGTCATGCGACGATACAGCTTCCCGAAGAAATACAAAAAGAACTGCGCAAAGGAATTGACAAAGGCCAAATGGTGCACGGCAAAAGCCTGAAACGAAAACGCACGAAAGCGGATTAAGCACAGCCATCCATTATATAGAAAAAAAGGCGGTTATTCGCTTTCGCCGGATGAAAATCAGCTTGTGGAATTAACGCTCAAACGCGCCCAGGTCGGGCTTTCCGTCCAGCAGTCTGTTCTTGCCTTCCAAATCGAACCACACCTTCGGATTCTGCTGCGTAACGGACAGGTTTCCCCGGTTGCGCAGGGGCGAATTTTCCGAGAGGCGGTAATCGTTCCAGAACGGCCCTGAAAAGGCGGGAGCCGCATTCCTCAGCACACCGGGAAATTTATCGGCAGGCGCCACAAAACGGCTGTCCACCGTGATGGCGCAATGATCGAAACGATAATCGAACAGGGAACCTCCTACGCTGTCCAAAACCAATTCATTCACCTGACTGCCCGTAATCACGGAGTTATACACGCGCAGCGAAAGGTCGTTGGCATAAAGCGTATCGTTCCGGTTGAATCCGTTTCCGGCCAACAGAGAAGGATACGGGCGGCCCTGTCCCGGCCAGTAATTGGCAAACGTGCAGTGCGTAAAGGCATAATTTCCGCCGAAAATACAGGCCACCCCGCCGATGCCGCAATTGGAAACCCGCAGGTTGGTGGCATTCAGGTTGAAGTTTTGGGCATAAATACCCAGCGAGGTCATGTTTTCAATGATCACATTTTCCAACGTGACGAGCCGTGGCGAACTTGCATCGTAAAAGCTGAGCGGCTGCATGTTGAGGCCTATTCCCGCATTCTGAATTTTGGCGTTTCGGATGAGGTGATCCGTTTTTCCTTCAAAAATCACGATGCCGTTCCATTGGCCCGGCGTTCCCCGGTCATCCTGCATGCGGTTGGTTCCGGTAAACAACACGGGCTGGGTACTTTCGCCCAACACCTGAAATGAGGCATCCTTAAAAATCCATAAATCGGCATCCTTAAAAAAATGCACCTGTGTTCCCGGCATCACGGTGAGCCGGCAATCGGAATCAACCACGGCGCGGCCTATGACCACGTAGGGTTTGCCCGGCACCCAGGTTTCGTTGCATATCCGCCGATAGGCGAATTTGCCCCCATTGGTGAGATTCAGCGTATCGTTGGGGTACAGATAAATGGCATCATCGCCCGCCGCAAAAAGGCGCACGGCATCAAGGTTTCCGTTGTAGGAGAAGAGCACGCTGTCCGTAACAAACAAATCGCCGTTGCTGCCCGTGGGATCTATGGTACATTCCACAAAAATGTACAAACTGTCGCCGGAGGCAATCTCCAAATCTTCCACCACGGGGCCGGCCTCTCCATCGGCAATGAGCCGGTAGCGCGACTGACTGCCGCCCGCCAGAAAAATGCGGTCAATAAGCAGGTCGCGGCCGGTGGCGTTACGCACCATGAACACCTCGGTGGTGGTGCCTATCTGGGTAAAGGTGCTGTCAAACAATACATCGGTACGCGAATAGCCCAGACGCAATGAGGGATCGGTGGAGAATCGTTCACGCGAGCATCCGCCCCAAAGGAGAACAAGGGACAGGCCCAAAAAGAATATGATGCGGTGAGAATTCAATTGACGTAAAAAACAAAGATAACTAATCCGGTCTGTGGTTATTGTTCGGCGGGTACATTATCCATCAGGAAACGGGAGATGCGATGGGCTGCAAGATATCCTTGATGAGCTTTTCCAGATATACCGGGGCAAACATCATGCGGCTGCCGTACCAGGAGAACATCTCTCCATCG
>CAYYRB010000087.1:0-7078 GCA_964473995.1 uncultured Candidatus Competibacteraceae bacterium | reverse complement strand
CCCTTGAATTTTTTGACAAAATGGGTTTCCTCCTGAGGGCGAAAAGCCGTTTATCGGTCCAAGATGGAATTAAGCACACCCACACCTACCAGCCGATCGGCTCCCTGCTGCCGCAGATCGCGGAAATACACAAACACAAAATACGTGTTTTCCGTGCGCTGAAAGGAATCCTCAAAAAAAGCCGTGTTGCCTTCCGTTTCCTCCGGCTTTTGGCTCACAAAAAGCCAGTTGTAATACCCCTGCTTCAAATACTTTTCCAGATAATACTCCTGGTTGCGGAAGTTGTAATCCATCTTCCACTCGGGGTTGAGCCGGTTGCCCGAAATCTGCCCCATGATGTACACTTCCCCGGGATCTTCCTTGGCCTTGTCGTGGTAAAGGGAAAACCGCACCCAGGCATAGCCGCTTTCCAAATCGCCGTTTCTTCCGTCCACATTGGCAATGAACATGCTGCCGTTCAAATCCTGCAGCAGCGTGTATTCCAGTCCGCGCCGGGTAAACTCCTTGCGCAGTTTCATGCGGATTTCCCCCTCAGCATCGGTATCCATGGAAATGGTTTTATCGTTCTTCAGGCGCAGCGAACGCAAATCCAAAAAACGGTACTCATTGCCGCCCGTAAAGGTGAGTGAATTGTCGATGTTGCTGTAATCCATTTTATTGCCCGTGATGAAGGCGGGCTTCACATCCCGTTTCATGTTGTCCCAACGCTGGTTTTGCATGAGCATCACGCAGAGGTCGCGCTGCGGCACCACAAAAGGGATGTTGCTCACATCCACGGTAAACACGGGCTCCTGGGAAGTGAGCCGGGAAAGGGAACTCATGCCGTCGCGGATGCGTCCCTCCACTTTCACCAGTCCTTCGGTGACCACAAAACGCTTTTCGAGCACCACGTCCTGGGCATCGAAATTTTCGTACACCTTCAGCACGTAATTGCCCGACATTTTGGGCCGCATGCCCGCCGTGGGAAACTTGAGCGTGTAATGGGTATACACCTGTTTGGTGCCGAACGAAAACTGAAAATCGGTGATGTCCTGCTGAAAAAAACCCTCGAGATACTGGATGGGCTGCAGGTTGGTGGGATTCCAGTCGCGGTCGCAGTATTCCAGGGTATAGTTGTACATTTTGGAACCTCCGTCAAAATCGTCGAAATGCAGCTCCAACAGGTCGGTTCCGCTCATGTCGATAAGGGGGAACGAACCGGGAACACCCTGCCGGTAAAGCAACGCGGTGCGTATATTCTGTTTGTACACCTGATCGTACCGGGGTCCGTCCTGTGCAACCGCCTGAAAAAAGACCAGGGTGAAAAGGGCGGACAAAAGCCGTAGAGAAAGAGTTCTGTGTGATTTCATTCCAAGATAGCGATGTGCTAATTACGGGAAAATCTTCGGAACGGGATGATTGGGCTAAAAATAAGTTGCCCGAAACGAAGAAACTGTCCGATAAGAAAAAGAATGCCGCCCGGAAAACCAAAAAAACGATTTTGTGTTACGTATTTGTTGAAATCGGCGCGTAAAACAGAGCTTGATTGATTATAGAAGTTTGATATTCATAGGTTTGATTGAAAAGTTTGGTAAAGAATTTGGAAGGTCGAAAATTGGGTTAATTTTGCACGCAATTTCAGTGTAGTGATTTAATGTCGATCAGCACATGAGCAAAGTAATCAGAATAAAAAAAGGACTGGACATCAAGTTGAAAGGTGAAGCGGAAAAAATTACCGTTTCGCCCGAAAGTGTGGATACCGTATTGGTGTCACCGCTTGATTTTCACGGCAGCGTGCCGAAACTTTCGGTAAGCGTGGGCGACAACGTGAAGGCGGGAACTCCGCTTTTCTATGACAAGCTTCGTCCGTCAGTTCAGTTCTGTTCCCCGGTGAGCGGAGAGGTCATCGAAATCAACCGCGGCGAAAAACGCAAGTTGCTTTCCATCCGCATATTGGCCGATAAACAAACCGAGTACGTGGATTTCGGCAAAGCAGATCCGCTGTCGCTTTCCCGCGAGGAAATCGTGGAGCGCATCGCCAAATCGGGCGTGTGGCCATCCATCCGCCAAAGGCCGTTTGATGTAATCGCCAATCCGGAAGGCATGCCCAAAGCGATCGTGGTTTCCGCGTTCGACACGGCGCCCCTGGCTCCCGATATGGATTTTGTGGTACACGGCTGCGGAAATGAATTTCAGACCGGCTTAAACGCCCTCTCCAAATTGGCTTCCGCGGTGCACCTGAACGTGCATGCCACAAAAACCAAAAGTGAAATCTTCCTGAAAGCCAAAAATGTAACCATTCATACGTTTGAAGGTCCGCACCCCGCTGGAAACGCCGGAGTACAGATTCACCATATCGACCCCGTAAATAAAGGGGAATCCGTGTGGGTGATGAATCCGCAGGACGTGGTGATTCTGGGCCGTTTGTTTGCGGAAGGCCGCTACAACGCGGTGAAGGTAATCGCCCTTACCGGAAGCGAAGTGGTTAAACGCCGTTACGTAAAGGTCATTTCCGGAGCTCCGGTAAAACCGATTCTGGACGGAAACCTGACCACGGACAAAGAGTTGCGCATCATCAGCGGCAACGTGCTCACGGGTCGCCATATCCCCGAAAACGGACATCTGGGTTTTTACGATAACCAGATTACCGTAATTCCCGAAGGCAAAGACGCCGAGTTCTTCGGTTGGCTGATGCCCGGATTGAGCAAGTTCTCCATCAACCGTTCCTTCTTCAGCTGGCTCACACCAAGCAAACAATACACGCTGGACACCTCGCTTCACGGCGAAGACCGCGCATTCGTAGTTACAGGCGAATACGAAAAAGTATTCCCGATGAACATTTATCCGGTGTACCTGCTCAAATCCATTCTGGCCAACGACATAGAGCAAATGGAAAGTCTGGGCATTTACGAGGTGGCACCGGAAGATTTTGCCCTCTGCGAGTTTGTGTGTACCTCCAAAATCAACACACAGGACATCGTGCGCAAAGGCCTCGATTCGGTAATGGAAGAAATGATGTAATTAATAAAGGAAAATAAACGTGAAAGCATTACACAAATTCCTTGAAAAAAATGTAGCTCCCCATTTCAATGAAGGGGGAAAGCTCCACAAAATCTGGCCGGTGTACGACGGTCTGGCTACCTTTTTGTTCGTGCCCGGACATGCTACCCACAAAGGCACGCACATCCGCGACTCCATGGATTTGAAACGCACCATGATCATGGTGGTTTTTGCCATGATTCCCGCACTGCTTTTCGGTATTTACAACACGGGACACCAGCACTTTTTGGCTACGGGCGAAGCTGCCGACCTTATGCAGAAGTTAGCTTACGGAGCTTGGAAGGTATTGCCCATCGTGGTGGTATCGTATGCAGTGGGACTGGGTGTGGAATTCGGGTTCTGCATCGTGAAAAAACACAGCATACACGAAGGATTTTTGGTTTCGGGTATGCTCATTCCGCTTACCGTACCGGCCGACATTCCGCTGTGGATGGTGGCTCTGGCCACGGTGTTTGCCGTAATCATCGGTAAAGAAATTTTCGGCGGTACGGGTATGAACGTACTCAACGTGGCACTCGTAGCGAGAGCCTTCCTGTTCTTTGCCTACCCTACATATATGTCGGGCGATATGTGGGTGGCCATGGATGCACGTAACGGTTCGGAAATCATCAAAGAAGGTTTGGTTGACGGATACACCGGGGCAACCCTTCTTGCCCAGGCCGCCAATACCAACTTCGCCGGTCACTTCTGGAACGTGGCGGGCGTGGGATACGACAACACTTTCCTCGATGCATTTTTAGGTTTTGTTCCCGGTTCCATCGGGGAAACTTCCACACTGGCCATTCTCATCGGCGGGATATTTTTGGTACTCACGGGTATAGGAAGCTGGAGGATCATGACATCCATTTTCGTCGGTGCTTATGTGATGGGCCTCATCTTTAATCTGGTGGCGGGCGAAAATCAGTACATGGCAATGCCTGCCCACTACCACCTGGTTATCGGCGGATTGGCTTTCGGTGCCGTATTTATGGCCACCGACCCGGTAACGGCAGCCCAGACCAATTTGGGAAAAATCATTTACGGCTTCGGCATAGGCGTGTTCTGTGTCTTAATCCGCGTAATCAATCCCGCTTACCCAGAAGGTATGATGCTGGCCATCCTTTTCTTTAATGTGATGGCTCCGCTGATTGACTACTACGTAGTTCAGGGAAATATTAAATCCAGAGTTAAACGCTTAAAATTGGCATCCGATGGCACTAAATAAAGACAGCAACGGGTACATCATTATTTTCTCCGTATTGTTGGTGGTTATTACCGCCATCTCCCTGGTATTGGTTACCGGCCTTACCAGCGCCCCGTATGAGCGCAGCGTGGAGTTGGAGAAAAAACAAAACATTCTCCAGGCTGCCAATATCACCGTGGAAAGGGAAGCAGCCGAAGCGGAATACGCCAAATACATCACGGAGGCTTTTGCCATCAACCCGGATGGAGAAGTGACCGAGAAAGACGCTTCCAAAGTATTTGTCATTGATTTGGCCACCGAACTCAGAAAAACAGATCCGAAAACCATGCAGTTCCCCGTTTTTGTGTGCAACAAAGACGGCAAAACATCCTACATCCTCGCCATGCGCGGAAAAGGACTTTGGGATGCCATCTGGGGCTATGTTTCGGTTGACTCGGATATGCGCACCGTAATCGGCGCCTCATTCGACCACAAAGCGGAAACTGCCGGTCTGGGCGCAGAAATCAAAGAGAAATGGTATCAGGAAAAATTCCTGGGTAAAAAAATCACGGATGAATCGGGCAATTTTACCTCAGTAAAAGTGGTGAAAAAAGGAACCGCCGTAATTGATGACTACACGGTGGACGGTATTTCCGGTGGAACGCTCACTTCGGATGGTTTGCGCGATATGCTCTTTAAATTTTTTGAAGCCTTCAACAAGTATTCCATCGCTAACAGACCAAAACCCGCTGAGGTAGAAATTGCCGCGTCGGATAGCCTGAATATGGCCACTCAAGACAGCCTTATGGTAGCAGACTCATTACAATCCGCAGAATTACCCCAAGACTAATACGGTACAACCATTTAAAAATTACAGCGTATGTCGGAAACAAAAACAGCCGTAGAAAAAGAACCCAAAGAAGGTCTTTTCAGTAAAAAAAGAGTAAAACTCATCACCGATCCGCTCAACGACAATAACCCCGTTACCGTACAGGTATTGGGTATTTGTTCTTCCCTGGCCATTACGGTGCAGCTGAAACCCGCATTGTACATGTTCATCGGAGTATTGTTTGTGGTAACCATGGGCAACGTGGTGGTTTCCATGCTCAGAAACGCCATCCCCAATCGGGTGCGCATCATCGCGCAGCTGGTTATCGTAGCGGGCTTGGTGGCTATCGTAGACATGCTGCTCAAAGCGTATGTGTACGATGTGAGTAAACAGCTTTCAGTTTTCGTGGGTCTCATCATCACCAACTGTATCGTGATGGGTCGCCTGGAGGCTTACGCCATGGCCAACAAACCTTGGCCCTCTTTCTTGGACGGAGTAGGAAACTCGCTGGGATACGGAGCCATCTTGGTTGCCGTCGCACTGGTTAGAGAAATTTTTGGTTCAGGTAAACTCACCATCCCCACCGGACTGGCTACCGATTATAAACTGCAGGTGATTCCGCAATCCTTTTATGAAATAGGCTACGTAAACAACGGTCTCATGGTGATGCCCCCCATGGCCCTTATTCTGGTAGGCTTGATCATCTGGTTTCAAAGAAGCCGCAATACTAAACTCATCGAGGCAGAAGAATAATTTTATACCTGAGGTATCATGGAAAATTTAGTAAACATATTCGTTAAGTCTATCTTCATAGACAACATGATTTTCGCCTACTTCCTGGGCATGTGTTCCTACCTGGCCGTCTCCAAAAAGGTATCCACGGCCCTAGGCTTGGGCGCTGCGGTTATCTTCGTTTTGGGAGTGACTGTTCCCCTGAACTGGCTGTTGGAAAATTACATCCTGAAGAAAGGAGCACTCGTTTGGCTGGGCGCTGACATGGCCGACATCGACTTGTCGTTTCTGGCATTCATCATGTTCATCGCAGTGGTGGCCGCCATGACTCAGCTGGTGGAAATGGCGGTGGAAAAATTTTCACCTTCACTCTACTCCACGCTGGGTATCTTCCTGCCGCTCATCGCCGTAAACTGCTCCATCCTCGGAGGTGCTCTTTTCATGCAGACACGGGCATACGCCACCATAGGTGAAGCCACCGTTTTCGGTGTAGGCTCAGGAGTGGGTTGGTTACTCGCCATCGTGGCCATTGCCGCCATCCGCGAAAAAATCCGGTACAGCAATGTTCCCGCGCCATTGCGTGGACTGGGAATTACGTTTATTCTCACCGGACTGATGGGACTTGCCTTTTTAAGTTTTGCCGGTATTAAACTTTAACATTCGGAATTAAGGGATATGAATACAACCTTGCTCATTGTCGCCATCGTGGCCTTCTTGGCCATCATCCTCCTGTTGGTGGGCCTGTTGCTTTTTGCGAAAGCCAAACTCACCAATTCAGGCCCGGTAAAAATCACCATAAACGGAAGTACGCCCATTGAGGTAAGTGCGGGCAGTACACTCCTGTCTACACTCAGCGCCGAAAAAATATTTTTGCCTTCGGCCTGCGGAGGCGGAGGAACCTGCGCCATGTGCCGCTGTCAGGTACTCTCCGGTGGGGGTGAAATCCTCCCTACCGAAAAAGGGTATTTTACCCGTAAAGAAGTTGCCGATAACTGGCGCCTCGGTTGCCAGGTGAAGGTGAAACAAGACATGGAAATCAAAATTCCCGAAGAAATATTCGGGATCAAAAAATGGGAATGCGAAGTGGTTTCCAATTGGAACGTGGCTTCCTTCATCAAAGAATTTGTAGTAAAACTCCCCGAAGGAGAAAAACTCCACTTTGAATCGGGCGGCTACATACAGATTGACGTACCTGCCATCACCGTAGATTTTAAAAACATCGATATCCGTCCGCTTCCAGATGACGAGGCGGGTCCCGATAAGTTCAAAGCCGAATGGGATAAATTCGGTCTGTGGGATTTGAAAATGGTGAATCC
>CAYYRB010000086.1:0-7170 GCA_964473995.1 uncultured Candidatus Competibacteraceae bacterium | reverse complement strand
GCCCCCAACAAATCATAACGAACTTCCCGTCAGTTTGCGGAACAGGGAAATGGCATGACGGTCGGTAAGGCCCGAAACAACATCAGTAATCAGGCGGGCATTTTCATAAAAAGAAATTCCCGGTTCGGAGAGTTCAAAACGCTTCTTCACATATTCCCAGTTATTCCGATTGGCCGGATCCTGCGGTTTTCCGCCGTGAAGCCGCGCATCTTCCGCCGCCTGCAGAAAAATATCGGTGAGTGCCGGCAATACGCGAAAGCCCGCCGCCTGAATTTCCAATACCTGCTCGCTGTTATAAATACGGGCCGTACTGAACTGGCTAATCTGACGCAAAAGGGGTGCTTCGGCAATGCAATCGGAAATGGATACATCCTCACCGCATTGCAGGTACTCCGCTTCCTTATCCAGAAAGTACGCGGCACAGGAATCCGCCAAGCGGTTAATGGTAAGTGCACGCAACAATCCGATGCGGTCGTTGAGCGAAGGAGTGTTCCGGTACTTTTCGGGGTGAAAAGAATCTCCCAAAATAGGACTCAGCAAATCCACGTAGTCGTTTTCCGACACCACCCGCATCCGCACGGCATCTTCCAGGTCTATGATTAAGTAGCAGATATCATCGGCCGCCTCGGTCAGGTAAACCAAGGGATGGCGCCCGAAACATAACTGACTCTCGGCAAAGAAAGGTATTCCACTAATTTGCGCCAACTTTTGGGCAATGGTTTTCTCAGTTTGAAAAAAACCATATTTCTTGCGGCTTCTGCGGCCCGAATGATTGCCCGACAGCACACTTTCCCGCGGATACTTCAGAAAGGCACCGAGGGTTGCCGCGGTGAGACGGAGTCCGTCATTGCCTTTTCCCGCCAGCAGGCGCAAGCCCTGCGCATTCCCTTCAAAATTTTGCAGATCGGTACACTCGGCCTCGGTACACTCGGTCTCGGCTTGGCGTTTCCATTCGTTTCTGAAAAGAGATGAAATGGCCTGTTCGCCCGAATGGCCGAACGGCGGATTGCCGATATCATGTGCCAGACAGGCAGCCGCCACCACAGAGCCGATGTCATGCGCTGAAATGCCAGCATCGCACAGATCGGGATAACGCGCCAAAAGAACCGAACCTGACTGCTTTCCCATGGAACGGCCCACGCTGCTCACCTCCAGGCTGTGTGTAAGACGCGTGTGCACGAAATCATGTTCGGGCAGAGGCACCACCTGGGTTTTATCCTGCAGGCGCCGAAAGGGATGCGAGAAAATGATGCGGTCCACGTCGCGCTCAAACTCACTGCGCCAGGCATCCGAAACCGCATGTTCCGATTGATGAAGCCGCTTGGGGCTGAGCAGGTTTAGCCATTTCATGATTCAGGATTTTGGGGAGTCAGATGAAACAATTCGGAAGCCATACGCAGGTTATCGCGGAACCGGGAAAAGTTTATGCCCGTTTCCAGATGGTGTGTCCGGCAATACGAAACCAAATGTTCGGTAGGTAAATTTCCATTCAAATCGTCCTTGGCCATAGGGCAACCGCCAAGCCCGAGCATAGCCGTTTCAATGCGATGGCAGCCTGCTTCCAGCGCGGCTTCCAGATTGGGTTTCCACTGATGGGGTTGCGTATGCAGATGTGCCCCGAAAAGCACATCCGGAAAGGCTGGGATCAACCGCTGAAAAACGGTGCGGATGGTTTCCGGATCGGCAAGGGCCACGGTATCGGCGAGAGAAATACGGCGTATGCCCAGTTTATGAAGTTGCATAACACAATCTTCCACCAATTCCGGACTCCAAAAATCGCCGTAGGGATTACCGAAACCCATGGAAATATAACAAACCATCTCAGTTCCGGGAAGCAGCATGTCTTGTATAGACCGGATGCGATCCAACGATTCATCAGTAGCGGATTGAATATTACGGTTCAAAAACGTGGGAGACACGGAGTGCGGGTAACCCCAATAACGAATATGTGGAAAGTGGGAGGCCCGTTTGGCACCGCTCACATTACCGATGATGGTGAGCAGCTCGGTTTTTGAGTCCATGTCCTGCATGGCTTCGGCAACTTCCTCGGCATCGGCCATCTGCGGCACGGCTTTGGGGGAAACAAAACTGCAAAAGTCAAGCACATCATAACCGGTATGCATAAGGGAATGGAGATACCGGATTTTATCGCGGGTAGGAATGAACGCTTTCACGCCCTGCATGGCGTCGCGCGGACATTCGGTGATGTGTATTCGTTTTGCGTGCATGAGGGGGTAAAAATACAAGTTGACCGCCAAACATCGAAAACTTGGGCCCAAACCGGCGATATCTTTTTTTCAGGAGCAGATTTTCAGGCTGTATTGAAAGCCCTCTCATTCTCCACTCTCACTATCCACGCTCACTCTGCCGACAGCTATCCTGCCTTATCGTGCAGCATGGGCACGAAGCGAAAATCCCCTTTTTCTTCCAGCATGATTTCGCCGGATTCGGATTTCAAAACGAGCATCATCTTCTGAACCTCCCCCTCTCCTACCGGAATTACGGCGCGGCCCCCGGGTTTCAATTGTTTCACCAAATCATCGGGAATGAAAGGCGCTCCGCAAGTAACGATGATTTTATCAAAGGGTGCGAACGCCGGAAGCCCCTTGTATCCGTCACCGAAAAAAAAGCGGATACGATGCACGGGATTTAGCCGGGGCAAAAATTCCTTGGCCGTGTCATACAGTTCCTTTTGCCGTTCGATGGTGTAAACACGGGCTCCGAGTTCGGCCAACACGGCGGCCTGATATCCTGAACCGGTGCCCACTTCCAGAATTTTATCCCCCTTTTGTACCTGAAGCAGTTGCGATTGAAAAGCCACGGTATAGGGCTGCGAAATGGTCTGCCCTGCTCCTATACGCAACGCCTGATCGCGATAGGCCAACTCCTTGAATGCAGAATCCACGAATAGGTGCCTGGGAATGCGGTCCATGGCGGCCAACACTTTTTCGTCGGTTATGCCTTTCTCGCGCACCTCCTTCAGCAAGCCTTTGCGCAACCCTTTATCTCTGAACGAATCCTCCATTTTCATAACTCATGCAAAGGTACCATTCCTAAGCGGGATAATTGGGCCGGCTGTTTAATCCAATTAACAAAGTTCTGTTTAAACCCTTTGTCCGAATCCGAAAAAAGGAGACGACCCATCCCTACTTTTGTGATCATGAATCAACAACCGCTCAAGCTGGGCATTTTGGGTGCCGGGCATCTGGGAAAAATTCATCTCCGCCTGGCCAAAGAAATCGAAGAGATCAACCTGGTCGGATTTTTTGACAGCGATGCGGAAGTTCGCAAAATGGTAGCGGAAGAATTGGGCGTGCAGGCTTATGCATCGGCGGAGGAACTGATGCAGCAATGCGATGCGGTGGACATTGTGACCCCCACGCTTTCCCATTTCGAATATGCCTCCAAAGCTTTGAAATCGGTAAAGCATGTATTTGTGGAAAAGCCGATTACCGCCACGGTGGAAGAAGCTAAAATACTCTGTAAGCTGGCCGATGAGGCAAAGGTGATTTTACAGGTAGGCCATGTGGAACGATTTAATCCTGCCTTTTTGGCGGCACGGGAATCGATCAACCAACCGGCATTCATTGAATCGCACCGGCTGGCCGTGTTCAATCCGCGGGGAACTGACGTAAGCGTAATTTACGACCTCATGATCCACGACATTGACATCGTACTCTGCACGGTGAAATCAAGGGTGAAAAAAGTACATGCCTCAGGGGTGGCCGTCATCAGCGACACTCCCGATATCTGCAATGCACGGCTGGAATTTGAAAACGGCTGTACGGCCAATTTAACGGCAAGCCGGATCAGCCTGAAAAACATGCGAAAAACCCGCTTTTTCCAGCGGGATTGTTATATCAGCGTAGATTTTTTAGAAAAAAAAACCGAAATTTTAAAACTCACGGCGTTGGAAGGAGAGCCGGCTCCCTTTACCCCCGTGATTGATCCGGGACCTGGCAAAGTCAAAAAACAACTGAACATGATTTTGCCCGATATTCAACCCAACAATGCCATCAGGGAAGAGTTGTCGGCATTCTCAGCCGCAATAGCGGGAGAAATCCCCGTGGCGGTTTCCGGATATGAGGGGCTTTATGCCTTGGAAGTAGCCAATACCATTTCCGAAAAATTGAATTTTGCCGTAGCCTCCTTGCAATAAAAGGGATACTTTTGCGTAATAACGGCATATTCATGAAGTCTTTTCCTCTTTGCAAATCGGCCCTTGCCTTGATGCTGGTTTCGGTGATCTTGTTCTTTCCCGCCTGCCTAAAAGAAAAGGCTTCCGAGCCTGCCTGGTTGGAAATTGACAGCATCGGCCTTACTTCCAATTACATTGATCAGGGCTCGGCATCAAGTCGGTTTACCGATGCCTGGGTATTTGTGAACAGCAATCTGGTGGGAGGGTTTGAATTGCCCTGCCGTGTCCCCGTTTTGGCCCAGGGAAGTACCGACCTGATTCTGTATCCCGGTATTCAGGTGAACGGCTTCAGCGGATTACGTTCCACTTACCTCAAAGTACTTCCGTATCGTCAGCAAATTAATTTCGTTCCCGGCCAAACCGTGAAAATAAACCCCGTGTTTCAATACGACACATTGGCTCTTTTTCCCCTTTTGGAAGATTTTGAAGGGAGTTCAGGTGAATTATTCATCAAATCACCGGGTACTTCGGGCGAATATGTGCGGGTAAGCAATTCACCGCAGACCGCCTTTGAAGGCAACGCCTGCGCACTCATCCGCCACAACGGGGCCGAAAGTACCTTGGCCCAGATTGAATCGCTGAATTGGATGACCTTACCCAAAGGAGGCGTGGGAATATTTTTTGAGTTTAATTTCAAAGCCAACTCTTCATTCGTAATTTCCCTTTTATGTAAACCGTCGGACGGAGGTCCAATCAAAAAAATTGGCATCGTGGGGCTGAATGCTTCAGAAACCTGGAAAAAAATCTACATCACCCTTTCACCTACGGTAAATGAATTCGTTACGGGAAACCAGTTCAAACCCGTGATCGGCATGGCGCGTCAGACAGACATTCCCGTGCAGGAAGTATTTATCGACAACATCAAGGTGCTTTATTAATCGGGCATGACGGAAAGAAAACGGCCTTATTCCTACCTCATTTTTGATCTGATTTTTTCCGAAATCGCCTGGGTGGCACTGTATATTTTCCGAAAAAAAGTAGCGGAAAGTGAAGCGTTCGGCATCGATATTCCGCTGGTATTTACTCCGCGTTTTTTTCTGGGCATTGCCGTTATCCCGCTGATTTGGATTTTTTTCTACGCCATGGCCGGTTTTTATGCCAAGGAGCTGCGGCGCTCCCGATTGAAGGAATTGGCGCAAAGCCTGCTTTTTACGCTCATCGGCTCGGTGGTGCTTTTCTTCGCCCTTATGTTGGATGATGCCGTAGCGGATTACACCTTTTACTACCGAACTTTTGGATTTTATTTCTGCCTGCAGTTTGTCGGAACCTATATTCCGCGACTTGTGCTCACTACACGCACCAACGAGGCAATACAACGGGGACAAATCGGATTCAATACCCTTATCATCGGCAGCGGACCGCGTGCCGCAGAACTGATTGACGATTTAGAAAAAGAACAGATTAAAAACGGAACCCGGCTCATCGGATATTGTACAGTGAATGGAGCTGCGGAACAACCCGAACGACTTTCCATTCCATACTTGGGCGATTCCATGCGCATCGGGGATATTATCCAGGAGCACAACGCAGAGGAAGTCATTCTGGCTATGGAAAAACAGGAAGATGGACGGGTTCAGGATATTCTTCATGCTTTACACGAACACGATGTGGTAGTGAAAGCCACACCCGATCTGCCCGATTTCCTTTCCGGTTCCGTGCGCATGACGGCGATATTTGGAACACCGCTGATTGAAATTTCTCCCGTGGTAATGCCCGAGTGGCAGCAGATCATCAAACGTATGGGTGATTTGGTGATTTCCGCCTTCGCATTACTTTGCCTGTCCCCTCTTTTTTTGTTGCTGGGGCTGCTCATCAGGCGTGACGGGGGTCCGGTTTTCTATAAGCAGGAGCGCATAGGAAAGCGTGGAAAACCCTTTTTCATTCTCAAATTTCGGACCATGGTTCTGAATGCGGAGGAGGCCGGGCCGGCGCTGAGTTCCAAGAACGATCCGCGCATTACACCCATAGGCCGGTGGCTTCGAAAGTACCGACTGGATGAGCTGCCTCAGTTCATCAACGTATTTAAAGGAGAAATGGCCTTAGTGGGCCCTCGCCCCGAGCGTCAATTTTTTATTGAACAGATTGTAAAAAAAGCGCCGCATTACAGGCTGCTGCATCGGGTAAGGCCGGGAATCACCTCCTGGGGAATGGTGAAATACGGCTATGCCGAAAATGTGGATCAGATGATCAAGCGGCTGCGCTACGACATCCTCTACATGGAAAACATGTCGCTGCTGCTCGATGTGAAAATTTTGATTTATACGGTGCTCACCGTTATCAAGGGACGGGGAATGTAAAAAGCAGTTCGAAAAATCATACGAAAATCGTCTACCGGAAATTTTAATACAAATTTTTCCAGTATAGTGGAAATTTTAGTATTAAATTTTCCATTATATTGTATTTTTTAATGCTAATTTTTTTCGCTAAGCAACTACCAAGAAAAAAATATAAAATTAAAACGGCTATTCCCGATACGTGCCGAAGCGAATTTCCGCAAAGGATAATCTGTTATAAAAGTCGAGCTCTTTTTTCAATTTACGCGTGTTATAAACTAGCAAATCTAAACCCATCCAAAGCATGAACCAGCCAGCAGGCTCAAAGAGGATGAGTAAGGCGCGTGCCAGAAAAGATTCCGAATTCAGAAAAGAAACATAACCTGCCGATAACATGACAGCCAATCCGGCCAACGTAAGCAAAAGCCCTTTGCGATTGGATGCTTTGCGTTCCCTGACTAATTGCTCTGCATTAAACTGAAAATAGGCGTGCAGCCGTAGCGAGACCAACTGCTCTACCTGAATATCTTTTTTAGATTCAGGCATCAGGAGAGCCAGCCTCATTTTTTTTCCTACCCTGCCCCGGGCCACATTCCGCAGCTGAAAGATAAAGTCGTCAGACACGGTGCGCTTGGAATACGGGCGGGGATCAAAATCGGAAAACATATCGTCGTACGAATCAAGCCAAATACTGATTTC
>CAYYRB010000085.1:0-7696 GCA_964473995.1 uncultured Candidatus Competibacteraceae bacterium | reverse complement strand
AATATTCCTTTGTTGGTTTTTACCGCCGACCGTCCGGAAAGGCTCCTTCATCAGCAGGATGGGCAAACCCTGAACCAACGAAACCTGTATGCCGGCTTCATTAAAAGTTCCTATTTTCTTTCCGGCGACATCAAAGAAATAAAACAGCTGCGCTACCTCCACCGCACCATAAATGAAGCTCTCCTGCTCAGCTGTTCAGGTGGTAAAGGACCCGTACATGTAAACCTCACCTTCGAAGAACCCTTGTATAATCTGGCAGAATCCTCCACTCTTCCGCCTTTCATTCAATACTGCGAAACACTTTTTTCATTTGAAAAAGAATTGACGGAGGCTATGAGCCGTGCAGACAAATGGATGCTTATTCTAGGCTCGAGAAATGGAGATGCAAAGAGTGATTCATTCATCAAACGGCTGTCTGCAAAAATACCCGTCTTAGGCGAGGCTATCTCCAATGCAGGGAACGAATTCGTGATATTGAATGCAAATGAAACCGTCACGTTTGCCTCGGAAGCCGGCCTGAAAAAATTAAAGCCCGAGGGAATCATCAGCTTGGGAAAAGGTATTGTTTCCAAGAAGTTAAAACACTTCCTGAGGAATCATCCGCCTCTTTTTCATTTCCATCATGAAGAGGGAGAAACCCTCATCGACACGTTCGAATGCCTTACCCATCAGATCCGTCTGCCGGAGAGCCATGTTATGGAAAGCCTATGGGAAATAACAGAGAAAAAATTGGCCAAATCAGGTTCGGATTTTTTCACCGACTGGAAAAATTTCAGCAACGAAACCCGGCTGCGAACTACGGAAATACTGACCACCTTGCCTTTCTCAGATATCACCGCGATGCAAACGATTGCTGAAAATTGCACAGGAGAAGCCGATATTCATGTAGGAAACAGCATGGCAGTAAGGTATTTGAACATTTTTGCTCACCACATCCATCCACAAACCAAGGTGTATTGCAACAGAGGAACAAGCGGAATCGACGGAAGCCTGAGTACCGCAGTAGGCAACAGTTTGAGCGGAGAAAAACCGCTTTGGACGATCTTGGGAGATCTTTCATTTCATTATGATCAAAATGCCTTGTGGAATTCCCTTATACCCGACAACTTCATCGTCATCATCCTGAACAATTCAGGAGGGGGCATATTCCGTTTGATTGACGGACCGACGTCGGTTCCCGAGATCACCGAACGTTTCGAAGTGCGCACGGATAGCACGGCAGAATGGAAAGCCCGTGAAACCGGTTTCCGGTACATTCCCTGCAGAAATCAGGCTGAATTGAATGCCGGAATGAACACCATACGAAATCAGCAAGGTAGGAGTATCCTGGAAATTTTCACTGACCCGGTCACCAATGAGAATGCCTTCAAACAATTTCAAAAACAAGTAAGACAGATTATATGAACAATGCACGCGAATGGAAGTCCATAAAGGAGTATCAGGACATCAAATTTGACTTTTTTGAAGGAATCGCCAAGATTACCATCAACCGTCCGGAAGTGTATAATGCATTCCGCCCCGAAACTAACAAGGAAATGATTGACGCCATGGACATCTGCCGCGAACGGCAGGACGTTCGTGTGGTTATTCTTACGGGCATGGGAGATAAAGCGTTCTGCTCAGGCGGAGATCAAAATGTAAAAGGCATAGGCGGATATGTGGGCGAAGACGGGGTTCCCCGTTTGAATGTTCTGGATTTGCATAAACGCATACGTTCCCTCCCGAAACCGGTGATTGCCATGGTAAACGGGTACGCCATAGGCGGAGGCCATGTTTTACACGTGGTATGCGATCTTACCATTGCCAGTGATAATGCCCGATTCGGGCAAACGGGCCCGAAAGTGGGCAGTTTTGACGCGGGATTCGGTTCTTCCTATCTGGCGCGTCACGTAGGACAGAAAAAAGCGCGGGAAATTTGGTTCCTCTGCGAGCAGTACACGGCGCAGGAGGCCATGGATATGGGCATGGTAAACAAAGTGGTTCCTTTGGCCGATTTGGAAGATACCACCGTAGCCTGGTGCAAAACCATCATGAAGCGCAGCCCGCTAGCGGTACGCATGATTAAGCGTGGATTAAATGCAGAACTGGACGGACAATTGGGCATCATGGAAATGGCCGGCGATGCCACGCTGATGTATTACCTGATGGAAGAAGCCCAGGAAGGCAAAAAAGCATTTCTGGAAAAGCGGGATCCCGACTTCGGAAAATATCCTTTGTTTCCATAGTGAATAGCTACAACGATAAATCCCACGAAGATCTCGTGGGATTTTTTTTGCCCTAATAAATCAGACGGCTTTGTGCAAAAAAAATGGGACTTTCAAAGAAAGTCCCATTCAAATAAAAAGTATTACTGATTATTTGCTGTAGAGCTTACGACCTTTTTTCATATTCTTCTTGCTCACAGACTTAATGTTGTTTTTGCGTGATTTTCCTTTACCCAAACCAACGGGGCTGCCCACACGATCCATGGCGCAACGGAAACCGATCCAGGCTGTAGATTGAACCTCATCCATAAAGCGACGGGTTGAGGGAGCCAACCAGTAGGCCGGATCTTTCCAAGACCCGCCCTTAATTACCTTCGCATTATCATTCAACAAGGAAGTTCGGGTGTATTCGTACATCAACTGATTGCGCTTATCTTTAGTTGCAAATTCTTCATCGTTGTAGTAAATAGAAGAATTAAAGTCGCCGTCATTCACGTCACGATAATCAGATTTTTTATAGTTGCGGCGGTTTACATTGTCTTTTTCTTCCACATCCACATATTGAATGCGTCCTAGAGAATCTTTCAATTCCAAATCACCGTTTGCATCCAACAACTTTTTCTTAAATACGTTACCGCGATAAGGATTGTAATCATCCACATCCATGGTAGAAAGTGGACGGTAGGTATCCAATACCCACTCCGAAACGTTACCCGCCATGTTGTAAAGTCCATAGTCGTTAGGCCAGTAGGAATATACAGGAGCAGTAACAGATGCATTATCATTCAAACGACCCGCAGCACCCATATAGTCACCACGTCCACGGCGGAAGTTCGCCAAGAAGTCACCTTTAAAAGCGTCGTTCGGGTTACGGGCAATGTGTCCGGTCCAAGGATAAATTTTACGATCGGTGATAATTTCCTGATCTGTGGCGGGATCCGTATTTCCCACCAAGGCATAAGCGGCATATTCCCACTCAGCTTCTGTGGGAAGGCGGTACTTCGGAAGAAGGATACCATCTTCCATGCGTACCTGGCGCACACCTGAACCGCTTGGGTTAAGATCAGTCAAACCGCCGTTTTTAGTTTGAAGTCCAACGTACTGAGCCGAAAGATAAGCCTCGGTATTGAAATTATCCTCACCCACCTGATTCGGATTCACTTTGAGTACCGCCTCACGGATGAGAATATTTTCGTTTACGCGATCGGTACGCCAAGCACAATAATCATTGGCCTGCATCCAGTTTACGCCAACCACGGGATATTCGTTGTAAGCCGGGTGACGAAGATAATAATCTACGTAAGGTTCGTTATAAGCCAACTTGGAACGCCAAACCAGCGTATCAGGCAGAGCCTTTTTATATACCTCGGGATAATCGGAGGCCCATACGCGGCTGATCCAATAAAGGTATTCTCTGTAATGGAGATTGGTCACTTCCGTTTCATCCATATAAAAAGAATGAACGGTTACCCTTCTGGGCATATTATTCCAATCGTACATCACATCCTGTTCCACACGACCCATAGTGAATGTACCCCCTTCGATGAGTACGAGACCGGGACCAGTTTCCTGTTCTGTGTAAGGAATTTTCTCAAATCCCCCGTTTTTCTTATCGTTGTAGTTCCAACCGGTAGAGCTGGAAGTTTCCTTTTTACAGGACACTAACGTCAAACCACCCACGAACAGGGCGATTCCTAAAGTGTTAACCGATGTGATTTTCATGCTTTTCGGTGTATTGAACAACAAGTTTAACTCGAAATTTAACCCGATTCGTATAATCAGGGCAATTTTTAAGAAATTTTAGAAAGACGGACATTTAACCGTACGGAACTTTTTGAGCGGCGGACGGCAGGGAATCTGGAAGCCCAATGAAACTTCGTGAGCCCCTCCCGTGGCGTTGGTCAGCTTAGAAATGGTAAAGTCGTAGCTGTATCCGATGCGGAATTTTTTGTACTGAATACCTCCAAGAATGATGAAGGAATCCAAATTTCTGTACCAAAGTCCACCCACAAAAACACCTTTCGTGGCATACAAACCGATATTCAGCTGACGGAAATTCTGCTGCATCTGAAAAAGTATGTTGGGCGAAATGGTAGCCGGGGATACATAACGGCTGCGCTTGTTCAATTGGAACATGGCACCCGCATGCACGGTCACTTTAATAGGAAGTCGTGCTCTTCCCAAAAATCCTTCATTCGGACGGGTCAGGTGAGACACTGCAACCCCTCCGTAAAAGTTTTCGGTGTAGGCGACCACACCTGCATTTACGTCAAAAAAGCGGGAAACTTCTGATCCCTGTACTTCCTGGGTATTGTAAATGAATCCGTAGCGGGCGTCGATTTGGTCTCCGAAGGTGAGACGGCTCCAATCGATACTTCTTTGTCCATAAGCAGCCTGAAGGCCGAAACGCATGGTAAATTTCCTGGTAACATTAAGCTGATAGGCATACATGGCACCCGCATACACCGTGCGAAGTGTTCCGTCACCGGCGTAATCCACATATACCTGGGCCCCTACTCCACCCTGAAGCGGATAGAAGTGCTGATCGTAGGAAACGCTGTATGTTTGAAAATTTCCGGAAATGGCCGGCCACTGGTTGCGATAATTCAAACTGAAACGGGCACACCTTGCAGACCCGGCGAAAGCCGGATTCAGGTAAAGCGGATTGGCGTAAAACTGCGAAAACTGCGGATCCTGCGCCTTCACATCACCTGCAAAAAGCCCAAAAAATAAAGCAGTTGCAGTAAAAATCTTCGTAAAAGTGATTCGCTTCATCAGAGCGTAATTTTGCTTTAAACGTTAAACTAAATTCAAAAAGTATTACGACTTCAAGTCTCAAAAGTATATAAACAAACTTTATTAACAAATTTTTCAAGGAAAAAATTGATTCGATAGACCGTTCCTTCCCCGGCTCCGGTTTGGTAAAAAGGCAATATTTTATAAACTTTGGGGTTTTAAAGCTGTTTCTTAAAAAGCAAATCAATCAGGATGAAACTCCGGCCGCTCCTCACTAGTCTCCTTTTTCTGTCTTTCGCAAAATCAGGTTTCTCGCAATATTCCTACGCCAACCAATCGGTCCTTGCCAACGGGAATTGGTTTCGCATAGGCGTAACCGAGGACGGAATCTATTCCATTACCCCTGCCGATCTGCAAAACCTTGGAGCGGGCTCATCACTCCCCGTTCAGCAAATCCGCATTTTCGGAAACGGAGGCATTCCTCTGCCCGAAAAAAACGGAGTTCCGAATACGGACGACCTCAAAGAAAATCCCGTCCAGATTTTTGATTCAAATTCGGATGGCCTGTTCAACGGAGCGGATTACCTACTCTTTTATGGAAAAGGGCCGCACAGATGGGAATTCAACCCATCCGCCAATCGCTATGAGTTCAGACGGAACATATACGCAGATACCGCACACTATTTCATCACGGTAAATAACGGAACCTCTTTCGCCCCGCAAACCTTTGTACCCTCGGGCGGTTCACCTGACTATGTTTCGGGCTCATTCGATGATTTTACCATCATTGAAAATGATAGTCTGAACCTCATCGATTCGGGCAGGCGCTGGTTTTGGAAAGATTTTCGTTTCGTTACCTCCCACTCTGTTTCGGGCATAGTGCCCGGCGGATTCATCCCCGACAGCGCGACCCGGGTTCGCGTGATGATGTCGGCCCGCTGTTTCAGCTGCAGTTCCTCTTTCTCCGTTGCCGTTAACGGGCAGAATGCCGGTTCGGTTTCGGTTGGCTCCACCTGCCCGGAATGTAATTATTCGGTGGATGGAGAAAATACATTCAGCCTGTTTACCTCATCTCCCTCCTTCCAAATCAACATCAGCCGCAGCAGTCCCACCTCACAGGGCCTGGAATCCTGGCTTGATTTCATCGAAATAAACGGAAGACGGTTTCCCGCCAGAGTGGGAAGTCAGATGCACTTTTCGGATAAGCACTCGCTGGGAAACACATTGACATCCTACGCCGTTAATAATGCCCAGGGCACTCAGATTTGGGATGTGACCGATTACCTGAATCCGAAAAAAATTCAACACACCAACGGTGCATTTTCAGCCCCGGGTGATTTACTCAGGCGCTTTATCGTATTTACCGGATCTGATTATCTGAGACCTGCCCTGATGGGCAGAGTAAACAACCAAAACCTTCACGGATTGGGCTATGCAGACAATCTGGTGGTTACCCATCCGATCTTTTTTAATGAAGCCAAACGGCTGGCGCAATTTCACAAAGACCGCGACGGCATAACCTTTCATGTGGTAACCACGAGGCAGATTTTTGATGAATTTGCCTCAGGAACTCCCGACCCCACCGCAGTAAGAAATTTTGTCCGCATGTTTTGGCAACGTAAAAACGACGGGCTTCATCCCATGCCCCGTTATCTGACTCTTTTCGGTGATGCCTCATACGATCCCAAAACCTATCTGAACCGCTCCTATAAAGACAGCGCGGGAACAAGAATCAACATCAACACCGACTTTGTGCCCTCCTGGCAGACATTTAATTCGTACAGCCAGGGCGGGGCTACTTTCTCTACCGACGATTATTTCGGTATAATGTCGGTAGACCGTGGAGGCGACAACGGAAGCTTTCTGCCCGATTTTCTGCAAATCGGCATAGGGCGCATTTTGGTAAGGACTCCGGCGGAGGCCAAAGGCATGGTAGATAAATTCATCCATTATGCATCAGCTCCCGAATGCATGGCCGACTGGAGAAACCGGGTACTTCTGGTGGCCGATGATGAGGACGTGCTGAATCCGGATGCTTTTTTTGTTCCCATCAATGAAGCGCTGGATAATATTGCGCGCACCAAATTTCCGGAATACAACGTAGATAAACTTTACCTAGATGCTTTTGATCAGGTAATAACCGCCGGGCAGCGCTATCCCGACGCAGAAAAAGCCCTGCTCGATAAAATGAACCGGGGCAACCTGATGCTGAACTATGTTGGGCACGGCGGAGAGCTTGGCATAACCAAAGAACGCCTGATGCAAATAAACGATGTGGACAAATGGAACACCCTGAACAATCTTCCGCTTTGGATCACGGCCACCTGTACATTTACCCGGTTTGATGACCCCCATTTTGTTTCAGCAGGTGAATACGTGCTCATGAAACCCGACGGAGGAGGCATCGCACTCATTTCCACTTCGCGGCCCATAGCCCCATCCCAATCCCAAAGCATGGCCTACATGAATGCCGTGTTCACGCGTGATACGGCCACCGGACAGATGCCGCGTCTGGGCGATATCGTGCGCAACGGAAAAAATAATTCAGGAGGCGTATGGGGAATACAGCCCCTGCTGCTGCTTTTCGGAGATCCTGCCCTGCAACTGGCCTACCCCGAATTTAAGGTAAATACCACCCAGGTGCTCAATGCAGACGATGAAGAAATTGATACCCTGAGGGCAACGCAGATTATCAAAGTACGTGGAACCGTAACGGACAGGGACGGATTTTTACTGAATGATTTCAACGGATGGGT
>CAYYRB010000084.1:1791-7706 GCA_964473995.1 uncultured Candidatus Competibacteraceae bacterium | reverse complement strand
TCCGTGAGGTAGATGTGGGATTTCTTCAATTCATACCCAAACACGTTGGCAGCAATAAAAAATCCGATGGTAGACTGTAACTCTTCCCCCATGTGCATGTAAAAAGCGATTTGCGGAGATACCATGAAATTTCCCGCCAAGTACGTATTTTTCGCACCTAAGTAAAATGTAGTATCCAGCCCGTTTCGTAACCCCGAGATATAGTTAATTCCATAACCTGCGAATAGAGAGGGATAAAAAGAAAATCGCTGATCATTTTTAAAACGAAACTCATACCCAAGGCTGATTCCGGGAGTAAAATGGTGCTGAACGATATCCCTGTTTTTAATTTTGAAATCATTCGGATTCCGGGATTGGAAAGCGGCGTACTGACCACCGAAACCGATGTGAAACCCTTTGACTGTTTTTACATTCACCAACAAATCGGAAGCAATGAGTCCACGGAAGGCTTCCCGTTGTACTCTGTTGCTGAGCATAAT
This sequence comes from uncultured Candidatus Competibacteraceae bacterium, assembly GCA_964473995.1. Lineage (GTDB taxonomy): Bacteria > Bacteroidota > Bacteroidia > CAIKAF01 > CAIKAF01 > JAKRSD01. The sequence continues at coordinate 7,227 of CAYYRB010000084.1, read as the reverse complement.
CGGCACACTGGGAGAAATCAACACATTTACGCGGTATTCCGGAGCTCTGCTGGGAATATCGGTTCTGTCGAACATATCATCAGAAACCTGAGCCGAAAGCGAAAAAAACGAGAAAAGAACACCCGCAGAAACCAAAAATTGACGGACGGAAAACGGCATATTACCCTACTTTACTTTAATGAAACGAATGTAACGAAAAATTATTCCTCGGTATCAGCAGAAAAAGTGCTTTCGGACTTTTTCCACCAACCGAAAACCAATGAAATAAGTAAAAGGAAGACAAACATGGCCAGTAAATAGAACGGCATCGTGGCTGCCGGATCCATCTGCTTTTGCAAAAACAGAGCATCCGTTTCCAACGCACTTCCCTGAAAGGTAATAAAAAGAGAACTGAACATGTTGTTGGCCGCATGAACCCCCAAAGCAATTTCCAACGATTTATCTTTTAACGTAATAAATCCGAGCAAGAGGCCAAATCCGAAGTAATAAGGAAACATCACCCAGAATCCGAATTTTTCCACTTCGGGGTTCCAGCTGTGCATCAGGGCAAATAAAAGCGAGGTAATCAACAGTGCGGGCCATGTTCGGCCAAACAGCAACCCGATGCCCTGCATCAGATATCCTCTGAAAAAGATTTCCTCAAAAGAGGTTTGAAAAGGCAATAAAAAAATGGAAACGAGCAGTAAAACAATAAAATTCAACGGATGAAACCGGAATACATAATTGTCTGAATCCAAAAAGTAAAACAGTCCTTCAATACCGAGGGTGAGCAAAAAATAAACGCCGAATCCGATTACAACACGATTCCAGCGGATGGCTTTGTAGGGCGTAATCAGCGTGCGGAACGGGCGAAGATGAATGAAACGGATGACGAGGAAAATACCCGCCAAACCGATCATGAACGCCGATATGGCCAAAACCAAAAACAAATTCCTGCTGAAACCGGCATCCATTACGGCCGACACCTCAGTCAGGGTTTCCGGCTGTAAACCGTTAAGTTGGGCAAAAACGAGCAAAGCCAAGCTCAAGGGGGCTTGCCCGAGTAAAAAGAAAAAGAGAATGATCAACGCGCCGAGCAGAAACCATCCAAAGGAGCTTTTACCGCTTTGAGCCACGGCGATAAAGGGGTTTTCAATCCCATTAGCCAATGACTGAAAGGATGTTTCGTTTTCAGAAGAAGAATGCATGACTTATCACATTAGTTACTTACAATCAAAAAGGCGCTTCCCCTTTCGGAGAAACGCCTCATGTTATTTCTATGAATACTTTTTGTTGATTAAATAATGCCCTTTTCAGCAGAGCGACGGAGAGCCTCGTGAATTCCGATTTTGTTGATGATGCGCATGCCGTGGGCTGTCACCTTCATCGTAACCCAGGTGTTTGCTTCAGCATACCAAAATTTCTTCACCTGCAGATTCGGGTTGAATACACGCTTGGTTTTAATGTTGGAATGGGAAACACGGTTTCCTCTTTGCAATCCTTTACCGGTGATAACACAAACTTTGGCCATAACTCGTTTCGTTTAAATTGGGAGTGCAAAAGTAAATTATTGAATCATACAATCCAAAAAAACGTACAAAAAATAAATTTTCACCCTGAACCTAAAAGCGAAAACCCCTTTATCAACGGGGCTGAACGGCCAGCACCAAAGCCGTAAGCGCGGCCGTTTCGGTGCGCAAGCGGAGATCACCGAGCGACACCGGCAAATATCCGGCACCCTGTGCAAGCTGAATTTCGGCGGAAGAAAAATCCCCCTCAGGACCTATACAGATACAGATCTCCTTCTCCATCCCCAACACTTTTGCCAGAGGCGTTTTTTCTCCTTCGGCGCAATGAGCAAAATAGGTTTTTCGGGTGTTGGAAGCGAGGAATTCGGAAAACAAAACCGGCTCCCGCAAAACCGGTTTAAATGGATTCATGGATTGCTTTACCGCGGCCAGAATTACACGCTCCCAACGCTCCATGTTGCACTTTACCCGTTCTCCGTGTTCGCAGAGTATGGGAATGATTTCAGCCACGCCCAATTCCGTGGCCTTTTCCAAAAACCATTCAAAGCGGTCGTTCGATTTAAGCGGGGCTACCGCCATACACACCGAAAACTCCCGACGGCCTACCTTCACCGGATCGGTCTTCAATGCTACATCCGCATTACGGCTTCCCTGTATCCGAAAGGTTCCTTCATATATCTCACCTTTCCCATCGGTGAGCCAAACCGTGGCACCGTGGCGCAGCCGTAGTACGCGGATGCCGTGATGCGCCTCCTCTTCCGAAAGCGGCGTAATCGGAAACTGAATGGTATCGTTGAAAAACAAGGTCATCAGGGCAAAGGTAGTTTCCTGCCCATTTCCCCGAGTGCAAAAAGCCCTTATTCCTTCAAAAAAACTTTCCCACCGGCTTTCCTTATCTTTGGGCACCAAATAAAGGACATGGCAAAGATTACGGCGTCCACCCCGAAAGGCACACGCGACTTCTCTCCCGAAGAACTCACCAAGCGGAACCATATTTTTCAAACCATCCGTCAGGTGTTTGAACTGCACGGCTTCCGTCCGCTGGAAACACCCGCCATGGAAAATTTGGAAACCCTTACGGGCAAATACGGCGAAGAAGGCGACCGGCTTATTTTTAAAATCCTCAACAGCGGTGATTTTCTCAACGGACTGAAAAAAAACATCACCGATTACACCGCCTCGGGACTTTCGCACGAAATCACGGAAAAAGCGCTACGTTATGATTTGACCGTTCCCTTTGCCCGCTATGTGGTGCAGCACCGAAACGACATCAAATTACCCTTCAAGCGATACCAGATACAGCCCGTATGGCGTGCCGATAAACCCCAAAAAGGCCGCTACCGGGAATTTTACCAATGCGATGCCGATATCATCGGATCGGACAGCCTCTGGAATGAAACGGAACTCGTACTTATTTTTGATGATGTGCTCACCCGCCTCGGTCTGCCTGCCTTCACCATTAAAATCAACAACCGCAAAATACTGGCCGGCATGGCCGAAGTCACCGGCATCGGCGACCGTCTCCCCTCCTTTCTGATTGCATTGGACAAGCTGGATAAGATAGGCCGCGAAAAAGTGACGGAAGAACTTCTGGGCAGAGGATTTTCTGAAAAGGAAGCCCGCTCAGCCATGGATATGGCCTGTTTTCAGGGCACGCCCGAAGAAAAAATCCAATTCCTGAAAAGTGGATTGGCTACCTCCGAAATGGGCAAAAAAGGAATCGAAGAAACCGAATGGGTACTCCATCAGGCAAAAGCCGGCGGACTGAAACGTGCCGAATTGGAACTCGACTTGTCCCTCGCCCGCGGAATCGATTATTACACCGGAGCCATTTTTGAAGTGAAAGCGCAGGGCGTGCAGATGGGCAGCATATGTGGAGGCGGACGCTACGATAACCTCACGGGTATTTTCGGTTTGGAAGGCATTTCGGGTGTGGGCATTTCCTTCGGGGCCGACCGCATTTACGACGTGATGGAAGAACTGCACCTTTTCCCCGATTCTCTCAGTCGCAGCCTGCGTGTGCTATTCATGAATATGGGAACGGACGAAGCCGCGCAAAGCCTGAAAATAGCCCAACATTTGAGGCAATCCGGCATTTCCTGTGAACTCTATCCCGATACGCAAAAAATACCTAAGCAGTTTGAATACGCCGAAAAGAGAGGGGCCGAATGGGTCGTCATTCTCGGTTCCGACGAACTGAAACAGGGCACCGTATCCCTCAAGCACTTAGCCTCAGGCGAAAAACGCACGATGCCCGCGTCTGAATTGACACAATTTCTGAGGAGCGAATCCTAACCAAAGCAAAGATCCCCATTTCATGGAAGCATTTCATATAGAGCAATCAATCAGTCCCCGACAGGTTTTGGAGTTAGTCCGCAGCGGGCGGCCAATCCGTCTATCGGCGGATGCCCTGCAAAAAATCACGCGGTGCAGGGAATACCTGGAATCCAAACTGCAACGGGAAAAGAAAGCGTTTTACGGCATCAATACGGGCTTCGGGGCGTTGTGCAATACCGTCATCCCGGAAAATGAGTTGGAAAACCTGCAGCGCAACATCGTTCTTTCGCATGCCTGTGGAGCGGGGCCCGAAATTCCTCTCCCCCTCGTAAAAGCCATGCTGATTTTAAAAATCCAAAATCTCAGTTTGGGTCATTCGGGCGTGAAACCGGAAACCGTACAGATGCTCTGTGAATTATACAACCGGGATATTTTGCCCGTGGTGTATGAAATGGGTTCTTTAGGTGCGTCGGGCGATCTGGCTCCTTTGGCCCACCTTTCGCTTCCACTTTTGGGCGAAGGCATGGTCTATTACCAAGGAAAAAAAATGCCTTCGGCTCAGGCACTGAAAGCCGAAGGACTCAGTCCGATCACACTCGGAGCCAAGGAAGGCCTGGCTCTGCTGAACGGCACCCAGTTTATGGGCGCTTTCGGAAATTGGATCACGGCCTCCGCAGAAGAACTTTGGGAAAAAGCCATGGCCGTTTCGGCCCTGTCGCTGGAGGCATTTGCCGGAAGACCCGAAGCCTTCGATGCTTCCATTCATGAAGTGCGGCCCCACAAAGGACAACTCCGTGCGGCAGAAACCATGCGCAGGTGGGTTTCGGGCAGCCGCCTTATTGAGGATATCGAAAACAAAGAGGTGCAGGATCCCTATTCCTTCCGTTGCATTCCGCAGGTGATGGGGGCATCTGCGGATATCATCCGTCAGGCCGAATCAGTCTTTCATACGGAAAATGACTCGGTGAGCGACAATCCGCTCATTTTCCCCGAGCAGGACAAAATCATTTCGGGCGGTAATTTCCACGGCCAACCGCTCGCCATTCAGTTGGATGCCTTGTGCATCGCCCTGGCCGAAATGGGCAGCATTTCCGAGCGACGGATTTTCCGTCTGCTTTCGGGCAAGCGCGGACTCCCCCCCTTCCTGGCAGAGGATGCGGGGCTGCATTCAGGGTACATGATTCTGCAATACACGGCGGCCTCCATTGCCTCAAAAAACAAACAGCTCTGTACGCCTGCCTCGGCAGACAGCCTGGAAAGCAGCAACGGACAGGAAGACCATGTGAGTATGGGCGCCAATGCGGCCGTAAAATGCCTGCAGGTTTTTGAAAATACAGAACGTATTTTGGCCTTTGAATTGATGACCGCGGCACGGGCTTTGGAATTCCGCGACAAAACGGCACAATCACCCGCCCTTTCCAAGCTGCTGTCCGAATTTAGGAAAACATTGGCTCACACGGCCGAGGATACCTACCTGCATGCCGACATGGAAAAAGCGCTGGATTTTTTGAAACGGATGTCCGCTGAATCTCTGATGAATCCATGAAAACCCTCACCATACTGCCGCTGCTGTTTTTAGTAAGTTTCCTTCAAACATTCGCCTGCGATTGTCCGCTGCATCCCGGAAAACTCACCAAAGCCAAAACCGACT
>CAYYRB010000084.1:0-1691 GCA_964473995.1 uncultured Candidatus Competibacteraceae bacterium | reverse complement strand
TTCGCCTGCGATTGTCCGCTGCATCCCGGAAAACTCACCAAAGCCAAAACCGACTCCTTCGATGTCATCATGCGGGCCCGGGTGGAATTACCTTTCCCCTGTTCGGGCAAGGAAAGCCAGACCCGTTTTGAGGGTTTGGAGCTCTTCAAAGGACAAAAAATGCCCCGCGTGGCCGACATTACGCACGACTGTTCGTCGGCTTGCCGCATGCCTTTTGAAAAAGGGCAGGAATGGCTGCTTTTCATCCATACCGATTCCGCGGGAAAAAATTTCCGGGTTACCTATTGCGAACGCAACCGTCCCAAACCGGCCGATTCTAAGAAGGATGCGTACACACTCTACAACGAAATGAGCTTTGAAGAAGAGCTGCTGTGGCTGCGCCGAAACATGCCGCCCGCTTTTTTCCTGGAGCCCGAGGCCGCTAAAAAAGTGCTGGAGCAGGATTTAACCGTGATTGATCAAAACCGTGCCATCCGCTATGCGGATAGTCAACAAAAAATACTGATCGTGGTGGGCTCCTTTACCTTTATGATCGTGTTGATCTGGATTGTAAGGCGCTTTTTGAAGTAATCCGGTTACTTCGCGGATTTCGTTTTCTTTTCCCGTTTTTTGTGTTCGCCCAGGTTGATGTTTAACGTAAGCGTGTTGGGCGACGCGCCCGTGATGAAGTATTCGGCGCGCGAAAAATTCAACTCAAATCGGTGAATCCGCACGCCGATACCATAACTAAGTCCCACGGCCCTGCCTCTTACTCCCGGTTTCAGTTCGTAGCGGCGTTGCAGATTATACCCCACACGCAGGGAAATAGCACGCTTAAACGGAGAGAGTTCGGCCCCGAAACTGAAATGACTCATGATTTTGGAAGCCAGCGTAGGTCCTTTGGAAATGGGCTCTCCCGCCAAATCGGTCTGCGCAAGCTGCGCGGAATCCCGGTACGACATGTCGGGCGTTTGCAGGTTGTGGCATACGATGGTCAGTCGCAGAGGCAGTTTATCAAAATCATAGGTGGCCGCCACGCTTACCTCGGGAATTATGGGTTCCCGATTTCCCGCAGTGTAAGAAACCCATTGGGCTCCGATGTTTCTGACCACCACCGAGGTCACAAACAATTTCTTCTTGCTGATGTAGGCCGCGCCCAGATCCATTCCCGCACCCATGGAAAATAAATCGGCCATGTGCGAAAAATAAAAACGGGCATTGACCCCCACATTAAAGTATTTGCCGAAAGCGCGGGACGCTCCGCCCGACAAGGCATATTCCCCTACCGAAAAATTGCCCGTTATGGCTCCCGTTTCATCGGCTTGGGTAAATTTTCCGTAATCGATGAAGTGCATACCGCCCCACACATTCACTTTCGACTTTTGCAAGGTGCGTGCGTAAGAAACGGCGCCCATGTTGGTGCCGAAATGATTGACATACGTGAACGAGGCCCGGTGATGCATGAGATCGGTAAGCATGGCCGGATTTTGAAAGGCCAGCGAAACATCATTGTCCAACACGGAGTAAGCCCTGCCACCCAAGGCTTCAGCCCTGGCTGAAAATGGCAGACGTAGAAAACCCGCAGCGGTACCCCCGCCAATCTGGGCAAACAGGGAAAACGGCACAGCCGAAAAAGTCAAGACAAAAAAACAGGTACGGCTCAAGGAATACATCAGGCTCACAAACGGATTTACCTCCATGTTATTTTACTG
>CAYYRB010000083.1:0-7742 GCA_964473995.1 uncultured Candidatus Competibacteraceae bacterium | reverse complement strand
AACTATGGCTTAAAAATGATGGAAAACAAATCAAAAGGCAAATAATAAGACAGACGTAGTTTACCGCTTTTCATTATTAGCCCGTAGTTGTATCAAGCGATCAGAACATTGTAAATTGCTTGAAGGGATGCTTGCCTGATCTCTTAGCGAGTTGACTGATGCTCTTGAATCAGTATTTCACCGGTTATTTTCCGTCGAAGGCCCAGCGAATGTATATGGCTCCCCAGGTAAAGCCTCCTCCGAATGCAGATAAAATCAGGTTATCGCCCTTGCGCAGGTGCGGCTCATAATCCCAAAGGCAAAGAGGGATGGTTCCTGCGGTGGTGTTTCCGTAGCGGTCTATGTTTAGCATAACTTTATCTGCGGAAAGCCCCATGCGCTCAGCAGTGGCATCAATGATGCGCTTGTTGGCCTGGTGAGGAACCAGCCAGTTTACGGTTTCGTTGGTCAAGCCGTTTCTTTCCATAATATCGTAGGATATCTGGGCCATATTCACCACGGCAAATTTGAACACAGCCTGCCCTTCCTGATACACAAAGTGGTCATTTCCGTAAACATTTCGCGGATTGGAAGGATTCACCGAGCCGCCTGCCTTTTTGTGCAGGTATTTACAGCCTGTTCCGTCGCTTTTCAGAATAAAATCCACGATGCCGTTTCCATCGGATGAAGGCTCCAACAAAACGGCACCCGCACCGTCTCCGAAAATAACACAGGTGGAGCGGTCTCCATAATCCATGATGGACGACATTTTATCGGCCCCCACCACGATTACCTTTTTATAACGCCCCGACTCGATGTGCTGCGCACCCGCAATCAGCGAATACAGAAAACCCGAGCAGGCGGCATTGATGTCGTAACTGAATGAATTTACGCACCCCGTTTCGGCAGCCACCAAATTGGCGGTGGAGGGGAACGTGAAATCCGGGGTAACGGTACCCACGATCAACAAATCGATATCTTCGGCCTTGGTGCCCGTTTTAGCCAATAAGCCGTTTACGGCCTGCACGGCCATGAACGAAGTACCGAGATGTCCTTTTAGAATGCGACGCTCTTTTATGCCCGTGCGGGTTGTAATCCAATCGGGGTTGGTGTCCACCATGCGGGAAAGTTCTTCATTGGTCAATATGTAATCGGGTACATATCCCTGAACACCCGTTATGGCGGCAACCATTCTATTCATGCGGGGTAAGCGCTTCTTTAATCCGTTGCGCGAGCATATTATCAACCATGTCCACAGTCATGCGGATCATGTTTTTGATGGCTTTTCCGTTGCTGATTCCATGCCCGATGACAACCGCACCGTTCACTCCCAAGACGGGAGAACCGCCTTGATTTTCAAAATTGAAACGCTCCAAAAAATCATTATTCAATCCGAAATTACGGCAGATATGATACCAAGATTCACTGTATTTCACGACCACATTCCCGGTAAAACCGTTGCATACAATCACGTCGGCCTTTTCATGCACGATGTCGTGGCCTTCCACATTGCCCACAAAATTAAAGTCGGCAGAACCGTCCATCAGTTTATAGGCGGCCTTGGTAAGCTCGTTTCCTTTTTCAGGTTCTTCACCTATATTGAGCAACCCTACTTTGGGATCTGAAATATGCAAAATGTGCTTGGCAAAAGAATTTCCAAGCACGGCAAACTGATATAAATTTTCAGGTTTGGAATCGGCCGAGGCGCCGATATCGAGAATAATTCCGTCGCGTCCTGACAATTTAGGCACGTAGGTCATGAGACAGGGGCGGATATTTTCCACCACGGTTCCCAGAGTAATGACGGCCGCACCGAACATGGCCCCTGTGCTTCCCGCACTGGCAAATCCGTGAATTTTATCCTCCTGAAGCCAACGGAAGCCTATGGCAATACTGGATTTGGGCTTGGTCATAAAAGCCCTCATGGGCGATTCGCCCATTTCGATGGTTTCCGGAGCGTCTACCACGGTGTAAAGGGAAGAATCCACACCCCGATCGGACATGCCCGAACGGATGTCTTCTTCGGGTCCGAACAACGTGAGATGCAACCTGCCCGCGTATTCGCTCAGAGCGGCGGCGGCGCCGTCAAAATTGCAACCGGGAGCAAAATCACCGCCGGAAACATCGAGCCCTATGTTCCATGTTCCCTCCACGCAATGTTACGCTTCGGTTTTGGCTTCAACCAACAATTTTCCGTTATAAAAGAGGTTTCCATCAACCTCGTAAGCACGGTGCATGCGGTGAACCACTCCGGTAACGTTGCATTTGGCCAGCGTAGGGGCAGTGGCTTTGTAATGCGTTCTGCGCGATTTACTGCGTGTTTTCGAATGTCTGCGCTTCGGATTTGGCATTGTACTTTATTTTAAACTGTTATTTACTTCTTTTCCTTGTTTTTCAATGATTTCAGAATATCCCACGGAGATTCTCCCTCCTCCGCCGGGCTTTCACTTTCCGTAGTGGTTTCATGAGGTTGCCCGATGCGTTGGAGCATTTCGGGATCACAGGTTTTACCTACGTCGGCACAAGTTCGGCGGAAGGGTACGGATGTGGCAATGATTTCATAAATAGGCTGACGGAGGTCAATTTCATATTCCCCGTGCCGTAAAAAAATAATTTCCGCATCCGGCTCTTCGTCTCCGGAACCAAACTTAACGATAAGGCGATCTTCGTGCTCCACGGGCATCTGAATTTCTTCAAGACACAAATCGCAGGAACAGGGAAAATTACCCTGAATGTGAAAGTTCAGTATGAGCATGGTATTCTCTTTCTGCAAGTCAAGTTCTACATGAAACTTGCCCCGACCGAATTCCACGTCTCCGAAATCTTCAAAGAACTTTTCATTCACCTCCCAATCAAAGTGATGCGAACCCGTTTTTAAACCTTCAAACTGAACAACGTATTCATTCAACTTTTTCATACAGAGGGGTGCAAAGATAAAACTATCAGGGAAAAGAAAAAAATTTAGCTTGTTTTTCCCTGTCTCTAAGTCCGATTTTTAACCCTATATTGTTCTATTTCAAATTATTAAGATCCTCCATGCTCATAATTCGCAAGGGATTGGCTGATATTTCCCCGTATTCATCCCGCCGACGGCGGATATCCACGGCCAAATAAAGCGCATTGCGAAAAGAGGTCTCATCGGCACAGTCTTTTCCCGCCTTATCAAACGCGGGTCCATGATCGGGTGAGGTTCTTACCACGGGCAGATTTGCCGTAAAGTTGACACCTTCCCAACCGGCTATCGTCTTAAACGGAATGAGTCCCTGATCGTGATACATGGCCAATACGGCATCATACCGTGCAAAAGCACCCGATCCGAAAAATCCGTCGGCCGCAAAAGGCCCGTGTACCAGTATGCCTTTATCCGTGGCTTTTTTTATTCCAGGCGCGATAAATTCCTTTTCTTCATTTCCAAAAAGCCCGTCATCACCCGCATGCGGATTCAACCCGAGCACGGCAATTTTAGGTTTCCGTATTCCGAAATCACGGATCATGGATTTCTCCAACAGCTGAATTTTGGTAAAAATACGGTCAGCCGACAGCAAGGCAGACACATCCTTCAAGGCTTTATGCCCGGTGACCAGAGCCACCCGCAACCGCTCGCCGGTAAGAATCATCAACGGCTCCGCTCCGAAATGCTCACCCAGGTATTCTGTATGCCCCGTAAACGGAGCACCCGATGCCTCCACCAGTGCCTTATCCAAAGGCCCGGTAACCAACACATCAATCTTATTTTCCGAGAGCGCACGGGTAGCTGCCTCCAACGCCATCAGTGCATACTTTCCGCCTTCGGCACTGCGCACCCCGGGCTCTATGTGCACCTCACCTTCCCATACGTTGATGAGGTTTATCTTGCCGGGAATGATGCGGTCATCCGTGGTTTTGGTATAATTAAACTCCTGATGCCCTTCGATGAGTTTGCGGTAGAAAGACAATACCCGGGAAGAACAAAATACCACTGGCGTAAATAACTCGGTAATCCGACTGTCTGAAAGCGCCTTGATGATGAGCTCCGGACCGGTACCGAAAATATCACCCGCCGTAATGCCCACCTTCATCGTTCCAACCGACTTTACTGCTTCTTTCGTCATTTTTTGCCTTTTTTGGAAGTGCTTTTTTCACCCAGAAAATAATGGGCGGCAAAGGTATACAAAAGCCTTACGCCCACTCCTGTTCCGCCCTTTCCCCTGTAGCTGATGGATCTTTCCAAAAACGCGGGGCCGGCTATATCCAAATGAATCCAAGGATAATCGGTAAAGTGCTGCAGAAATTTGGCGGCGGTGATCATACCGGCATCTGCCCCACCCAAGTTTTTGATATCGGCCACATCACTTTTAATCATATCCCCATATTCATCCCACATGGGAAACCAGACTAAACGTTCATAAACCTCTGCTCCGGCATCTTCCAGGGCGAATTTGTAATGTGCCGAATTTACCTCATGCGCAGCAATGCCAAATTCGCCTATGGCGCGCGCGGCCGCACCCGTTAGGGTAGCCAGATCAATCACCAACTCGGGATCATATTTTTTGGCATAATGAAGCGCATCAGCCAAAATCAAACGTCCTTCCGCATCAGTATTGAGAATTTCCACCGTTTTCCCGCTCGACATGGTAATAACATCACCCGGTACCACCGAATGGGCATCAATCAGGTTATCCGTTACGGGAATAAGCCCCACTGTATAAACGGGCAGTTTACCGCCGGCAAAAGCCTGCAAAGCGCCTATTACAGCTGCTGCTCCGGCCATATCGCATTTCATGGTCGTCATTCCGGCCGATGATTTCAAACTGGCCCCTCCAGTATCATAAACCACACCTTTACCCACAAGTACCAAGGGCTTTGCATTGGCGGCTCCTTTGGGCTTATATTCCATCACGATGAATGCGGGATCATCTTTGCTTGCCCGGTTTACGGCCAAAAGACCGCCCATCTTCAGTGATTCAATTTTCTTTTTGGTAAAGACCTCCACCTTGATGCCAAAGTTTTTACCCACCTCTACGGCTTTATTCGCCAAATCGCCCGTGCCCAGATACATGTAGGGCTCATTGACCAGATTTCGGGTAAGAAAAACGGCATCCGTGAGCACTTTTAATTCATTCAGATTGGCATCGCCCTTAATTTTCAAAACCGTAGGATAGGTTTCCTTGGCCTTGGGATCGGAAAAATATTTGGTAAACGAGTAGGAGGAGAGCACAAGACCCTCACAGAAAGCCATAAGACCGGCCGATCCTGCAGCCACATCAACCACCTGTACGCTGCTCTGTTTTTTTGATTTCACTATCGATTGAACAGACTGCCCCGATTTTCTGAGTCCTTCCAAAAACAGGGTGCGGTCATCTGCCGCAGGAACCGGAACCAAAATAATGTAACGCGTGAGCTCATCAAACACCACGGGCTCTTTGGCCTCTTTCAGCCGCGAAGATGCCGTTTCGGCCATTTTGCCTTTGAGGCCCGCGACGGAAGGCTTAAAGGAGGATGGGCCGACCAGAAGAACAAGGGTATCTTTATCTGAAACAGTCGTTATGGATTGTATTTTCATCACCTGCGTTTTATGTTGATTTTTTGCAAAGGTAACCTAACCGGAGGATTAAGGCGAGGCAAGGGGCACAAATTCACATTCCGCCGGGATAGTTTACTTTTGCGCCATGGAAAATCTGACGCTGTCCACCGTAAAAACGGCATTTTATTCTACATGCGGACAAAAGAAAAACCCGAAAACGGTGTGGATTGTATTGCACGGATATGGGCAGTTGAGTCGGTATTTTATCCGGCATTTTGAAACCGTTGCAGATGAGGAAACGCTGGTGGTTGCACCCGAGGCTCCGTCGCGTTTTTATCTGGAGGGGAAATACGAGCGGGTGGGTGCATCCTGGATGACGAAACACGAACGCGAAACCGAAATCCGGGATCTGGAAAGTTACCTCAATAGCTTGTTTGATCAAATAAAAACAGAAACCGGTGCAGATCGTTTCGTTTTTCTGGGATTTTCACAGGGCGTGGCGGTGCTTTGCCGTTGGCTTAAGCAACGTTCTGAACCCATCGAAAAATTGATTTTATGGGCGGGCGGCGTACCGCATGATATGTCTGCGGATGAGTTGAGAAACCTCATGAACAGAGGAAAATCATACATCGTATACGGCACGGAAGATCCCTACCTGTCGGAGAGCCCCGTGGAAATGATGCACGACATGATCCGCAAAACGGAACTGCCGGTGAACGTACTCACGTTCGGAGGGGCACATACCCTTGATGCCGGATTACTTCAAAAATTGAAACAAGGAACGGTTTAACTGTTGGTTTGTTAATGATTATCGGTTAATTGTTATCAGGGAAAAGACTGTTTACGTTCTTGGCGCCCTCATTCTCCGTTCTAATTCTCATTCTTGGCTCTTGGTTCTTTTATCCTAATTCCCATACCTTTGTTCTGATGGAAACAAACGTCAATCCCACGAATCCTTATTCTTTTCCCAGAGTAATCCGCTTTGTATTGGTAGCCATTTCTATTTTGGCTATTGCTTGGATTCTTTGGTATTTCGCAGCCATCGTGGGATATGTATTAGCGTCGGTGGTATTGTCGCTCGTGGGAAAACCGGTGGTAAACCTACTCGAAAAAATCAAAATAAGCAGATTCAGGATACCCAACTCGCTTGCGGCGCTTATCACCCTTATTCTCCTTTGGACCGTGCTCATTGGTATTTTGGCCGTAGTCATTCCCGCGCTTGCCTTTCAGGTAGAAAGATTTTCACAGATTGACAGCGGGGCCATTCTGCGCGCATTGCAGGAGCCTATAGACCGCTTTGTACTTTGGCTTCAGGAACATAATATCCGCTTTTCCGGAAATCAATCCCTGGAGGAATATGTAAACTCACAGGTGGTAGGTGCCTTTAATCTGGCGGCTTTCAGCAATCTGTTCGGAACGGTTTTCGGATTCTTGGGCGAAGTAGGCATAGCTATTTTTTCCATCTCATTCATTACCTTCTTTTTTCTGCGCGATCAAACCCTCTTCTACAAAGCCGTGATGTCGGCCACACCCACGAAATATGAAGATCAGGTCAGGGAGGTCATCCGTGACAGCCGCGATCTGCTTACCCGCTATTTTGTAGGCATAGGCATCCAAATATTGCTGGTTACTACCTGTGTGACGTTAGGTTCACTGATTGTAGGGCTCAGTTTTCCTTTAGCCATCACCATCGGTTTCGCTGCGGGACTTTTCAATATAATCCCTTACGTTGGACCGCTCATGGGAGGCGCTTTCGGTATCATGCTGGCCATCACCAATAACCTGGACCTTGATTTTTACACAGGCACCATGCCCCTGATCATCAAAATGCTGGTGGTTTTTTCCATCACCCAGTTGCTGGACAATCTCTTGTTTCAACCCATCATTTTCTCCAACAGCGTGAAGGCACACCCGCTGGAGTTGTTCATCGTTTTGCTCATCGCCGGCAATGTTGGCGGTATGGCGGGGATGATTCTGGCCATCCCGGGTTACACGTTCATCCGCATCATCCTCAAGCAGTTTTTCAGCAATTTCAAATTGGTTCGAAATCTGACAAAAGGGATTTAAGTCGTCGGGGGTTCGATTGTTTGGACGTTCGATTGTTTGGTTGTTTGGTTGTTATCGGTTATCAGGCAAAAGGCAGTAGGCAAAAGGCAGTAGTTCATGATCTTGATACCTGCTACTTAATACTTGCTTCAATTACTGATGATAGTGCCTAAAAAAAGTTGACAGTTTCATGCTGATAATAAAAAACAAATCA
>CAYYRB010000082.1:5706-7858 GCA_964473995.1 uncultured Candidatus Competibacteraceae bacterium | reverse complement strand
GGCAGCAGAGACACCCCGTCATACTCCCTATCCGCGGGGAGCGGTGCATTGGCCAACGCGGCCACGGTGGGAAAAATATCGCATAAATTTATGGGATGAGCCATCACGGTACGCGGTTTTATAACACCCGGATAATGCATGATGAGCGGCACATTGATTCCGCCCTCAAAAAAAGTCATCTTACCGCCCGCAAGCGGCTTGTTATCTACCGTTTCGGAATACAGTGCGGCACCGTTATCGCTGGTGAAAATAATCATCGTTTTTTCATACAATCCTTCCTCACGCAGGTGATTTATGATATCGCCTACCGCTTTATCCAAAGCCAAAATCATGGCGTAATACACCCGTTTGTTATGATCGGTAATATGGCCAAGGCGATCGTAAATATCCTTGGGTGCCTGATACGGTGTATGCGGGGCAGTTACCGGCAAATAAATAAAAAAGGGTTCCGACTTATGATTTGTTATAAACTGTTTCGCCCGGCGGGCAAATGCATAGGTAATGTATTCTTTTTCGTCCACTTCCTGTTCATTCTCCCGTATGGCACAATATCCCTTTCGCGCCCCTTTCCAAATCACCTTATCGGTAAATTCGTTGATTCTTGCATTTACCACATCAGGATCCTTCGGATCGGCAAATAACGTGTAGGCCTCTAAGCAGCCGTAGCGGTAATCGAAGCCGAAATTCTTGGGAAGAAGGGGCTCTTCATAACCGAGGTGCCACTTCCCGATCCAAGCCGTAGCGTAGCCTGATTTTTTTAGTAATTCAGACAGGGCCAGCTCGGATGTGGGCAATCCCGCTTTCGGCAATTCCGTTTTTGCGGGAAACGCTTGAAATAAGGCAGGTTCCAAATAACCGGTTTTTACCAAATGCTTAAAAAACCACCATTCAAGACGGTTTTTCGGATAGCGTTGATGCGGCTGCACATGGTAGCCGAACCGCTGCTGATATCGCCCCGTGAGCATTCCCGCACGTGAGGGGCTGCACACGGCGGCTGTGGCGTACCCGTCGGTAAAGAGCGCGCCCGACTTGGCCAAAGAATCTATGTTGGGCGTTTGTATGAATGAATTACCATAAACGGAAAGATCATAACGGCCCAAATCATCGGCCACGATGAGAATCACATTGGGACGTTTGGCGGGCCGCCTTCCGGCAACGGACCCTTCCGCAAGGAAACTTTCTTTGCCTTTACTCAGTTGTTCATCCTGCGGAATCGGCGGATACGATTTCTTTTGAGCCGACACCGCCAACGAAAAAAGCGAAAACAAAAATGAAATCCCTAATCTACCCATGCGGTAAAAATACAGATTACCTCTGTTCATGCAATAAAACCTGTGTATTGATCCGATTGGCTAATGCCTTGAACTAATCACTATGCCTGGAGAATCAGGTATGCTGTGTAGAATGCGTAAATCAAAACAAAAGCAAACCCTTGAAGCCTACCCAACGTGCGGGGCTTTCCCACAAACATGAAAAAAAACAGGAGTATGGCTGAGACAATGCACATGACCAAGGCCGAATTAAGTTCTTGCTGAAACGGCAGCGGAGCCACGAAAGCCGAACTGCCCAAAATAAAAAAGATATTGAAAATGTTTGACCCCACCACGTTACCCATGGCGATGTCGGAATTTTTACGGTAGGCAGCCACCAAAGAAGTGGCCAACTCCGGTACGGAGGTTCCCACCGACACGATGGTAAGGCCGATGATGGCCTCCGAAATACCGAAACCTTTCGCAATATCCACCGCACCGGTGACCATCAAATGGCCACCACCCACCAAACCGCCGAGCCCAATAACCACCAAAAAAAGCGATTTGGGAACGGGAAACAGATTGACCGGCTCCACATCATCTTCATTGGGTTTGGAGGCAAATCGGAAGGTGTAGTACATAAACAATCCGAAAAAAATCAGCAAAATCAACCCGTCCATACGGGAAACCAGATTAACCGAATTCGCATCAATCCAGGAATCATTGGCCAGCAACATGAGCACCACGGCGGCAAGAAGCGAAATGGGAATTTCGGCCCAAACCGTGCTGCGCTGCACGGCGATGGGATAAATAAGCGCGGCAAGTCCCAAAATACCCAGGGTATTAAACACGTTGGAGCCCACCACGTTGCCCACGGCGATATCCGTATTTCCGTTTACGGC
>CAYYRB010000082.1:3345-5606 GCA_964473995.1 uncultured Candidatus Competibacteraceae bacterium | reverse complement strand
CTTCCGAAGAGTATGCGTTGCGGATTTTCAATCATCTCCTTCACCTTTACCAAAAAGCCCACGCTTTCTTTGCCGTCAATCACACGGTGGTCATAACTGAACGCCAGATACATCATGGGGCGGATTTCTACTTTTCCATTCACCGCCATAGGCCGATCCTGAATTTTATGCATGCCCAGAATTCCGCTCTGCGGCGGATTCAAAATCGGGGTAGACATCAAGGAACCGAACACACCGCCGTTGGTGATGGTAAAGGTTCCGCCCGTCATTTCATCCACGGACAATTTTCCATCACGGGCCTTAATGGCCAATTCTTTTATTTTTCCTTCAATATCGTGCAGCATCATCATTTCCGCATTGCGGATTACGGGAACCATAAGTCCCTTCGGTGTGCTCACGGCAATGCCCACATCCACGTAGTCGTGAAAAATCTGTTCCTCCCCGTCGATAATGCTGTTCACCGCGGGAAAATGATAGAGCGCCTCGGTTACGGCCTTGGTAAAGAAACTCATGAACCCGAGATTCACCCCGAATTTTTCTTTGAATTTATCCCCGTACTTTTTGCGTATTTCCATCAGCGGACCCATGTCTACCTCGTTGAAGGTGGTGAGCATGGCGGTTTCATTTTTTACGCTGACGAGGCGCTGCGAAATTTTGCGGCGAAGGGCCGTCATTTTCTTGCGTTCTTCTTCGCGTGTGCCTTGCCATCCGTTCATGGATGCTGCCTGGTTGGCAAATCCGGCCGACATGAACTGCAACAAATCCTGTTTGGTGATGCGACCGCCTGGCCCGGTTCCGGGCACCTTGGCTGCCGGAATATTCTGTTCAGCCATCATTTTGGCCGCAGCGGGTGAAGGTGTTCCCTTTGCATATCCCGATTCGGCAACGGGTGCGGGGGCCTTTGCCGGCTCGGGTTTGGGCGCTTCCACCTTGGCAGGTTCCGCTTTTGGCGCTTCCGCCGCCGGGGCATGAGCGCCTTCGGGAGCCGCTGCAGACGTATCAATGCGGGCTACCACATCACCCACATTCACCTTGGAACCGGCTTCCGCCAACACCTCCAACTTTCCGGAAGCCTCGGCGCTGATGGTAAGGGTAGCTTTATCCGAATCAATTTCACAAATTTCCTCGTCTTTAAACACATAATCGCCCGACTTTTTCAGCCAGTTGGCAATCTCTACTTCGGTTACCGATTCGCCCGGGCTGGGCACTGTTACTTCTAACGACATGCTATGCGGATTAAATTCTTATTATCTGTTATTCGATTTCTTTTGCGGCAAGATTACCTAATGCCCGATCTAACACATCCTCACGGCGTTTGGCGGCCTTTTTGTAATAGCCGGTAGCCGGACTCGCGCTGGGTGCCTGAGCCACCACATCCAAATCCAAATCGCGCAAAGCTCGGTGCATAAACCGTCCGCGGATGTACCACCACGGGCCCATATTTTCAGGCTCTTCCTGCACCCAAAGCCATTTTACGGCTTTCACGTACTTATCGCGGATATCCACGATCTGATTCATGGGGAATGGATACAGCTGTTCCAAGCGTATAATGGCCGTACCGTCATCACCGAGTTGCTCGCGGCGTTCCAACAAATCGTAATATACTTTACCGGAACAGAAAATCACCTTTTCCACCTGTTCGGCTTCTACGGATAGGTCATCAAATACCTCCGTGAAACTTCCTGATGCCATTTCGCTGAGCGAAGATGTACAGCGCGGATGGCGAAGCAACGATTTGGGAGTCATCACCACCAACGGTTTGCGGAACGGGCGCTTGAGCTGACGGCGGAGCGCATGAAACATGTTGGCCGGCGTGGTACAATTCACCACCTGCATATTCAACTCGGCACACAACTGCAGAAAACGTTCCCAACGGGCGCTGGAATGCTCGGCACCCTGACCTTCATAGCCATGCGGCAGAAGAAGAACCAGGCCGTTCTGGTTGTTCCATTTATCTTCGGCGGCAGAAAGGTATTGATCGATGATAATCTGGGCTCCGTTCACGAAATCGCCGAACTGGGCTTCCCAAAGCGTAAGTCCGTCGGGCATACCCATCGCATACCCGTAATCAAAACCCATCACGGCATATTCGCTGAGCAGGGAATTATACACCGTGAATTTGGCCTGAGACATACCCAGATTATTCATAGGGCAATATTCCGCCTCTGAATCTTCGGCCTTCACAATGGCATGGCGATGCGAAAAGGTTCCGCGCACACAATCCTGACCGCTCAACCGCACGGGATGACCTTCCGCCAGCA
>CAYYRB010000082.1:0-3245 GCA_964473995.1 uncultured Candidatus Competibacteraceae bacterium | reverse complement strand
TAATTTACGGGCATAAAGAGCCGCCGGGTCGGGATGCTTATCGATGGCTTTGTAAAGAAGCGGCTGGGTAAAGCGGGGTTCGTCCCCTTCATTGTGGCCATATTTTCGGTAACAGAGCAAATCGATGAACACATCCTTCTGAAACCGCTGACGGAACTCCATGGCCAGATTCACGGCAAATACCATGGCCTCGGGATCATCCCCGTTCACGTGGAAAACCGGTGAAAGCGTCGTTTTTGCCACATCCGTGCAGTAAATGGAGGAACGGGCCTCGGTGTAGTTGGTGGTGAATCCCACCTGGTTATTGATGACGATATGAATGGTTCCTCCGGTTTTGTAACCGTCCAAGGCAGCCATCTGAATCACTTCATACACGATGCCCTGACCGGCTACGGCAGAATCTCCGTGAATGAGAATGGGACAAATTTTGGTGACATCGCCGTTAAATTCCCTATCAGCGAACGCGCGGGCCAAACCTTCCGTAACGGCATCTACCGTTTCCAGGTGGGAAGGATTGGGCAGCAGGCTGATAAGTACCTCTTTGCCCGTGTCCGTGTTTACTTTGCGGTTGAACCCGAGGTGATATTTTACGTCGCCGTCAAAGTTCTCGTCCTCAGCGTCATATCCTTCAAATTCTACGAAAATATCTTCGAAGGGCTTTTCAAAAATGTTGGCCAACACATTGAGCCTGCCTCGGTGGGCCATACCCACGAAAAAGGATTCCACACCCTGTGAGGCTCCTTTTTCCACCACGGTATCCAAGGCAGGGATGAGCGATTCTCCTCCTTCCAGAGAAAAACGCTTCTGACCCACAAATTTCTTGCTCAGGTATTTTTCAAACTGTACCGCATGGGCGAGTTTGGTATAAATCTGTTTTTTTTGATCTGCGGAAAAGCCGGTACCGTTTTTCAACACATCAATGCGGCTTTTGATGAATTCGGTCTGCTCCGGATCGCGGATATACATGAACTCAAAACCGATGGTGCTGCAATAAATTTTTTGCAGATGCGCCACGATTTCACTGAGTTTTGCACGTCCAATTCCAATTTCTTTGCCCGCCTCAAATTCAGTATCCAAGTCAGCTTTGGTGAGGCCGAAATTTTCAATATCGAGCGTAGGACCCCATACACGACGCTGCCGAACGGGATTGGTTTTGGTAAAAAGATGTCCGCGGGAACGGTAGGCGGTTATCAGGTTGATGACTTTAAACTCCGTGGGAAATTCAGCCCCCGCTCCGGCTGATGCCGTAACGGATTTTTGGGGAAAATGCTTCTGACTGAATTCAATTCCTTCAAAAAATTGACGCCAACTTTCATCTACATCCTGCGGATTGTGCAAATACATCTGGTAGAGAGCGTCTATGGCTGACGGGTCTGCATTGCCCGTGTAGGTGAATTTATCCATTCCGAAAAGGCCAAATATTTCTTGAGCAAAGGTACATTTTCAAATTAACTCATTTTCAAATTTTGAAATTAAAACAGGATCAAATATCGGGTATCAGGATCTATATCCTTTTCCCTTGAGGTGCCTCCCTTAGAAAGCCTCAGGGCTGCAGAATTTTCCAGAGCGAGAATGAGAATGAAAGTGGAGTTTCCGAACAGTAAGAACAATAAAATAGAAGAACCGGAGCGGAGCACGAAGTGAAACGTAGTAATCAAACAAACTATTGCCTTCTGCCAATGTTCCCTAGTTCGGGCCGCAGTTGCATTCGTTCGAGAACTGAACATTCACGCCGGGCAGCATCTCTTTGATGATGGCTTTTGCCGCGTCGCTGAACAGCGTCACACGCAAATCCACTTCTTTCAGATTGGAAAGCGTCTTTAAGTTCACCGGTAATCCGGACAAGTTGTTGTCCCAAAGGGAAAGCGATTCCAACGCGGAACAGTTTCCGATTTCGTCAGGAAGCCGGTAGATGTTGTTTTTGCCCGCCATCAGAATTTCCAGATTGTTCAGTTCCCCTATTTCCTTGGGCAATTCCTCCAACTTGTTTTTGGAAATATCCAAAAAGCGCAACTTTTTCAATCGGCTTATTTCGGGCGGCAGATTTTTGATTTGATTTTTACTCAGATCCAATTCTTCCAAATTATACAAATCAAATACCTCGGGAGGAATGGCGCGTAAATTGGTTTTGGTTAATGAAAGCCGCCTCACGATACGCGGGTTTTCCAATGCGGCGGCCAGATCGGTCCACACCGGAACATCACGAAAGGTGTCCTCCGGCTGGGCAAAAGACGGGAACCCCGCCGACAAAACCAGCAGCACGATGAACCACTTAGTTTTCAATTTCGCTGAATAAAGCCGTTGCATGTAATTTATCCATATTCATCTGAGCGGTGAGACTTTCCAAATCCGCAAACTTAAGTTCGGAACGTAAACGCTTTACAAACCGTAAAGTTACAGACTTGCCATACAGATCACCCGCAAAATCAAATAAATTAACCTCTATGCGTTGTTCAAGCGAGTCCAGCGTGCGGCGCGGACCGATGTGCAGCATGGCCCGGTAGGTTTTTCCTTCCGTTTCGGCATATACGGCATAAATACCGTCGCCGGGAATGAGCTTAAGCGGGTCGGGTATGGAAAGATTGGCGGTGGGAAATCCCAACGTGCGTCCCAAGCGGTCGCCTTCCACTACCCTGCCCGTGAGCGGGTACCGATAGCCCAGCCATTCCGCGGCGGCATCCACTTCTCCGGCCGTCAGCGCCTGCCGAATTTTTGATGAACTCACGGTGACTCCCTCTACCTCAATGGGCGGTATTTCCTCTACTTCAAATCCGTATTCCGGAGCCAGTTCGCTCAATTCCCGAAAGCTGCCTCCCCGGCCTCTTCCGAAGCGGTGATCATACCCGATGACCAGCTTTTCGGTTCCTATGGTATCCACCAAAATGGTGCGTATGTATTCCTCCGCCGTGATTTGAGAAAATGCGTGTGTAAAGGGAATAATGAGCAGATGGTCCAAACCGGTTTGAGCCAGCAGCTCTTCTTTTTCTTCCGTGGTGTTCAGCAGTCTCAAGTCGGTAAACTCGGGCTGAAGTACCGTGCGCGGATGCGGGTGAAACGTGATGAGCACGGTTTCGCCTCCGATTCGCTCCGCCGTCTGCCGAAGGCGGTTAAGGATGGTGCGGTGGCCGGGATGCACTCCGTCGAACGTGCCTGTGGTAACCACGGCATGGCGCACGTTGGGCATTTGCGGTATGTCCCGGTAAACCTTCATTTGAGGGGGCAAAGGTAGCCAATTTATCCGGCAG
>CAYYRB010000081.1:6821-8002 GCA_964473995.1 uncultured Candidatus Competibacteraceae bacterium | reverse complement strand
GGCATCAGGTTTACCTTATCTACATAAAATATCACCTTTTTGGCATAAATGTTCGGCACCTTGATTACCTGCCCCGCTTTTACGCTTGTGTACCAGCCCAATTTGTTTTTGGCTAAAATCATGTACTCGCTCAGGTTCAGTTTGCGGGCAATCTTCACCAAATCATCACCGGCCTGTACTTTGTAATCAATCCATTTAAACGTAGGATAATTCAGAATCACATTATGACATTGCCGGCCTTTAAAATTAACCTCTCCGTCAATTTTATAATACTCATCAAACTTACCTTCGTCATCGGCAATTTTCATGGTGGCCTTCAGAATACCGCGCATGTATTCAAATCCGTTTTCAAAAAGGGTATGGTGTTCATCCTTGCGCAACGTTTTGCCCATGGGGTCAAAATCAAAATCAATGAACGACACAATTTTCTTATTGGGATTCACGAAGGCCTTATTCCCGTTTACGCCGTCGGCGTACAAAACCTCCACACCGGGATCGGGAGTATACATGTAAATGTAGCAGGCAAAGGGAGCCTTGCGGTACTTAATCTGCATTTCCGATTCACGAAATTTGCCGTCCGCCAGGCGCTCCTTTTTGTACAGACGGTATTTTAATGTTTTTACCACGGCCATTTTGGCCAGCATGTCCTCGGCCAACTTGCGGTTGGCCACATGTGCGGAAACGGGAAGGATGAAGGCGAATAACAACATCGCCGAAACAAGTGATTTGATGCGTGTAAACATGGGGATGTACATTTTGAATTTTCTCAAATATACATATTAGTCGGTTGACTTTTTTAATAGCCAAAATTTTAACGTAAACTTGTGCATGGCTAAAATTTTGGGAATCATCCCCGCCCGATACGCAAGCACCCGTTTTCCGGGAAAACCGCTGGTTTCGATCGCGGGAAAGTCCATGATTCAACGGGTTTGGGAACGAAGCCGCACCGCAGAAAGCCTTTCAGAGCTGGTTGTGGCCACCGACGATGCACGGATTGAAGCGGAGGTGAAAAATTTCGGCGGAAACGTGCTCATGACTTCCGCAGAACACCCCACAGGCACCGACCGTTGCCGGGAAACCCTTGAACTGGCGGAACAACTGTTCGGACAATCGTTCGATGCCGTCATCAACATTCAGGGCGATGAGCCTTTCGTACATCCGGAACACATCAACCTCGTGGC
>CAYYRB010000081.1:0-6721 GCA_964473995.1 uncultured Candidatus Competibacteraceae bacterium | reverse complement strand
TGGAAAACGGACTGCGCATCAAACTAAGGGAAACAGACCTGGAAAGCCGCTCAGTGGACAGCCCGGCAGACTTAGAAATTATTCTGAAGGAAATGAACCCAAAAAATAGCGGTTCCTGAAGTGGATAATGCGATTCCCGATTACTGGTATTCGCAACGCACATCATCTTCCACGAGTCCAAACGCCTTGGCCTCTTTGATGACGTCGTTTTTAAATTTATCCAACTGATCCCGGTTTCCGCAATCTTCACGCTCGCGGGGCACTAAAGTACCTTCCTCCACATACCGGCATTTCAGGCATTTTTTGCAGGAAGTAAACCCGGTGAGCACCAAGGTGAGCCCAAGAAGGATGGCGGCAATTCTGTTTGTCTTCATTTTATTGAGAACTTTGTACGAAAGTAAGCTAATTTTTCAATTCGCCAAAGAAAATGAAAGCCGCCCTGATAAACTGCTACGGACCCCCATCCGTTTTTGAAATGACCGATGTCCCCCAGCCCAAACCGAAAAAAAATCAGGTTTTGGTCAGGGTGCATGCATCCTCCGTAAATCCGGTGGATTGGAAAATGCGCTCCGGCAGTATTTCCTTTCTTTCGGGACGAAAATTTCCCAAAATACCGGGAGCCGATTTTGCCGGAACGATAATCGCTTGCGGCCGGGATGTATCCGCTTTCAAAACAGGAGACGAGGTATTCGGGTTTAATTCCGCCATTTGGGAAGCGGGCGCTTACGCTGAATATGTGTGCTGTGATATTTCCAACATAGCCCTGAAGCCCGCCAATTTGGATTTTCTTTCAGCAGCCTGCATTCCGCTTGCCGCATCCACCGCTTTTCAAGCCCTGTACCAACAAGGCCACATGAAACCGGGAAAAGACGTGTTGATAGCCGGAGCCACGGGCGGTGTCGGTCATTTTGCGGTGCAGATTGCCAAATCCGCCGGATGCCGTGTTACGGGCGTATGTCATTCGTCCAACCGGGACCTGGCCATGCAGTTGGGCTGCGACAGGGTGCTTCCTTACGACACGCAACCGTTCACTCTGGATAAAGAACGCTACCACCTTATTTTTGATGCCACCGGAAAATACGGCTACTTTGATTGCCGTCCCCGCCTGAAACCAAACGGCATCATGGTGTCCACATTGCCCTTGTTTTCCATCATGCTCATGCATGCCGCATCCATTCTTTCGCCCTGGCGGAAAGGAAAATTTGTGCCCGTGGCGGCCAAAACAGCCGACTTAAAAAGTCTGGCCGATTTGTGTGAAGCGGGAAAACTGAAGCCGCATGTAGAACATGTTTTCCCCTTGGAAAAAATGGCGGAAGCCCACGCGTTAAGCGAAACGGAAAAAGTGCGGGGAAAAATTGCCATCCGGATTGCATAAAATTAACCTTACATTACAAACCGTTGGCGCATGTCCGAGCATCAATCCGAACAAAAAAAACAAAACCGGGACGCGAGAACAACGCAGGAGGTGATTCAGGCCTGCCTGCCAAAAACAAGCAAAAAATTAACACCCGTTTTTGATGCCGCCGGAATTTCATTTCCCCCGAAAAACCTGCTGATTGCGGTTTTCAAACAGGAAAATGAATTATGCCTGTACGCCGAAAAAAATGGAAAATCCGTATGGCTGCACACCTATCCCATAAAAGCCCTCAGCGGAAAAAGAGGACCCAAACAACGCGAAGGCGATTTACAGGTGCCCGAAGGTGTTTACACGGTGGAATACCTCAACCCGAACAGCCGATTTCATCTGTCGTTCAAACTCAATTACCCAAACGAAAGAGATAAAAAAAGAGCCGCCGATGCGGGCATCAGCGAACCCGGAACGGACATTTTCATTCACGGTGGAGAAAAAAGCACCGGATGTGTGGCCATAGGCGATGCCGCCATGGAAGAACTTTTTACGCTGGTTGCCCTTACGGGAATCGAAAATACCAAAGTAGTCCTGTTTCCCTGTCGCCCCGTGGCGGGTTCATTTTTGCCGTGCGAGGTATGTACGGCGGATATCGATGAGGTATACGAAGAGCTCATGAAAGAGTATAAAAAACTCAGTTGAATACCCTCCCGACATCTAAGAAAAAAGGAAGCTCCCGAAAACCTTTACCTTTGTGCGGCGTTTGTTGACGCAGAGACAACCAAACACATTACATAACGAACAGTATGGAATATAAAAATCTGGGCCGTTCAGGCCTCAAAGTAAGCCGACTTTCCCTGGGTTCCTGGGTCACCTTCGGCAACCAGATCGGAGACGATGTGGCGGAAGCGCTCATGATAAAAGCCTATGATGCCGGCGTAAACTTTTTTGACAACGCCGAAGTGTATGCCAACGGGAAATCGGAAATCGTGATGGGCAATATCCTGAAAAAATTGGGATGGAACCGCGATACCTACGTGGTTTCAAGCAAGGTATTCTGGGGAGGAAAATTACCGAACCAGAGCGGATTGAGCCGCAAGCACGTCACCGAAGCCTGCCACGCGGCATTGAAGCGCCTGCAGGTGGATTATTTGGATTTGTTTTTTTGTCATCGCGCCGACATTGAAACCCCGCTGGAAGAAACC
Source organism: uncultured Candidatus Competibacteraceae bacterium (assembly GCA_964473995.1). Taxonomy (GTDB): domain Bacteria; phylum Bacteroidota; class Bacteroidia; order CAIKAF01; family CAIKAF01; genus JAKRSD01. The sequence continues at coordinate 4,168 of CAYYRB010000081.1, read as the reverse complement.
GTATTTACCATGAATGATCTGATACGGCAGGGAAAAATCCTGTATTGGGGTACCAGCGAATGGGATGCCCAACGCATTACCGAGGCAATCGGCATTGCCAAGGAAAACCACCTCGTACCGCCAGTCATGGAGCAGCCCCAATACAACCTCTTTCACCGCGATCGGTTTGAATTGGAGTACCGCAACCTGTATCGGAATTTCGGGTACGGTACCACGATATGGTCGCCCTTGGCCTCGGGCATGCTCACCGGAAAGTATAACAACGGAATGCCTGCCGATACCCGCACAAACCTTCCCGAACTCAGTTGGCTGAAGGAAAAATTTGAAGGATCGGAAGGCGCCAACATGGTGAAAAAAGTGCAGGAATTACAAAAAGTGGCGGATGAGTTGGGTACATCCCTGCCCAAACTGGCCATTGCCTGGTGCCTGAAAAATCCGAATGTGAGCACCGTGATTTTGGGTGCGACCAAAGTGCATCAGCTGGAAGAAAACCTGGCTGCCGCAGAAGTGGTGGAAAAACTGACCGAGGAAGTGATGACACGCATAGAAAGCATCGTGAATAACAAACCCAAATTTCCGGTATACGGGTAGCCTGTCAAACAAAAAATAAATCCATCTATAACGAGCACCATCAACTGATCGTTCAGGGTTTTACACATTCTCCCAGGTACGATATTGAGGCTTCTTGAATACACATGTTTTCCGCTCCGCACCAGCTTCTTCACGAATTTTCATCCTCCGCGCCGGTTAAGGCAATCGGGGATACTTTAGGCGGGAGCAATGCGCGCAGTGTGCAGGTAAAAGGTACGGCCGGTTCGGCACCCGCCTTTATAACAGCATCGGTAGGTGAACTATGCGGAAGAAAAATGATTGTGGTGATTCCGGACAAAGAGGAAGCCGCCTACTTTTTCAATGATTTGGAAGTGCTGCTTCCCGGCAAGACGGTACTCTTTTATCCGGCCAGTTTTCGCAGGGCCTACCATGAAGAGCAGACCGATAATGCCAACATCATGCTGCGTACCGAGGTGTTGGAAAAAATGGCCGAAAATAAAGCCGATGTAATCGTCACCTACCCCTCAGCCTTGAGCGAAAAAGTGGTAACACGGGAAAAAATAACCGAACTCACCCTGACCCTAAAAACAGGAGAAGCCGTAGATCCGGACTTTGTGATGGACGTGCTTTTAGAATATGGCTTCGAGCGGGAAGATTTCGTGTATGAGCCCGGGCAGTTTGCTTTGCGGGGCGGCATTATCGATGTATTTTCCTTTTCCGAAGAATTACCCTTTCGGATTGAATTTGAGGGCGAAAAAGTATACAGCATCCGTACATTCAAACCCGAAGATCAGCTATCGGTAGAAAGCCGGGAAGTGGCCAAAATCATTCCTAATCTGGAAACCAAACAGCAGGAGGAAGTCAGACAAAGTTTTTTGGATTATGCCAATCCCGAAACCATGTTGGTTTTGCAAGATCCGGAAAGGCTGGAAGAACTGGTTGATGACTTTTTCAAAAAATCTGACAAAGAGTTTGAAAATTTGAAAAGCCCCCTGAAACATGCAGCTCCTTCCACACTTTATCTTTCAAAAAAAGAATATTCCCAACAACAGGCTCGTTTTGCCCGGCTGATTTTCGGTCACTACACCGGCGAGGCAGACCGATCGGTATTTATTTCCTGCGAACCCCAACCCGTCATCAATAAAAATTTCGACCTTCTGCTCCGGCAATTGCAGAAAAACCGGGAGGACGGTCTGACCAACTACATTCTTTCGGATGCCGAAAAACAGATTGAACGGTTGGAGGCCATCTTTGATGATCTGAAAAAAAATCAACCTACGCAGGAGACCAATTCGTTCAGTAAAATTTTTGTGCCGGTAAAAGGCTCGGTAAACGAAGGTTTTATTTGCCGTGAGCTGCATTTAGCCTGTTATTGCGACCACCGTATTTTTGAGCGTTACCGGCGGTTTAAACTAAAAAATCAGTTTACCAAAGAACAGGCCATCACGCTGAAGGAATTGGGCACGCTGCAACCCGGCGATTTTATAACACACATAGATCACGGAATAGGCATTTTCGCCGGACTGGAAAAAACGGAAGTCAACGGAAAGGTGCAGGAAGCCGTAAAATTGGTGTACAAAGACAAAGATGCGCTCTACGTCAGCATTCATTCCCTGCACCGCATAGCCAAATACACGGGCAAAGAAGGTACGGCTCCCGCACTGCACAAGCTGGGAGGAACCGCCTGGGCGGCCACCAAGGCCAAAACAAAAAAACGGATCAGGGAAATGGCTTTCGACCTGATTAAACTATATGCCAAACGAAAAGCCGAACGAGGATTTGCCTTCCACCCCGATACGTATTTGCAGCACGAACTCGAAGCATCCTTCATTTACGAAGATACGCCCGACCAAAACAAAGCCACCCGCGACGTAAAGGCCGACATGGAAAAGCCCTGGCCCATGGACCGTTTGGTATGCGGAGACGTTGGATTCGGCAAAACCGAGGTAGCCATCCGCGCGGCCTTCAAAGCCGCCACCGACGGAAAACAGGTAGCCGTTCTGGTGCCCACCACCATTCTGGCGCTCCAGCATTACAAAACCTTTTCTTCCCGTTTGAAAGAATTTCCCGTGACGGTGGATTACATCAACCGGTTTAAAAGCGCCAAGGCCCAAAAGGAAAGTCTGGAGAAACTGCGCGAAGGAAAAACGGACATACTCATCGGCACACACCGCATCGTAGCCAAAGATGTGGCTTTCCAAGATTTGGGGCTGCTGATCGTGGATGAAGAGCAAAAGTTCGGCGTGGCCGTAAAAGACAAACTGAAAACGCTGAAAGCCAACGTAGATACACTCACACTCACGGCTACGCCCATTCCCCGCACACTGCAATTTTCGCTCATGGGGGCACGCGATCTTTCCGTCATCCGCACGGCGCCGCCCAACCGATATCCCATCGTGACCGAATTAGCCGGATTTAATGAGGAGATTATCCGCGATGCGGTACATTATGAGATTTCGCGCAACGGACAAGTGTACTTCATCCACAACCGAGTAAGCGATATCGCCGATGTAGCCGGAATGGTGCAACGGCTGGTACCGCAGGCGAAAATCCGCATAGCCCATGGACAGATGGGCGGTGAAGAATTGGAGGACGTGATGCTCGAGTTTATCGAGGGAGAATTTGACGTGCTCGTATCCACGGCCATCGTGGAGGCCGGTCTCGACGTACCCAACGCCAATACCATCATCATCAACCAGGCGCAAAATTTCGGATTGAGCGATCTGCACCAATTGCGCGGCCGTGTAGGAAGAAGCAACAAAAAAGCCTTCTGCTACCTAATCACGCCGCCGCTTTCTGTACTGACCGAAGAGGCTAGAAAACGGATGAAAGCTATCGTGGAGTTTTCCGAATTGGGCAGCGGATTCAATATTTCCATGCGCGATTTGGACATACGAGGCGCGGGAGATCTGTTTGGCGGAGAACAGAGCGGTTTCATCAATGACATCGGCTACGAGACCTACCAGCGCATTTTGAATGAAACCATCACCGAGCTGAAAGAAAACGAGTTTGCCGAACTATTCAAAGATGAAAATGAACGCGCAGACAAGCCGTGGACCGATGACTGCATCATAGAAACCGATTTGGAAATCCTGATTCCGTCAGATTACGTGGACAATATTCCCGAAAGGCTCAATTTGTATAAAGAGTTGGATTCGTTGGATACGGAAGAGGGCCTTACCGAATTTCACAAACGACTCAGTGACCGTTTCGGGCTGGTTCCGGAGCAAACCGAGGAACTCATCGAAACGATGCGCCTGCGCCTTTTGGCACGTCAGCTGGGCGTGGAAAAAATGATATTGAAGAATAAAACGCTGATATTGCAATTTACCGGCAGGGAAGACTATTATAAAAGTCCTGTATTCGGGCAGATTCTCCACTATCTTCAAACGAAAAACCGGGGTGAGATGAAACAAAAGAATGAACGGCTTCAAATCATTTTCAAACAAATTGAATCAATATTTGAAAGCCTAACTCTTTTGAGAAGCTTTTGTTCTGCTCAAGAAAGCCATTAAACTGTAGGCAACAAACTGAATTTATTATTTGGGATAAATTAGTCCTAATCCTACCTTTATACCAACCAAGTTCAACACCATGACCAAACCGTACATTCTCG
>CAYYRB010000080.1:0-8286 GCA_964473995.1 uncultured Candidatus Competibacteraceae bacterium | reverse complement strand
AAGGCTGCTTTAAAAATTTGATTTTTCATAAATATTGCATTAGTAATGAAAGAAAACGGACGTTGCTAACAAGCTGTAATTGAAACATGAACGTCCAAAAACATTTCGTCATGCTGTGTTTTTTCTTCCTACCTTTGCGGCGCTTTGGATGTCGTGATTTAAAGCGCCGGAGGGAGGTGTCGGTTTCAGGACGGACACCTCCTTTCGTTTCCTTGCTTACGGTAGATGTTTCGGTTGCTGTTCATGATTCATTTTTTTATTCCCCCGGCGAACCAAACTTAACCCATCTCCACACACGAAAAAAGAACACTTTTTGGCACTTGTCGCCCAAAAAAGATCTTTCCGCTCTCCTTGCCTTTTTATTCCATGAGGGTCGTTTCGGTTTTTACAAAGTTCAGGGCTCTTTCTCATATTTCCATGGACAAATTTCCCGCTTTTTAACATGGCTCTTAAAAAACACATTTTCAAATCATTGAAAATTAAAAAGGAACAAAATATAAACTAATCACCATTTAATAGTTCACAAAATGGCGCGTTTTTGAGCTGCCCAAAAGTCGAAATCCTTCCTTTTTTGGCACCCGCCCAACTTTTGTACTTTAGCCCTCATGAAAATCAGACAGTCCGCATACTTTGCTCTTCTAAGCGGAGTCGTGTGGATTTACCTCGCGCTGCGCGCCTGCCACGTACCCCTCGTGCATGATGAGGCGGCCACGTTTTTTCATTACGTAAATCATGGAGAATGGCTGCCCGGAAAAGCCCTCTTCGATGCAAACAACCATGTCCTCAATTCCCTCCTCTCCTATTTTTTCGTAAAGCTTTTCGGTATTCACGCATGGTCGCTGCGCCTCGCCAACCTGCTCTTTTTCCCCATTTTCTGCGCCGCCCTCTACGGCCTTTCCCGTTTCCTGAAACACAACCTTAGCCGGTGGGCGCTCTTCATCGGCGGCATCGGCATGCACGGCATCACGGAATACTTTGCCTACTCCCGCGGATACGGCATGAGCATGGGTTTGCTCGCCGCGGCACTTTACTTCGGCATCCGGTTTATGCAACAGGGAAAAACAGCCCGGCTCCTGGCTGCCGTAGGCGCCTTCTGGTTCGCCACCCTGGCCAACCTCACGCTCATGAACAGCTTTCTGCTCTTCGCGGCGTTTGCCTTATTATTTGTGTGGTGGAGTAAATCCGACCTATCCCTGAAAATCCGCCAAACCGCTCCCCTTCTCCTGGGCGCCGCAGCCCTGATTCCGTTCGTCATGCTCTCCCTCGCCATGAAAAAGGGAGGATTGCTCTACTATGCGCAGGGTGAATCCTTTTATCAGGCGGTATTGGTTTCCTTCTCTGCCCAGTTTTTCGGCTCTGCGGCCCGGCCCATCCCCTATTTTTGGGTCGGCTGGTTTTTAATCGCCCTCCTGTCTATCCCCTTTCTGCTGAAAAAGGTATCCCTTCGGGAAAATCCCGCACCTCTCCTTCTGGGGTTTATGCTGATGGGAAGTCTGCTCGGCATTGCCGCCCTGAACCTGCTTTTGGGTGTCAATTTCCCGTCAGATCGTACGGGCATGTTTCTGGTGCTGTACCTGTTCCTGTTCTCCGTGTTTACGGCAGATGCACTTTACCCGAAAGCGGCCCTGCCCTTAGCCGCTTTGTTTGGCATTCATTTTCTGGCGCATGCCAATTTTACGCACAGTACGTATTGGCAGTACGAACATCTGCCGGAACGATTCTGGCAACGCATATACTCCGAAGCGCGCACGGGAAAAGGCCCCGAAAACCCCACCATAGGGGGCTACCGCATCCGCGATCTGGTATGGTCCTGGTACAACTTCCGCCACGGAGGCGCACTGCAGAATATGGACTATGATCACTACGGCAGCGATTTTGAAGATTACGTGATTTTCGGACCCGGAGAGTTCACCTCCCATGCCGGGTTATACGACTCCATTGATGCCGACCCGATTTCGGATTTGGTGCTGGCCCGCAGAAAATCGTTCCTGAAAACCGAACCTTTTTTCGACAGCACGATTACCCAAGGCCCGAAATACTATTTCGACGAATTCTACAATTTGTTTGAAAATTTGAATCCGTCCGTTTTTACCGGCCAATCCTGGATGTGGGAATCTGATCTGAAAATAACCTCTTTATCCACGCCGCCCAAGCTGCGGCTGGTGTACACCATGTACGACAAAACAGGGAAGACGATTGAGTACGGGGTTTCGCCGCTGCATCGACTTAAAAAAGAATTTCGGGCGGAAGACAAACCCGTAACCGTAAAGATGATCTGGCGGAACGTACCTCCCGAAACCACCCGTATCGTGGTTTATCTGTGGAATATCAACCGGGAAAAATATACGCTGGAACAAGCACAGATCCGCATCGGGCGAATCATTCAACCGCCGGGATAATGTTTCCGCATGAAGCGGGCCAAGGCGGGCTGCCGTGCATCCAGTTCGTTCACGATGCACTCAAAGTCGCGTGCATTTCGGTTTTGGCTCAACTTAAAAGAGGCCTCCAAAGAATTCACCGCTATGCGCAACCCCTTGATGTGCGGCAAATAGGCCTCCTTCAATCCGGCAGGCCAATGCTCGGGATCCGCATCACCCATCACCTTCTTTTCCTGCTGCCGGGTGAATGACACCAGCCGTTTCCAAAGTTCCTCCTGCGTCAAAAAGTAGGCCCTTCCGCGCACCTGCACGGCCATGTAATTCCAGGTGGGCGCATTGGGCTGCGCGTACCACGAGGAAGACACGTAACCGTGCTCTCCCGTAAACACGGCGAGCATTTCCGTTCCATCAGGAACATTGGCCAATGGGTTGTGCACGGCAAGATGCGTAAAAAGCTCCTGTTCGCCGGAATCAAAAACAAAAGGCAGATGAGCCGCTTCCTGGCGTCCCTGCGTTCCGTAAGCGGTGAGCAATCCGAACGGATATTCGTCCAAAAATTCACGGATTATCTGCGGATCGGTGATCAGGAACGGATCGGGAATATACATGGCTACAACAGGCGTTCTTCAATGTACGCTACGGCGCGTTCGGCCGAAACTCCTTCATACAGCGCGGAGTGCACGGCGTGCAAAATGGGGAAATCATGCAGATCAAAACGGGAATACAACCCGTGGATGGCAAAATATCCTTCGGCCACGCTCTTCATTTCAATGCGGGCTTCGGCGGGTGTATAGCCCCGGCCCACCAGCATGCCCAATGCGCGGTTGCGGCTGTGGGGCGAGTAACAGGTAACCAGCAGGTCGCCCAGGTAGGCGCTGCGGTTGATATCGCGCCCCGGATTGGGAAAGAACCGGCGTAAAAAAGCATCCGTTTCACGGGATGCGGCACTCACCAAAACCGACAAAAAATTATCGCCCCTTCCGGTTCCCAATGCCATGCCGCAGGCTATGGCCATGGCATTTTTCAGGATGGCGGCAAATTCGATTCCGCGTAAATCGTCGGAGGCGGAACAGGAAACAAAACCGCATGAAAAAAGCCGGGAAAGGGGCACCTCGGGCTCTACGCCCATTCCGCCCATGGTGAGGTAAGACCGCTTTTCCAGAGCCACTTCCTCGCTGTGGCAAGGCCCGCCGATCATATACAGACGCTCCGCGGACACCATTTCTTTCTGCTGAAGCCATTCGGTAACGGTGAGGTGCTCACCGGGAATGAGTCCCTTGGCGGCGGAAATCACGGGCCCCTGATACGCCGGCAACGGCATGGAGGATAACGTATCCCGCGCGAAGGCGGCAGGCAGGGCAATCACCACGGCATCGGTCTGTTCGGGTATGCGGGCCACGGAAGAACAGGTCTGAATGCGGCCCCGATCCAACTGAATGGTTTGCAGATACCCGGGATTGGCTCCCGTGCGCATGATGGCATCAGCCAATTCGGGCCGGCGCACGTACCAATGCAGAAACAAATCGGTATCGGAGAGCAAAACCTTGGCCAGGGCGGTACCCCAACTTCCGGAACCTAAAAGAAAAACAGACTTCATAGGATTCAGGGTTCAAAAAGAAGCAGATCACGAAAAGCCCGATCGGCCAATTCTCTGAAGCAGGCCTCTCCTCCTTTTGACTCAAGGATGAGTGCGGCGTGTTTTTTTATGAGCGGATCGGCATCGGCGGGGCAAACTCCCACGCCCACGTATCGGAAGGCGTCCAGATCATTGAGGTCGTCGCCGAGGTACAGCATGCTTTCGGGGGGAATGCCATATTCCTGAGCCCAACGGGCCAGAATCAGCGATTTTTTTTCCTGCCCGGCATACCAGGTTTCCAGTCCGAGCATGTCCGCACGTTTGCGGATGATGTCGATATTCTTGCTGTGGGAAAGAATGGCCACCCGCAGCCCGTTTTTATTCAAACGGCTCATGGCCAAACCGTCGCGGGCATTGAATTTTTTTATTTCCTCCCCGGAAGCGGTGAGATAAATACCGGCGTCCGTGAGCGTGCCGTCGGCATCAAGCACGATCAGTTTTATGCGGTGCGGTTCAAAACCCAGATCATTCATACGGATACGAAGATGATAAAAAATCGGCGGTTCGGGACAAAAAAAAGAGGTTGATTGCTCAACCTCTCTTCCTGTTATGAAAAAACAATTATCCTTTTCTTTCTTTGATGCGGGCCGCTTTACCTTGCATTTCGCGCAGATAAAACAAACGTGCACGACGCACTTTTCCTCTTTTCAATACGCTGATGGCGCTGATGAACGGAGAGTTGATCGGAAAGATACGCTCTACGCCTACCCCGTTGGACATTTTACGCACGGTAAAAGTTTCAGTAGCTCCCTCGCCGCGGCGCTGAATAACCACGCCCTGAAAATTTTGGATACGCTCTTTGGTTCCTTCAATAATTTTGTAGGAAACGATCAGGGTATCACCGCTTTTGAATTCAGGAAGGTCGTTCTTCTTAATCAGCGTGTCTTGTACGTATTTAATCAGGTTTTCCATGGCCTTAAATTTTTACCCCGCTTAATTTGGGGGTGCAAACATAAAAATAATTTTGATTTGCTCCAAGCGCTTTTAAAAAATACGAAACTTTTCCCCTCCGATTTTTTAACCTATGGCTTCATTTCTGTAAATTTGAAGCTAAACCCAATCCATATGAAAACCAGAAAACCACTGTCCACGCACGCCCAAAAGCCTGTATCTAAAAAACACCGCCCCGAAATCAGAGACGATTTAGACAACCGCCAAAACCGGGAAGTAGGCTTTGTCGGCGACATCAGCAAGAAAGGCGACCGGAAGAAAAAGCAGAAAGGCGGCTAGCCGCCTCCGCTCAGTTCAGTATTTCCAGTGAACGCTTGATGAACCCGGTGAGTTCCTCGCCCTTGAGCAGGTTTTTTCCGAGCAGGGCGAGATCTACCGATTGTTTGGCCAATTTTTCTTTGGCCGCATCGTCCGTTTCCTGCAAAATCTTACCCATCAACGGGTGATTGGCATTCAGAACCAGGTTGTAACTCTCGGGCATATTGCCGAACATGGCCATGCCTCCGCCGCCCACCGCGTTCATTTCGCTCATCCTCCGCATAAATTCGTTCTGCGTGACGGTAACGGGCGAATCGGATTCGGAAAGGTCTTCGCACTGAAGCACGAAACGGTCTTTATCGGTCACCTTTTCAAACACTTCCTTTAAGGTGTTTTTCTGGGTTTCATCCAACTTGCTGAACACGGCTTCGCCTTTATCAATCAGCTTTTCCATGCTGTCTGAATCCACGCGGGCAAATTTCACGTCAGGGTTTTTCATTTCCAACTGCTGAATCAGATGGGCATCCAACGGCGTATTCAGGATAAGCACCTTGTATCCCTTTTCGGCCGCCCGTTCAATATAGGCGTGTTCGGTTTGTTTATCCGATGCATACAGCACCACCAATTTGTTGTTTTTGTCGGTCTGCATGGGCTTGAGTTCCTCCAGCCATTCATTCCAAACTTTATACTCGCCGCCGGCATCGGCAAAGAGTAAAAATTTCACGGCACGTTCGGCAAATTTTTCATCGGTGAGCATCCCGTACGCCACAAAGAGCTTGATGTCATCCCACTTTTGCTGCAACTCTTCCCGTTGGTTTTTAAACATCTCTTCCAGCCGGTCGGCCACTTTTTTGGTGATGTGGCTGCTGATTTTTTTCACGTTCGGATCGCCCTGCAGGTAAGAGCGCGATACATTCAGCGGAATATCGGGTGAGTCGAGTACGCCGTGCAGCAACATCAAAAAATCGGGTACGATGCCCTCCACCGAATCGGTCACGAAAACACGGTTGCTGTACAGGCTGATTTTATTTTTCTGAAGCTCCATTCTTCCGTCAATCTTGGGAAAGTAAAGCACCCCCGTGAGGTTGAACGGAAAATCCACGTTGAGGTGGATGTGAAAGAGCGGATCCTGAAAATTCATCGGGTACAATTCCCGGTAAAAACCGGTGTAATTTTCGGCGGTGAGGTCTGCCGGTTTCTTAGTCCAGATAGGCTCTACGGAATTGATGTGTTCTCCGTTGAAATAAATGGGCACGGGCATGAACTTGCAGAATTTTTTGAGCAGTCCGGCAATTTTTCCATCCTCCAGGTATTCCTTGCCCGTATCATTCAAATGAAGCACGATGTCGGTTCCGCGCTCCGTGCGCTCCCCGGTTTCTTCCAGCGAAAATGAGGTAGAACCGTCACAGGTCCACTTTACCGCCGGTGCATCCGTGTAGGATTTGGTGATGATATCCACCGTATCAGCCACCATAAATGCGGAATAAAAACCGAGGCCGAAGTGCCCGATGATGCCCGCGGGGCTGTCGTTTTTAAATTTTTCCACGAATTCTTTCGCTCCCGAAAAGGCAATGCGGTTGATGTATTTATCCACCTCTTCTTCGGTCATGCCGATTCCGTTATCGCTTACGGTGATGGTATTCTTTTCCTTGTCGGTGGAAATGTCAATTTTCAACTCCCCGATTTCCCCTTTCGCCTCACCTTTTTCGGCAAGGGTTTTCAATTTGGTACACGCGTCCGTGGCGTTCGACACCAATTCCCTGATGAAAATTTCCTGTTCGCTGTAAAGAAACTTCTTAATAATCGGGAATATGTTTTCCGTTTCTACCGAGATGGTTCCTTTCTTGCTCATGTGTTCACTATTTTTTTCAATGGGCAATCAAAAGAAATACCAATCCCGCCGGGCTGACAAAATGACAAAAAAGAAGAACGGCTGAATAAATTGCGCATATTCGCGTTTAGGAATCGGAAAACAACATGACACCCGAAATACATCCCGAATCACTGGTGCGCCTGGGCAACCTGGAGCTGCTGGCGAAAGCCGCGGTAGAAGGGTTCATCACGGGGCTGCATAAAAGTCCGTTTCACGGATTCTCGGTGGAATTTGCGGAGCACAGGCAATACAATACCGGTGAAAGTACGCGCCACATTGATTGGAAGTTGTTTGCCCGCACGGAGAAACTGTTCGTAAAAAAGTACGAGGAAGAGACCAACCTCCGCTGCCGCATTGTGATTGACCGTTCTGCCGGCATGTACTTCCCGTTTGATTCCCAAGAAAATAAAATCCGGTTTTCGGTTTTTGCCGCTGCCTCGCTCATCGAGTTATTGCGCAAACAGCGCGATGCGGTGGGGATTAGCTTGTACGACGATCAAATCCGGTATGCCTCGCAGGTAAAATCGGGACTGATGCACATCCGCAGCCTGTACCGGGAACTTGAGCAATTGCTCACTCCCATGCAACCGGGAGCGGGCACGGGCACCTCCACGCCCGACGTGTTGCATCAGATTGCCGATACCATTCACCGCCGAAGTCTGGTGATTCTGTTCTCCGATTTTTTTTCGGATTATTCCGAAGGGAAAACACCCGAATCGGAGTTGGATCGGCTGATGGAAGCCATCCGGCATCTGCGGCACAACAAACACGAGGTGATTGTTTTTCGCGTGACGGATAAAAAATTAGAAACCGATTTTGCGTTTGAGAACAGGCCCTACCTGTTCATTGATCCGGAAACGGGGCGCGAGGTGCGGCTGAATCCGGTAGAGGTAAAGGATGCCTACAGGCAATCGCTGCAACAAATGGAAACGCGTTTACGGCTCATGTGCGGGCAGCACGGAGTGGACTACAACGAGGCCGATATCGGGGAAGGGCTCTTCCGGGTGATGATGGCCTTTATGGTGAAGCGGCAGAAGATGCTGTAAGCGAGGGAAGAAGACGGCATCTTCCATCTTTTTTGGTGAAAAATTTGCAGATTCAAACTTTGGGCGTACTTTTGTGCTCCCGAAAGGGAAAACGGTTCGGTAGTTCAGTTGGTTAGAATGCCGCCCTGTCACGGCGGAGGTCGC
>CAYYRB010000079.1:0-8501 GCA_964473995.1 uncultured Candidatus Competibacteraceae bacterium | reverse complement strand
CGGGAGGTGTTTCTACTCATGCATTCGGTCTTATTGGGATGAAAATTTTCGAAATCTTGGGGAAACTTTCCAATCTTTACGACATGAAACGAAAACGGGTACTCATTACAGGCGGAACTTCCGGAATCGGATATGCCACCGCCAAAGGCTTGGCAGAAAAAGATTTTGATGTATACATAATCGGAAGGGAAGAGCAAGCCTGCCGCCTGGTGGTGGAGGAACTTAGGGCGGCCCATCCGGATGGTACGTTTGGATATTTTGTTTGTGATTTGCTTTCGCCGGGGCAAATAATGAAAACGGCCGAAATCATCCGCGGTCAGTTGGACGTACTGGATGTATTGGTGAATAACGCGGGCGGTGTTTTCGCATCAAGGGAATTGAATGAAGCCGGTTGGGAAAAAACGATTGCCCTGAACCATATGGCCTATTTTCTGCTTACCCGTGAATTATTGCCTCTGCTTAAAAAAGCAGACAAAGCCCGAATAGTCTGTGTAAGCTCTCATTCTCATTTGTCGGCCACGTTGGATAAAGAAAATATTCAGGGTGATAAGAAGTACTTCATCATGGCCCAATATGGGGTTTCCAAGTTGTTGAACGTGCTTTTCGTGAAAGAAATGGCGCGAAGACTTGAAGGAACGGGCATAACGATAAACGCGCTGCATCCGGGTGTGGTAAAAACACGGATAGGGGAGAAAAGCAACAGCTTTTTTTTCGGAACGGCCTGGAAAGTATTTTCGCTTATTTCGGGAATTACGGTGGAAGAGGGTGCCGCTACCAGTGTCTTTTTGGCGGAATCTCCTTTGGTGCAAGGCATTTCCGGGAAATATTTCAGCCGATGCAAAGAAACCAAGGTCAATCCCATTGCTGATGATGAAGATACGGCCCGTTGGCTTTGGACCTATTCGGAAAATCTGCTTGCCGGTGCCGGATGGTAACTTCTCACGTTATGCCAAAAAAGAAGCACGACCTTGTGGGGTCGTGCTTCCTGGTGAAAATCCAGATTTGTCTTTAGCGGTAAATCTGAATTTTCCGGGTCAGGGTATGGCCGTTTATAGTAATCTTAGATAGGTAAGTTCCAGCGGAAAGTTGCGCTACATCTACTTGCGCCGAACCGGAGTTTACGATGGCCGAATGAACCGTCTGTCCGTACATGTTTACCAGATCAATCTGCTCAATCGTATAACCTGCAGCCTCAAAGGTAATCGTACTTTCTGCCGGAACGGGATAGGCAATAACGTCCACTATTGCAGGAGCACTTTCTTCTAATCCGGCGCTTACTCCCACCGTGTAGAAGGCGGATACCTCGCACCCATTTAAGTCGGTAATGGTTACCAGATAAGCTCCCGGGGGAAGACCGTTGATGTCTTCACTGATTGCGCCGTTGGACCATTCAAAGGAGTATGGCATAGTGCCGCCTGATACGGTTATATCCACCGATCCGTTGTTTGCCGTGGCACTTGATGCGTTAATGACAACCCCGTTCACCACAATCGGATTGTTTGGTTGCGTAATCGTATAACCCGAAGAAACGGTGCAGCCGTTGGCATCTGTTACCAAAATGGTGTATTGTCCCGGTGTGAGATTGAAAATATCCTCCGTATTATTTCCATTCGACCATTGGAAAAAGTAAGGCGATACGCCACCATACACCACAAAGTCAATTACTCCGTTACTTCCTCCCGTGCAGCTTACGTCGTAAACCATGGCGTTGGTAACCAATGCCGCCGGCTCTGTAATTTGGGCTGCGGAGGTTTTCACGCAGTTGTTGGCATCTTTTATATACACCGTGTAAAAGCCGGCCGAAAGTCCGGTAAAGCTGTTGTTGGTGCTGTAGTTTACGCCATCCAGAGAAAATAGCAGGGTTCCGACACCACCTCCTGCGGTGATGAGCATGGAGCCGTTATTCCCTCCATGACAGGTAACATTCAGGATGCCCTTGTTGCTGATGAATATGGCCGGGGGTTCGGTGATGCTGAAGGTGGTGAATCCGACACAGTTTCCCTGGTCTTTTACAAGTGCATAATAATTACCCGCAGGCAGGTTGTTGAAAACCGAACTGGATTGGAAATTGGTACCGTCCAGGCTGTAAGAAAGCACACCTGCGCCTCCTCCCGAGGTAATGTTTACGGAACCGGTAGAAGATCCATGGCAATTCACATTTGAAACTACTGTATTTACGATGATTTGAGCCGGCTGGGTAAGATTTACCGTAATGCTTCCCGTACAGCCTAAACCGTCGCGCACCACCACCACGTAAGTCCCGGCGGCAAGGCCCGAAAATGTCGGTGAATTTTGGAAAGGAGATCCGTTAATGCTGTATTGCAGGACACCGCTTCCTCCGGTAATGTTTGTTATGGTTATGGTTCCGTCCGATCCGCCGTTGCAGCTTACCTGAGTTGAGCTGAAAGAATTAATGGAAGGCCCGTTGGAATCGGTTATCGTGGTGGTAAATTCCCTCATACATCCGGCTCCGTCTTTCACAAAAATCGTGTAAGTACCCTGACCTAAACCCGCGAAACTTCCAACCCCGCTGAAATTTACCCCATTAAGGCTGTACTGATACCCGCTGCCCGAGCCGCCTGATCCAACAACCAAAATAGTTCCGTTATTGCTGCCGCATGCAGAGTTGCCGGTGGTAATCACGGCAGAAATTATACTTGGGTGGGTTACCGTGGCCGATACCGTAGCCGTACAGTTATTCGCATCTTTTACCGTAAAGGTGTAAACGCCCGCGGCTAATTCGGTAAACACGGGTGTGGGTTGGAAGGTGATTCCGTTTATACTGTATTTGTAAGGGGGTGTTCCTCCGTTGGCACTTATCGTCACAGATCCGTTAAATCCGTTGTGGCAGGTATTGTTGACCACACTGGTGCTGACGGTAATGGGAGCCGGTTGGCTCACGGTGATGGATGCTGTGGAAATGCATTGAGCCACGTCTTTCACAAAAACGGAATAGGTGCCTGCGGCCAAACCGCTGAAGAGGTTTCCTGATTGATAATTGACCCCGTTTATACTGTATACGGGAACTCCCGTGCCGCCTGTCACGTTGCTGATGAAAATAGTACCGTTGGATCCCCCGTTACAAGAAACGGATGAAGCCGTAGCGCTAAAAGTAATCTGATTGGGCTGAATAACCTGAACGGTTTTCACGTCCACACAGCCTGCCTGATCTTTTACGTATGCGGAATAAGTTCCGGCCGCCAGCCCGGTGAATGTTCCGGATGTCTGATAGTTGGTGCCGTCCAGGCTATATTGGGAAGTTCCCGTTCCGCCGGAAGAGGAGAGAATGATTGAACCTGTCGATGCACCGAAACAGGTGACATGGGTAACAGAATTGATGAACAGAGTCGGTGCACCGGCATTGCTGACATTCAACGTTACCGTATTTTGGCAGTTGTTCGCATCCTTTACGTATACCAAATACGAACCGGCCGATAATCCGGTAAATAACCCGGAAGTTTGCCAGGTAGTGCCGTTGAGACTGTATTGCAAAGCTCCCGATCCGCCTGTTGCGGCAACTAATAGGGAACCGTCCGCGTTTACACCGCAGGTGGCATTGGTAACTCCCGTGGAAATCCAAGAAATGGGAGAAGGCTGATTAATGCTTACGGTGGTAGTTCTTATGCATCCCAAAGCATCCCGAACGTAAACGGTGTAATTTCCTGGAGTAAGATTGGTGAAAGTACCTCCGGAAACCCAAGTGCTTCCATTCAGGCTGTATTGATAAGGTGTGGATCCGCCGCTTCCTGAAACGGTGAATGATCCGTTGTTTCCGCCGAAGCAGGAAACAGCATTTACATTGGACACCGCCGCACTGAGGCCTACAGAGATAGAGTGGGAATGCGAAACAGAGCAGTTCTGTTCCCAACCATCCATGAATACGGTAAGCGTAACGGTGTAAACACCCGCATTGGCGTATGTTTTTGTTGGATTGGCAGCATGTGAAACCGGCGAACCATCACCAAAATTCCATGTGTACACATAATTTCCGCCTGTATATCCAGGCAGGTTGATGGTGTTAAACATGGGATCCTGTGAAACGGAAGACAGATTACTGAATGTAACGGGAGTTCCTGTTGCCACGCAGGTGGAACTTTCCGCAAAATCAGATGTAATGAAATGATTCATTCGGGGCACGATATAAAAATCACCGTCCCGCCCGAAATTGCTGAGTGCACTCTGCCAAACAAATCCGGTAGTGCTTCCAGCCAAGGAAGCCAAATCTTCCCCGTTTCCGTCCCCGTCTCCGTTATAATCCACCTGAAAGCTGGAAACCCCGGGAATTCCTCCGATTATTTCCGCCGACACGGCGAAATTGGTCGAAAGGGGAACGTCGGGTACGTCTACGGTGGCATAACCGGCCAGGTTGTTACCGATACCCCACACGAAATTGGCGGAACTGAGCAGGGAAACCGGTCTGCCGTTTGCATCTACCGAATATACTCTTGCCCGCATGGGTACCCCGACAATTGCGGTGGGTGAAAATCCGAAAATACGCACACTGGTTAATGTACCCGGACCGGAGTACTGATAAGTTTGGGCCGCATATTCCAACTGGCCCAGGGTTAATGTGTAACTGCCCGTTAAACCCACATTTTTGGATTGGGGGTAGGCATTCCTATCCAAACAGGAAGTGCTGCTCTGCGCAAAAACACTTAGAGCACCGACCGTTAAGAAAAAAGCAGCCGACATGGTAATTTTTCTCATGATTGATTTGTTTTAGGTTATACGTCGAATGAACACCACAAATCTCCCTTGAGAAATCAACAGGCAAAATGATAGGAATCAACCAAAAAAATGATTTAAATCATTGTGAAAACAGGGTGGTTTGTGTATACAAAAAAATGGATGCACCTGAAAGATAGCATGATTTCAGAGCATAAATTCCTTGTCTGCTAAATCTTTATGACCAGTTTTCTAAAAGTGTCTTCAATTCAAACATTTCATCCCTGAGTTTGGCAGCCGCAATAAAATCCAATTCTCTGGCCGCTTTTTCCATGGCTTTACGGGTGCGGTCAATGGCTGTTTCCACCTCTTTTTTGGTTTTATAATGGGTAGGTTCTTCTGCAGCAGCAGAGACTTCGTCGGGAGAAATGTAGTTTGTTGATTCTGCAGATTTCGATTTTCGCCCGGCCGCCACGCCGGCCTTTTTGCGTATTTGTTCGCTGTCTCTTTCGGCCTGTCTGGGTTGAATCTTGTTTTCTACATTGTAATGAATCTGTTTTTCCCTTCTGCGCTCCGTTTCATCAATGGCTTTTTGCATACTTTCGGTAATGGAGTCGGCATACATGATTACTGTGCCGTTGATGTTTCTGGCTGCCCGGCCTATGGTTTGAATCAGCGAGCGTTGGTTTCTGAGGAAACCTTCCTTATCGGCATCCAAAATGGCGACCAGTGAAACCTCCGGGAGATCGAGCCCCTCCCTGAGTAAATTAACTCCCACCAGCACGTCAAAAAGACCGAGTCGTAAATCGCGCAAAATTTCTACCCTTTCCAGGGTTTCCACTTCGCTGTGAATGTAGCGACACCGAATCCCCACACGCGCCATGTATTTGGTCAGTTCTTCGGCCATTCGTTTGGTGAGTGTGGTCACCAATACCCGTTCGTCTTTTTCTGCTCTTTTGTGAATCTCCTCCAACAGGTCATCTATCTGATTGGCGGTGGGGCGGATATGAATGAGCGGATCTAAAATGCCGGTTGGGCGGATGACCTGCTCAACCACTTCTCCTTCGGTCATCCGGAGTTCATAGTCGGCCGGTGTGGCACTCACAAAAATCACCTGATTCAACAGGCCTTCAAATTCCTCAAATTTTAAAGGTCGGTTATCCAAAGCTGAGGGTAGACGAAACCCGTAATCCACCAGATTGGTTTTGCGCAGCCTGTCTCCGTTGTACATGGCCCGCACCTGCGGAATGGTCACATGGCTTTCATCCACCACCATCACAAAATCTTTCGGGAAATAATCCAGCAGGCAGAACGGTCTCGTACCGGCTTTTCTTCCGTCGAAATAACGCGAATAGTTTTCAATTCCTGAACAATATCCCAATTCCCGGATCATTTCCAGGTCGTACTCAGTGCGTTCCTGCAAGCGTTTCGCTTCCAAAAATTTTTGCTCTTCTTTAAAGAAATCCACCTGGGCCGTCAAATCATCCATAATCATTAATTCGGCAGCTTTCAGGCGCTCTTTGGTGGTAACGAAAAGATTGGCGGGATTGATGACAAATTGTTCCTGCTCACCGAATTTTTTACCCGTAACGGGATCAATTAATTCAATAAGTTCTACTTCATCGCCCCAAAAATAAATACGAACCGCATTGTCGGCGTATGCCAGAAAAATATCTACGGTATCGCCCGTAACGCGAAAGGTTCCCCTCTTAAATTCGTTTTCTGTTCGGTAATACAGAGAATCCACCAACTTGAGCAGAAATTGATTTCTTCCGATTTTCATTCCCTTTTTTACCGTGATGATATTCGCATAAAAATCTTCGGGGTTTCCCATGCCATAAATGCAGGAAACGGAGGAAACCACCAATACGTCTCGTCTTCCTGAGAGCAGGGCTGAGGTGGTGCTCAGTCTTAACTTTTCTATTTCTTCGTTGATGGATAATTCTTTTTCGATGTAAACTCCCGAACTCGGTACGTAAGCCTCGGGCTGATAATAATCGTAATAAGAGACAAAATATTCTACTGCATTGTGCGGAAAAAATTCTTTAAATTCTCCATATAACTGGGCTGCCAATGTTTTGTTATGGCTCAGAACCAGCGTCGGTTTTTGAATCTGCTCAACGACATTCGCAATGGTAAAGGTTTTGCCGGTTCCCGTAGCACCCAGAAGGGTTTGAAAGCGCTCCCCCTTTTCCAGTCCTGCCCTCAGTTCCCTGATGGCCTGCGGCTGATCTCCCAAAGGTTTGAACGGTGATTGAAGCTCGAATTTCATGCGCAAGTGCAAAGGTAACGCAAAACCCTCCGTATGGTTTTGCTTTTCGTTGTAATGTCGATGTCAACAGATTCCGGTGGAAAAGTAAATCGGTCTGTTTTTCAGAAAAACGTATTTTTGTCGTTTTACAATACCAATCATGCACCAAAAGTTGCTTATCATAGATTTCGGATCTCAATATACACAGTTGATTGCCCGCCGGGTCCGTGAACAAAATGTGTATTGTGAAATATGGCCTTACAATCATTTGCCCGAATTGGATGAATCCATCAAAGGGATAATATTATCTGGAAGCCCGCATTCCGTGCGCGAAAAAAATGCTCCCGCAGTTGATTTGACAAGCATGTATGCCCACTCTCCCGTATTGGGGATTTGTTACGGCGCCCAGTTGATTGCCCAAAAAGGCGGGGGGAATGTGGAAAAATCCGCAGTAAGGGAATATGGCCGCGCTCATTTGAGCCATGTATCCAAAAAAGAGGCCCTGCTCAAAGGGGTAAAAAAAGGCTCACAGGTGTGGATGAGCCATGGAGATACCATAACTGCCCTGCCCGAGGATGCCAAAATTATAGCGGGAACGAAAGATGTGGCCGTTGGCGGATTTAAAATCAGGAAAAAGGCCGTTTACGGCGTGCAGTTTCATCCCGAAGTCTATCACAGCGAATACGGGGCCCGGCTTTTAGGTAATTTCTTGTTCGAGATTTGCGGTTTTGCCGGGGATTGGACTCCGGGGGCATTTATTGAGGAAACCGTTGCCGATCTAAAGGTCCGTTTGGGTAACGACACGGTGATCATGGCGCTTTCCGGCGGGGTGGACAGCACCGTGGCCGCTACTTTGATCAGCAGGGCCGTAGGTAAAAGGCTCCATTGTATTTTTGTGGATAACGGACTTTTGCGGAAGGATGAATTTGACACGGTACTTCATTCGTATAAGGACTTCGGACTTAATGTTAGAGGTATTGATGCCAAGACACGGTTTATGAAAGCCCTAAAAGGGGTTACCGATCCGGAACAAAAACGAAAAATAATCGGCAAGCTTTTCATTGATATTTTTGATGAAGAGTCAAAAAAGGAAAAAAATGCCAAATGGTTGGGACAGGGAACGATTTATCCGGATGTGATTGAGTCAGTTTCCGTGAAGGGACCTTCGGCTACCATCAAAAGTCATCACAACGTGGGCGGATTGCCTGCCAAAATGAAGTTAAAAGTGGTAGAGCCTTTGCGTACGTTGTTTAAGGATGAAGTCAGGCGTGTGGGACGCAGCCTGGGTATTGGGGAAGATTTTATCGGGAGACATCCTTTCCCGGGCCCGGGTTTGGCCATACGCATCTTGGGAGAGATTACTCCCGATAAGGCTGCTATTTTACAAGAGGCGGATGCCATCTACATAAATGCTTTGAAAAAGCATGGGCTATACGACGAAGTTTGGCAGGCCGGCGCTATTTTTCTTCCCGTTCAATCGGTAGGGGTTATGGGCGATGAGCGCACCTATGAACACGCCATCTGTCTGCGTGCCGTTACTTCTACCGACGGGATGACGGCCGATTGGAGCCGGCTTCCGTATGAT
>CAYYRB010000078.1:3086-8647 GCA_964473995.1 uncultured Candidatus Competibacteraceae bacterium | reverse complement strand
ATTCCGTGCATTTTTTTCAGCAACCACTTATGGATTACAAAAAGAATCACGGCGGCGGCTCCCGCCATGTAGACGAATATCATGAAAAAGTCGTACAAATTATTGATCTGCATACCTAAGAAGGAAGGCTTTTCGGGCTGAAGATTCCAAATTTCTACCTTCTCTTCAAATACCGATTTTCCATCTTTCTTGGTTTCTACATTCTTGTACCCCAACATGAATTTTCCATCTTCCGATATGGCCGCTTTCTCAAACTTAGGACTGGCCAACTTAATCAGCTTTAAAGAATAAACCGAAACTTCGGCGGTAGAGCCGGTAAGCTCCATGGTCTTTACCTTTTCCTTATCAAAATCAACCCTAACCGAATTCACGATCGCATTTTCCTTTGCCGACATTTTCCAAACAGTGGAATCCAAAGAACTTTCCTTTAATACGTCTATTACAGAGGCATCGGCAGAAGCCACGGTCTCCATTTTCACTTCCTCCGGGTAGAGCGCGGAAAGATCGCCCGCGAACTTGTTGGCGGTTGCGGTACTCATGAACCAAACACCCATCAGAAGCGACACAAATCGCACGGGAGCCAATTTAACCACCATGGAAAGTCCGATGGGCGAAAGACAAAGCTCGCCTATAGTGTGGATGAGGTATAATCCCACGAGCCAAACCATACTTACTTTATCCCAAGGTTGAATACCGTTCACACCCCACGCAATGAACAAATAACCCAGGGCAAGAAAACCGAGACCCATGGATTGTTTTACGGGTGATGAAGGTTCTTTACCCCTCGCCGACAAAAAAGACCAGATGGACACGGCCACGGGAGCAAGAATCACTATAAACAACGCATTAAAAACCTGGAAAAAGGAAGCGGGCATATTCCAACCGAAGATGGTGCGATTGGTCTGCTCCTGAGCAAAGAAGGTGAGTGAAGCTCCCGCCTGCTCGAAGGCCGACCAGAAGAAAATCACAAAGAAGGCGATGATGTATATCACCAAAATTCGATCACGCTCAACCGGAGAGAGGGAGGTATCGGAGATGATAAGCCCGGGAAGCACAAGACAGGTGGAGAATATCATGGCTCCTATGAGATCCTGATCCAGCAGCACCAAATAGAAAAAAGCAAACAAACCTGCCCACCCGATAAGGGCCGCTCCAATTTTTACCGGGCTGATCTTAGCCGAGGGAGCCGAGGCATCCTCCTGCCGATTGAACGCCTGTTTTGGAGGCATTCCCACCGGCTGTCCGTCAGGTGTAACGATAAATTTGTTTTTCAGCCATACAAAGGCCACCAAGCTGAGTACCATTCCCATGGCGGCAGCCAAAAACCCAAACTTAAACTGATGAGGAACGATGGATCCCGTGGCATCATACTGCTCTCCAAGACCACCGCAGATAAGCGGAGCCAAGAGCGCACCTAAATTGATTCCCTGATAAAAAATGGTAAAGGCTGAATCGACGCGGGAGTCGCCTTCTTTATACAACTGCCCAACCATGGTAGAAATATTCGGTTTAAAAAAGCCGTTACCGAAAATAAGAAAGCCCAAACCACCAAACATAACAAGTTTGGCCGTTTCCACATCGGTGTACATGCTCCCGCTCAAAAACATAAAAAACTGCCCGATGGCCATCAGAATACCTCCGAAAATAATGGATTTGCGGTTACCCCAATAACGGTCTGCAATATAACCTCCCAAAAGTGGCGTCAGGTAAACCAAACCGGTGTAACTTCCATAAATTTTGGAGGCCAATGCCTTGTCAAAAAGCAGGGCATTTACCATATACAGCGTAAATATTGCCCGCATTCCGTAGTAGCTGAAGCGCTCCCACATTTCGGTAAAATAGAGCAGGTACAACCCTCGCGGATGTCCTTTAGTCAGAGTTTCAGTCATAGATTGTTGTGTTTTGATTGGGCTAATGTAAACATTTCATTTTCCTTCCACCGCAGCCCCCGATTTTTTTTAAAAAAATGGCCTTACAAATTATGACGAATGTAAGAGGTCATCATCGTATACAAATGATAGCGTGTATTTCCGCCGCCGATGCCATGATTGCGATCAGGATAAATAAATTGGTCAAATTGCTTATTGGCTTTCACCAGCGCGTTGATCATTTCGGCCGCATTCTGCCAATGCACATTATCATCAGCGGTGCCGTGCACCAACAGGTATTTGCCTTTCAGCTTATCGGCGAATTTAATGGGGGCATTGTCATCATATCCGTTAGGATTGGTTTGCAATGTGCCCATATACCGCTCGGTGTAGATATTGTCGTAAAACTTCCAATTGGTTACGGGAGCCACGGCGATGGCCGTTTTGAACACATCCGCACCGCGGGTAATGCACAGTGAGCTCATGTACCCGCCATAGCTCCAGCCAAAAATACCGATGCGGCTTTTATCCACGAAGGGCATTTCACCCAAATTTCTTGCGGCAGCAATTTGATCATCGGTTTCCACCCGACCCAATTTCCCGTATGTAACGGTTCTAAAATCGCGGCCCCTAGCTCCCGTACCCCGGTTATCTACCGAAACTACGATATAACCCTCCTGGGCGAGCATCCGAAACCACAGGTAATTGCTCCACGACCACTGATTTTTTACGGTTTGCGAACCGGGGCCTCCGTACACATACATAAATATTGGATATCGCTTACCTGCCGAGAAGCCCGGCGGTTTCAGCATCCAGGCATTGAGTGGAGTTCCGTCATCGCCCCGAAGAGTCAAAAATTCGGGAGCGGGCAAATTCAACAGATCCAGCTTGGACTTTACGCCTGCATTGTCTTCCAGCAAACGGACGGACTTCCCCGAAGCATCAGAAATCGCATATTCGGGCGGTGTAGCCAGGGTAGACTTTGTATGCACAAAAAAGCGGCAGCCTTGCGAAAATTCAGCATCGTTCCATCCGTCAAATGGAGTAAGATCTTGTTTGTTTTTACCATCCATTCCGATGCAGTAAACCCTACGCTCCATAGGAGAAACTTCGGCACTTTGGTAATACACCTTCTTACCCGATACATCCGTTCCGTAGAGTGCAGTCACATCAAAGTTTCCCGAGGTGATCTGCCTGCGCAAATTTCCCTGATAATCGTAATGATAAATATGGCGGAATCCATCCTTTTCGCTGGTCCACAAAAAACCTTTGTCCGGCGCCAGAAAGCGGTAATCATCCGTAATTTCCAGATAAGCGGGAGCTGTTTCCTTCAGAATTGTTTTGCTTGACCCGTCGGTAAAATTACAGGCATGAATGATCAATTCGTTTTGAAGCCGGTTCATGGTAAAAACGGCCAACGTATTCTCATCTATCCAAGAGAAACGGGGAATGTATTCGTACTGAACCGGAATATCCACCTGCTTTGTTTTTGCGGTGGAAACATCATATACCCAAAGAGTGACCTGCGAGTTCACCTGCCCTACTTTTGGGTATTTAAACACCTCATTTTCCGGATACAGGTTTCCTTTGAAAAGCGGCATGGTGAAGGAAGGCACGTCGGTCTCGTCAAACCGCAGCCAGGCAATTTTCTTCCCGTCCGGACTCCAAAAATAGGCCTGATACATGGTGAATTCCTCTTCATAAACCCAATCGGGAAGACCGTTGATGATTTTGTTTTTTTCTCCGTCCCGTGTTACGGAAATGGTCGCCCCTGTTTCAAGACTCCGTATCCACAAATTGTTTTCACGGATATAGGCCAGTGATTTCCCGTCCGGCGAGAAGGAAGGATAAATCTGTTTATCTGATTTGGCAACGGGTTCGAGCGATTGTGAAGCCACTTGGTAAATCCAATACTCCGCCTCAAAAGAATGCCTGTAAATGGGCGAAATTTTCGAGGCCAGGAGAATCTTATCCTCTCGGGGAGACAAACTGTATGAATCGAACCTACCCGGCGCCGTTTTGGAATCAAAGAGCACTCCGAGTTTATTTCCGCTCACCAGATCAAAGCGCGCAATTACCCCATTTTCATCCATCTGGGTATACGATTTCCCGTCGGCCATGGACCTGAATTCATCAATTCCCCTCGGTGAGTAGGTGTACTTCTGCCAGATGTCCTCCAGTGTAATGGATTTTTGAGCCACCGCAGGCTTGCCGGCGAAAAACAACGAACCGACAAAAAATACAAGAAGGGATTTTTTACATTTGAACTTTGGCCTCATGCGCTTGGAATATGAGCCGTGAAAATACACAAATGATGAATACTCAAAACACACCCTTCAAAAATCCGGATGAACAAGACATTCAGGTTTTTTCAGAAATATGCGGAACAAGCTTTGTAGTAGTGGAGGAGGATGTATTAAAACGCTATGGCTCGGATGAGACGGAAGATTTCTGCTTTCTGCCACAGGTGGTGTTGAAGCCCGAAAATACCGAACAGGTTTCCCGCATCCTGAAACACTGCCACACCCATCATATAGCCGTTACACCCCGAGGTGCGGGAACGGGCCTGAGCGGAGGGGCCTTGCCCGTACACGGAGGCGTGGTATTGAGTATGGAACGATTCAACCGGATTCTGGAAATGGATGAGCTGAATCAGCAGGTGGTGGTAGAGCCGGGAGTAATCACTCAGGTGCTGCAGGAGGCCTGTATCGAAAAAGGGCTCTATTACCCACCCGATCCAAGCAGCCGTGGCTCCTGTTTTATCGGCGGAAATCTGGCGGAGAATGCAGGCGGTCCCCGTGCCGTGAAATACGGAGTAACCAAAGATTGGGTACTCGGTCTGGAAGCCGTGCTCCCCTCGGGCGAAATCATACGCACGGGAGCCCATACGCTAAAAAACAGCACGGGATACAACCTTACCCAATTGCTGGTAGGTAGCGAAGGCACATTGGCCGTCATTACCCAAATTATCCTGAAGCTGATTCCCTATCCCAGATACAACATGACCATGCTAATTCCTTTCGCGGGCGAATCCGAAGCCTGCAAGGCTGTTTCTGCCATTTTCCGGGCGGGAATAACCCCTTCGGCTTTGGAATTTATGGAGCGGGCCGCCATTGACTGGACCCTTAAATTTCGGCCCGAAATAACGCTGGAGGTACCGGATTGGGTAAAAGCTCATCTGCTGGTGGAATGCGACGGACAGGACGAAGAAACCGTCATGAAATCCTGTGAAACGATTGCCGCCGTTTTGGAGTCCCACGGCGCGGGCGAAATCCTGTTTGCCCAGACCACCGCCGAAAAGGAAAGCCTTTGGAAACTGCGTCGAAGTGTAGGTGAAGCCGTCAAATCCAACTCGGTGTACAAAGAGGAAGACACCGTAGTACCCCGTTACCGACTTCCCGAATTGCTGGCCGCCGTTAAAGAAATCGGAAACCGTTACGGATTCCAAAGTGTGTGCTACGGGCATGCGGGCGACGGAAATCTGCACGTGAACATCATCAAGGGAAATCTTTCTGACGAGGTCTGGAAAGAAGAATTACCCCAAGCCATCCGTGAAATATTTACCGTTTGCGTTGCGCTCGGCGGAACCTTAAGCGGCGAGCACGGCATCGGATACGTGCAGAAGAATTATATGGACATAGCCTTCTCGGCGAAGGAGCTGGCTCTGCAAAAAGGAATCAAGCAGGTTTTTGA
>CAYYRB010000078.1:0-2986 GCA_964473995.1 uncultured Candidatus Competibacteraceae bacterium | reverse complement strand
TTTTCCTTCATTTTCTTACCCAGCAACTCCGCATACTTGGTAGGATGTAAAGGCATAAAGGCCGCACCGAAACAAGCAGAGAAGGTAGTCTGCGGCTCGGTAACTCCTGCTTCGGTTCCTGCCACTTTCGCCGTGTACCCCGAAATAAAGTGAAACATCGCCTGACCCGGAGTAAGTTTGGATATGGGCGGCAATACACCGTAGGCATCGGCCGTGAGGTAGAAGATATTTTTGGGGAGCGGACCTACCGAGGGCTCCACGATGTTGTCTATGTGGTGGATGGGATATGAAACGCGTGTATTTTCCGTGATGCTTTTGTCGTCCCAGTTTACCTGACGGGAATCACCCACCAGCCCGATGTTTTCCAGCAGAGCACCGAAGCGGATGGCATTATAAATCTGGGGTTCCTTCTCGGGAGAAAGGTGGATGGTTTTGGCATAGCATCCGCCTTCAAAATTAAATACGCCTTTGTAGCTCCAACCGTGTTCGTCATCACCGATGAGTTGACGGTTCGGATCGCTGGACAGAGTGGTTTTTCCCGTACCCGAAAGGCCAAAGAAAATGGCGGTATCGCCGTCTTTTCCGATGTTGGCCGAGCAGTGCATGCTGAGCACGCCTTTTTGGTGGGGAAGAATAAAATTGAGTGCGGAGAAAATACTTTTCTTGATTTCGCCGGTGTATCCGGTACCACCGATCAACACCATTTTGCGGGTGAAATTGAGAATGGCGAAATTATGCTGACGAGTGCCGTCAACGGCAGGGTCGGCTTTGAAGCCGGGCGCACAGATGATGGTCCAGTCGGGGTTGAACGTGGCAATCTCTTCATCCGTGGGACGAAGGAACAAGTTGTAGGCAAAGAGGTTGCTCCAGGGCAATTCGGTATACACGCGCACATTCAGGCGGTAGTCCGGATCGGCACACACATAGCTGTCGCGGGCATAGATATGGCGATTGGTAAGGTAAGCGGTTACGCGCTTATGCAACCGGTCGAAAGCCTCGGGATCAAATGGGATGTTGATATCTCCCCACCATACGGCTTCTTCGGTGATGTCATCCTTTACGATGAACCGGTCTTTGGGAGAACGGCCGGTAAACTCGCCCGTATTGACGGCAAGAGTGCCGTTTTCGGTTAAGAATCCTTCATCCAAAGCAAGCGTATCCTCCGTCAATTCAGCAGGGGAAGCGTTCCACTGAATGCCGGCCACGTGACCGAGGCCTACCTCGGCAGCTGAAGCATTGGGGTTTTTCTTTCCGATTTCTATCATATCCGGTTTTTTTGAAAATAAAGCGCAAAGGTATTAAAACCATATTACTTTGAATTCTCCTTTAGCGGATTTTCACCTGACAAAACGACAAGAATACATAGGCTATTTTTTCACCAAACCGATGAGTGCAGGAGTAATATCTTTTCCTTTATTGATGTAGGCCAATGCGGGCGCAATTTCTTCCAGAATAAACACCATATCCAATTTGTTTTTTACCGCATACTTTTCCACCTCGGCATTTAATTTATCCAGGAGAGGCTGTACCTTTTCTTTATAGTGTTTATCCACGATATCGTTGTAGCTTTTCGTCTTTTCATCAATGAGTCCCGCCTCTTTTTCCATGACGGAAAACCGGGAAGCATCTGCGGGACTGAGACGGCCGATGATGGACTCCGGGGTTTCCCCCTCTTTGGTTTGATAAGGTTTGAGGAGATCCACCACCTTTTGATTAAGCCTTTCGCGATCCGCTTTGATTTCATCATTGTACATTTTTTTCAGGTCGTCGAATTCCTTGATGGCCTGTGTATACCCCGGCAATTCCTTAAGCAGGGTATCCCGGCGCAGGTAAGCGTTACCCTGAGCCAAAATGCTTGATACCCCATAAAAGCTGAATACCAAAAGAAAAAACAGTTTCGATTTCATACGAATTAAATTAGCAGGACAAATAAAGCAAAAATTTATCCATTATCTATTTCCCGGTTGTGGGGTATTTCCCTAACCCGATAATAACATGGTTGGTGAGTATACCACCTGTTGGGAATTGCCCTGAACCCGGAGGGTTCAAATTTGTAAAGCTCTTGAACAACACATTGACAAACGATCCTTTCGGGATCGCATTAACCGACATATCTCTGCTTCCATACCTTGTTGCCCCCGGTTGGTGTTATCACCAAACGGTATACTGATTGCCTGGGAATACAAAAATGGTTGGTGAGAACACCAACCATAAGCAATAATATGCACCCTGTACAATAAAGCAACTACTTCTATTATTTGCCAAAATCAATAGAAAAACTTTGATTCGGAATATTATCATCCAATAATCTTGCGTTAAAACCTAGCGGAATTGTATAACCGCTTGTTCCTCCGGCAAATTGAAATCCATAAGTAGCTCCCTGCCCCTGAACATCTACATTCGAACCAATTCCCACATATCTGACAGATAAAACATTAGATCCTTCATGCAATTGAATATACACATCTACCTGACTACCTCCTGAGGCACAACCAGTAGATTCAGACTGTCTCGAATGAATAAAACAAACACGATTCGGAGAAGTGCCCAAAACCACAAACCTTTGTAAATTTGAGCCGTCATCATCCCAGTGAAAAAAAAGCATCGGATCATTTGAAATAGACGTTGGTAATTCCGAGTTGGCATAGGCTGCCGTACTACCGCTGCCAAACCCTAAAATTCCATTTGTAGAAATCCAACCTGAAGTGTAACTTACTCCATTTATATTAAAATTGAATCCCCAATTCAAGGTACCCGTGGCATCATCTGAACACGCAGTTCTTATATTGGTCCAACCCGATATATCATCCAAACTGGCATGCAAAGATGACGAAAGTTTATAATTAGGAACATTAGCTTTCAATACCCCATTTGCATCTGCATAAACCGGCCTGTTACCAGTGCCTGCCAAGCTATTAACCGAAAAATCACCACTACTGCTTAATCTCATTCTTGCGGTGGTTCCTATCCCGCCACTTCCATCATC
>CAYYRB010000077.1:0-8808 GCA_964473995.1 uncultured Candidatus Competibacteraceae bacterium | reverse complement strand
AACCGAGCTCGAACGCCACGGTGGTAAAAAGGATGAGGGTTTTGAAACCAAAAAAGTTCGTCAGCTCCCCACTCCTTATTTTGTCTGCCCTTCTCGGATGATTTCACGTCGGTTTAATCATCAAAAAAAGGATAACATGACCTACTCGTTCACCTCCGAATCCGTTTCGGAAGGCCACCCGGACAAAGTGGCCGATCAAATCTCAGATGCCGTGCTCGATGCCTATCTCAAGGCAGATCCCGATGCCAAAGTGGCCTGCGAATGCCTCATCACCACGGGCCATCTCGTCATTGCGGGGGAGGCCAAAACAAAGGCCGCCGCAGACATCAATCCCATTGACACGGCGAAAGAAACGCTGCAAAAAATCGGGTACGACCACGACGAATCGGGCTTCAATTACCACAAGGCCAACTACACGCTGCTGCTGCACGAACAGAGCGCAGAGATTAACCAAAGTGTGGCCGAGGGAGGAGCCGGTGATCAGGGACTCATGTTCGGATACGCCTGCAATGAAACCCCCGAACTGATGCCCCTGCCCATCACGCTGTCGCACGCCCTCATGCAGCGGTTGGCGGAATTCCGCAAGAGCGGAAAGGTCGAATGGCTCCTTCCGGATGCCAAATCCCAGGTAACCGTAAAATACCACGACGGACTTCCCATTGCCGTGGAGCGCGTGGTGGTCAGCAGTCAGCACAGGGCAGGCATTTCCCAGGAAGAAATTCGGGAAACACTCATCCGCGAACTCATTCTCCCCCTCGTGGAAGAATACCTGCCCGGAACGGAGACACCCCACATACTCACCAATCCCTCGGGAAGTTTCACCATCGGCGGACCGCACGGAGATACCGGACTCACGGGTCGAAAGATCATCGTGGACACGTACGGAGGCAGCTGTCCTCATGGAGGAGGCGCCTTCAGCGGGAAAGACCCGAGCAAGGTAGACCGTTCCGCAGCCTATGCCGCACGTTACGTGGCGAAGCACATCGTAGCTGCCGGACTGGCACATGCATGCACCGTGCAGATTTCGTATGCCATAGGAAAAGAAGACCCCACTTCCCTGTATTTAAACCTGCACGGAAGCAAAGTCACACGGGAGGATATTCTTCTTCCCGCGGTCAAAGAGTTGTTTGACTTGCGGCCCAACGGAATCATCAGTCAGCTCGGATTAAAAAATCCGATTTATCTGCCCACCGCGGCCTATGGTCATTTCGGAAAGCCCGGATTGCCCTGGGAAACCCTCAACACAGACATCATTAACCAACTCCGTAAACATCAATAACAAATAAAAAAAGAAGACCATGGAAAAAGAATTGATCAACGAGATTAACGACCGCCACGCCAGAAACGTGGACAAGTGGTACCGAATGTTCCACAATTTCGGTTCTCAATTAGTGGACTATCGGGAAGAAACCATCTTCATTGAGATTGACAAATGCAGGGCAGCCAGATGGATCAAAGACGACGAAACTACGGCCCTGCAATTTGCCGAATCTTATAAGAAAATTGAGCCCGAACTGAGGCATGCCAAACGATTTCACGTAAGCATACTGAAAAGGGGCAGCACCATCAATTACGGATTTGTGATCAGCAAGGAAAGTCTGGCCGATCCGGAGAACCTATTCAAAAAAGCGGCAGAAGCAAAAGAACAGAAAAAGGAGGACGAACCCAAAGAAGGAATACAAAAGGAATATGCCGTTTTTGAAGGCGCGTATGCCGCTGATTTTTGGACACGATCTTTAAAATAGAACACATGAAAAAGAGAAAAAAAAAGAAACCCTTTTATTTTAGCAAGGACGGAATTACCTACCATTATGAGGCTCAATCGGAATATAACTATTATGACGGGGGTTATGGGCCGGATGATGAAACGGTATTCACCGATTATGACCTGCTTTCCCAAACCCAATTTCTGACCGACTTTGGCGAGGCTGTTTACAGCGAATATGAACGAAAAGACACAAAAAAGAAATTGCCGGGGCCTCTGCTCGAGGAATTGTACAATCTGGTGGGGGAAGATTATTACCACCGATATCTGTATTTCGGATACCTCAGTTATGTAACACTGGAGCATGAGGACAACACCGTGATCCGTTATGAAGAAAACAAAGCCAAAAAAAGCGTGACCATGCACACGCCTTATTTAACGCTTGTGGTGCCTGATGAATATATGCACCTGTTTGGGCCGGAGGATGAAGAAGGCTGGGTGGAAGACAAAGCCACAGGTGAATCTGTTGCTATTTGGTTCAATAATGGCCATACCTTTCCGCCAATTTTCATGTCCGATGAACAACGCAAGAAAAATCAGGAAGACATTTTGGAAGAAGTAAATGAAATTGCCGCCGTATTCCAAAAACATGGTTTTGACGTGAAAAATGCGCGGGACTTGGAAAATATGTACAAGCTGCTGACTGAAGAGTGAGGCGACCGATTGACTTATAAGGTAACTCATACCCTACTCTATTTTGACAGATTGAAAAAATTACACGCACCCATTTCTCCCTGCATGTTTTTCATCATAGCAAACCAAAAGCTGGGAAAATTTGTTTGGTATCGGCAAAAACGTAATTTAGTCACCAAATTAGTTTAAAATCAAAACAGTCATGAAAAAAATCGCAGCATGTGTTTCTCTGGCCATTTGCCTAATCGGCGTGGCCGCGGCCCAGACCCGCAAGTATGATATCATTTTGTCGGGAGATAAAATCGGTAACCTGACCATCACCAAAACGGTTAAAGGCGCCTTTACCACGTACAAGCTGGAAAGCCGTTCCGAAGCCAAAGTGTTGTTTTCCACCAAAACGAATTATGTGTTGATGGACGTAACCTACAAAGACGGTAAACTGATCAATTCCTACTGCAAAAATGAAGTGGATGGTTCCGTAGACAACTACGCCAGCATCAATTGGGATGGCTCCAAATACAACGTAACCAACGAAAAAGGAAAGCTTACCCATTCCACTGCGGTAACCTACAGCGTGGTTTCCCTCTATTTCCAAGAACCCAAAGGCATGGCCAATCTGTTCACGGAAAGAATAGGTACCGTATATCCGCTGAAAGATTTGGGTTCGGGTAAATATGAGTACAACATCCCCAAAGGAGATAAAATCATTTACATGTACAAAAACGGCGAATTGGTTGAAACGGAGCGAAAAACCATCATCGGCACGGTGTATGTGAAATACGTGCGCGGATAATTCAGAACATGACAACCAAAACTCTTTGTCATGGAACGGTTGCTTCTATAGCAGCCGTTCTTTTTTTGTTTTCTTTTTCTTTTGCCCAAAAACAGGAATATGACATGCTTCTGTTCGGCAAAAAAGTGGGCACCATCACTACGGACAGAAAACAAAAAGGCGATATTGAACTATACACGTTAGTCAGTCGGGCCCAATCCAAAATCCTCTGGAAAGAAATACTGGCCGAAACGGAAATGCGCCTCGTATTTAAACAGGGAAAACTCACGGACAGTTTTTACGAGCACAAGGAAAACGGAACGGTGGAGAAATATTGCAAAATAAATCCTGACGCT
This sequence comes from uncultured Candidatus Competibacteraceae bacterium, assembly GCA_964473995.1. GTDB lineage: Bacteria > Bacteroidota > Bacteroidia > CAIKAF01 > CAIKAF01 > JAKRSD01. Next base: position 5,282 of record CAYYRB010000077.1, on the reverse strand, counting down.
TCGGGAAAATTATCAGTTTTTCATTGGAAAAAAGGCAAGTTTCTCGCCACGGCACCGGTAGATTTTTGCCTTATTTCCATGTACTATAAGGAACCAAAAGAAGGACAACGCCTCTTTATGGAAAGTTGGGGCGAATTTGTACAGGTGAAAAAATCCGGCCCGGGACAATATGAATTTAAAGCGCCTGACGGTGACCGAAATATCTTCCGCTACACAAACGGAGTTCTTTCGGAAACCGAATTCCACACATCCATCGTCAGCGTAAAATTGAAGCCGCGTCCCTAATGCGGTAAAAAAGCCAAGCGGCTCATCCGGTCTAAATCCAAGTAGGCATTGGCGGCATAAAGAATATCCTGGGGACGGATCTGATCTACCTTCAGCATCAGCTCGCGAAGTGTCTCAAATTTTCCCCTGAGTAAATAACTCTTACCCACATGGTGAATCAAATTACCTGGATTCTCCTGTGAAAGGGCCAATTGACCTTTTACCTGCTTCTTCATCTGATGCACTTTGAGTGAACTCAGGGTGTTGCTCTGCAGCTTTTTTATTTCCGCAAGGGTAAGCTCAACTGCCTTTTCCAGCTTTTCCGGATCAGTATTCAAGTACACACTCCAAATACCCGAATCCACATAAGAAATCAACTGACTGTCGATCTGATAACAAATGCCGTGCTTTTCGCGAAGCGACAGGTTCAGCATGGAATTCATGGCGGGCCCGCCCAGGGCATTATTCAAAACTCCGCACACCACCCGATCATCAGCGAGACGGCTCACCCCGGGAAACCCCAACAACAGGTGGGCTCCGTGGATTTTCTTTTTCACACGCACATCAAAGGGTGAAAGAGTAGTCGTAAAGGGAACACGTTGAACGGGATCTCCCCCGAAATGAAACTGCTCCAGAATCGGACGTGCATATTGCACTATTTTTTCAAAAGAAAAATTGCCCACCGTGCAAAAAACCAGGGATGAATTGCGGTAAGCGGTTTGAATAAAATCCACGATATGCTTCCTGGATATCCTACGCACATCAGCGGATGTGCCTAAAATATTAGATCCCAATTCATGCCCGGCAAACCAGAGGTCTTCAAACTGATCCATGATATCTTCCCCCGGATCGTCCTTGTAGGCATTAATTTCATCTAAAATAACCCCCCGTTCTTTTTCAATTTCTTTCTCAGGAAATACCGAATTACTCACCACATCGGCAATTACATCAATGGCTTTGCGCAAATCACCGCGTAAGCAGGACGCATAAATAAACGTTTCTTCCTTGGTGGTATATGCGTTGAGTTCTCCGCCCGAATTATCAATGACCGAAAGAATATGATATGCCTTTCGTTTTTTGGTTCCCTTAAAAAGAAGATGCTCCAAAAAATGAGCTGTGCCCCTCGGACCCTTCTCGTCACGAGATCCGGCATTGATGAGAATACCGCATCGGGCTGACGTCATTTTGGTTCTTACATGAACCATGTGCACACCGTTGGGCAACTGTATGGAGAAAAAATCGGCAGACATGGTCGAAGAATATTTTCCGCTAAATTAAAGAAAGACGAATACAGAGAAATAAATAAAAAAAAACGATTTTTTGTTCATTTATGATAAAAGTCATAAACCATCTAATAGCATATAACCTAGCTTTGCTAAAATGTCTTGTATGCATGTAGACTTTATAACCATGTATTGTTTCCCGGAAGATCACCAACATCAGAAGGCTCTTGCCTATGCCAAAACTCTGGGTAGAGATATAGTGGTGGTGGATTTGCATGCGGAACCGATAACCCCGCTCCGTCTGGAAAAATTGATTTTGGGCATGGGCCTTACTCCCAGAGATGTGGTAAACAACGATCATGCTCTTTTTCGAGATCAATATGAGGGTACTGATTTTTCCGACCAGGACTGGTTAAGAGCAATGGTGCACAACCACGACTTAATCCGTCTGCCCATCATGGTAGTAAACGGAAAACCGCACTTAATAAGAAAGCCGTCTGATGTGCTTGAACTGAAACCCTGAATCTAGATATAACCGGAGAAAAATGGTCAACCCAAGACCCCTTCCGGACATTGCTCAAACAAAAAAGGCGCTCCTTACCGGGAACGCCTTTTTTCTGAAATCTTTTAGATTATTGGGCAATTACTTTTTCCACAAATATTTTTCCGTTGAGGGTTACCTTCACAAAATAAACCCCCGAGGTTCCCAATATCTCACGGTTAATTTGGAGCGTCTGTTCACCTGCATCAAGCTGTCCGGAGTATATCTGGGCAACACGGCGACCTGTAAGATCAAACACTTCCACGGAACCTGATTGCACAGACTCGGGCAAATTGAATGATACAACAGATTGAGCAGTCACCGGATTCGGATATACTTCAAAATCGATTTGCTGGGCATTCAAATCATCGATGGATGCGTTAGAACCGGATGTGGCAAGGATTTGTATGTCATCTATATACAGGTTATTATTCACACTGCTTCCGGAAGTAAATTCAAAACGGAAACGGACATTATTTCCGGAACCATTAGCGCCCGTAAGATTTACGGTAAGCTCTTTCCACAAATTTGTCGCGTCTGGTGTAAACGCATCAGGACTGAGTCCTGCAGAAAGTAATTCTGTTTCAGTAAACGATTTTACGGTTGACCAGCTTGTGCCGCAATTGGATGAGCGGGACAATACAAGACGATCACGAACTACAGGCACAACCTGCTGAGAGGCTTCATCGAAAGCGAACTCCTCTGCGGTGCGCAAGGCATAAGACAGTTTAAACCGAAATTGTTTACTGCCTCCTTCAATGGCATCCAAATCAAGCGGAGGAGAAATTAACGAGGAATTGTTATCGCGTGTATTTTGGAAATTGTCCATTTTGATGCAGTAATTGCCGGAATAGGAAACACCTGAAGCAAATTTCCAATTCTTACCCGCATCGGTCTGGTCATTGGTAACTGTCCATCTTCCCTGATCCCAGTACTGACCTTCTTCAAAACCTTCAAAATAACCCCAAGGTTTAGATTCAACCAAGTCATCCATAATGAAGACCACACCGGTTTTTGTTTTGGTGCTCGATCCGGCTCCGTTGGATACGGTGAGCGTCACGTTGTAAACACCGGGTGCGGCATAAACCACATCAGGATCTTCTTCTGTGCTCGTGGCAGGAGTACCGCCTTCAAATGTCCAAGAAAACGTTGTGGCCGCCCCGTTGAAAGAACCGTTTACAAAAGAAACGGGTGTATTCACACAGGTTATGGGATTGGTGGCCCAGAATTCAGCCACCGGAGCCAATTCTGTGCAGGGAGCTGCTCCATCATTTACACCTGTGGCAATGTTGTTTGCCTCAGAAACCACATTACCGCGGAAGGAATAAAATTGGAATACGGCATTCATACGTTCAATCTGATCTTCGGTAAACATATTCGGACAGTTGTAATTATTCACATAGTCCATATAATTTTGGTAGTTCTCGCCTATTCCGTAACGAAGCAGCGAATCCCGGTAATTATCGATAATGTTTTCGTAGCAAGTTGCTTCTTTTACGAGCGTATCGCAGGGATTAGCCCAGGCAAAATTTACCCCACGGGCAATAGGTGTATCATCCACCTGATCGTCGCCGCAAACGGCATCTCCCCAAACGTGAATCAGGTTGAGATGGTGCCCGATTTCATGGCCGGCCACCGCATTGGTGGTCATGGCCCCATAAGCGATTGTAGCGCCGTCACGCAGAGCAGGAGCGCTTCCAGGGAACAAGCAATAACCCAAAATCTGACCTGAACCGTCATCGGAAGGATCTTTGATGTTGTTGGTAATCCAGATGTTCAGGTATTTGGCTCTGTCCCAGTAGCTGAGGCTCTTAAACCGCTTATCATCATACGCATCGCGTGATTTGTGAGGTGCGTAGATACGGCGGATTCCGTTGGTACAATTTCCGAGTGGATCTTTTTTGGCCAGACGGAATTCAATTTTAGGATCACCTGCAATGGTATCAAAGCGCAAAGGCAACGTATTGATATTCGGCGCGCTTTTGCTGTAAGCCTGATTCATTTTGGTAATCATGGAATTAACCGTCGCATCCGAGACGTTGGAAGGACCTCCCGTATGGATCACGTGAACCACCACGGGCATGATGCGTAAATCACCGGAGCGCTCGGTCTCACCACCGTTGCGGATGTAATCCTTTACATATTCATTAAAACGGGTAAAATCGGCGGCAAAATGTTCATCCTGCATCGCTTTGTCCAAATGAGTTCCACATCCGGGATGATGCACATGCTGGGCAAGCACGGAGTTTGAACCGATAAAAAGCCCACCAAACAGGGCCGCAACAAGTGAAATTTTCTTCATAAATGTTTCTTTAAAACAATTTCTTTGTCAAATGTATGTTTTTATTCCTTGAAACCGCTCGAACATTTTTCTTCGGTTGTCGGATATTTTCAACCCACAATTATAGACAAATTTACCTTTGCAAAGTTAATCAATAGCATAAAACAGAAATGAATAAACCGACTTTACATATCGCCATCAACGGATTCGGACGAATAGGACGCGTGGTTTTGAGGAGATTAATTTCAGAACCGGGGCTGCATCTGGCTGCGATAAACGACCTTACGGATCCCAAAACCCTGGCGCATTTGGTGAAATATGATTCCGTACATGGTAAATTTAACGGCACGGTGAGTTACGGAACTGATTTTATCACGGTGAACGGGAAGCAAATTCCGGTTTTTGCGAAAAAAAATCCAGCAGACCTTCCCTGGAAAGAATTGGGAATAGATGTGGTTTTGGAGTGTACCGGCTATTTTAAAACGCGGGAAAAAGCGGGAGCCCACCTTACGGCGGGAGCCAAAAAGGTGATCATATCCGCACCTGCCGACGGAGATGATATCCCCACCGTGGTTCTGGGGGTGAACGACCATACCCTCAGCGGGGAGGAAGATATACTTTCCAATGCATCCTGCACGACCAACAACGCAGCACCCATGATTGATATCATCCATGAGTTGTGCGGTGTCATTTCGGGCTACATCACCACGGTGCACAGCTACACCGGAGATCAGCGCCTGCATGATGCTCCCCACAAAGATTTGCGTCGGGCGCGCGCAGCCGCCGAATCCATGATTCCTACCTCCACGGGCGCAGCTAAAGCCATCGGAAAAATTTTTCCGGATCTGAACGGCAAATTAGGCGGTGCGGGCATAAGGGTCCCGGTACCCAACGGGTCGCTTACCGATATCACCTGCATCGTTCAAAACACAAAAACGGTAGAAGAAATAAACGCCGCATTCAAAAAAGCAGC
>CAYYRB010000076.1:6024-9072 GCA_964473995.1 uncultured Candidatus Competibacteraceae bacterium | reverse complement strand
AATAAGCTGCACGGTGTATGTTCCTGCCGCGGGGTAGGTATGGGTCGGATTATTGCTTGATGAGGTTTGTCCATCCCCAAAGTTCCAAGTGAAAGTTATAGCATTGAGCGATGAGTTGGTAAACGCCACTTGATTGCCCGCTGAAATAGAGTAGGTGAAATTGGCCGCGGGGTCATACTCTCCGATATGCCAATCCATCAAATGATCAAACACAATTAGCTTGGTCGCAGCTCTGATAATTGCCGCTTCTGTTGTTGACAGGGTAGAGTTAAACGTAATCGTTGTAGGATCTTTTCTGAACAGCGCCGTGTAAAAACAGCAGGCAGCGGCATACGTTCCCGCAACGGAAGGGTGACTCTCATCGGATTGATACAAGTTTATTGATGGATGATTTTCTCTGATATATTTCCAAACAGCACCCACAGGAGATAAGATGGCGTCATTATTTTCAGCCATCATGCGGTATCTTAAATTAAGAAGACTGTCCATTCCTGAATAGGTGCATACGGGCGGCCAGGAAGCACAATTGGACGCATCACCGTTTTTCCTTCCCCAAGTCATGTAAAAGACGGTTTCAGCACACGGATTTTGCGCGTTTATAACACTGTCCAGAAATTGAGCATACGGAAAAACAGATGTTTCAACCTGGCTGATGGGGAAAGAAGGAAATTGACTTTGCTCCTGCAATACCACATAATCCCAATTACCTACGGCAATTTTGGTAAGTGATGCGGCGTTGGTTGAATGTCCTTGAAAAGTATATCCTCCCGGGGTGTTGCTGTCGAACAGCAACGTGTCTCCGGTGGAATTGGAAACCGCGGCAACCATTTGCGGTAAATTATTTACTCCGGTATAACTGTTTCCAAGAAACAAGGCTCTTTTGGTTCTGCCTTGCCCATTTGCTGTCAGGCAGCTGATCAAAGTAAAAAAAATAAGTGTGTATTTCATTGTTCTATTTTTTTCGGAGATTGATGTATTTAAAGATTGAAAATAGAATAAAAGCCAGACCGGTAATCCCATTTATCATGCCTAATCTGGCCATGATTAAAGCATGGTTTTTAGTGATTTGCAATTTTGTTCCATAGTCCAACGTTATTCCATTTTTTATCAATAAGTATAGACCAAACAGGATTGACAACATACTGATCAATCCAACCGTTAATCCGTCATTCTTTTTAAATAAAGTAACGTGAATCGCTCCGGTTAACACTGATAACAGTAAAGCGCAGGAGATTACCAGTTCAATTTTTAACTCCATCTTTTTTGACTGCTTGCTTGAGCATAAGGTCCTCGCGCTTGACGAAGTTTCCAATCCATGCGAACTGAGATATTTCAGCGAAAATAATTCTTTTTCGTGAAAGTAAAGGGAACGGCAAAATACCGTTGGCAATGATTGCTTAGCGTGTATGGCGGATGCTCCCCTAATCCTTTCGCCGGACTAGTTTACTTTATCAACTCCTCCAGTTTCAAGGCCGGAAAATTTCAATTTATCTCTTTGAAATTTTATTGTTGCTGATGGTCTTCTGCCTCGAACATTTAAACCGTAACATACCGTCCTCAGCCTTACGCAAATGTTTCACTCCGATGCCGGAGGACACCCTCTTTCGCCATCGGTTGAAACTGGATTGTTTTAGTTCTTTGCGCATTAACTTTTCTACCTCGCCTTGAGAAATACCGAATTGAACTTTTATCACGTCAAACGGCGTTCTATCTTCCCACGCCATTTCAATTATTCTGTCAATTTCCTGAGTACTGAATTCTCTCATAGAAGTTTGTAAACGAAATTAAAACAAGGGTGTAAGTATAAAAGTTTATATCTATTTCCACTAATTTGTTCGTAAGCGCTTCATTGCTCTCTTTTACTTACTTAACCTAAAACTGCAACAGTAAGTCTGAGCGTTACATGGCAAAAAGTTTGTTTGTATCCTCTTCACTTCGGGGTATCTTTTTCTCCTGTTCATTTTTCGAACTTCGTTTTTTAATTCCCGCCAATCGGGTACATTTGTCGCATGCCTTCCGTTTCCCGTTGCATCCTGTTTCTGCTTGTTCTCTGCCTCGGTTTTTCATCCGTGAGGGCACAGCACAATTCTGCCCATTTTTTGCAGCCGGCCGCTGAGCTCAACAAAGGCCGCCTCATCGGCGTGTCTGTGGGTACGGCCGTACTCTACGGGGTTTCCATGTATTTGCTCTACCGCGCCTGGTACAAAGGTCATGCGCGTTCCCGCTTTCATTTTTTCAACGATAACCGGGAATGGCTGCTCATGGATAAAATGGGCCATGCCAACGCCGCGTACAACATAGGTCGCGGCTATTACGACCTCATGCGCTGGTCGGGTGTGAACAACAATCAATCGGCCTGGATCGGCGGCGCTGTGGGGCTCGTTTTTCTCACCTCCATCGAGCTGTTCGACGGGTTCAGCAACGGGTGGGGATTCTCCTGGGGCGACATGGCCGCCAATATGGCGGGTGCCGGACTGTTTTGGGGGCAGCAGTTCGGATGGCGGGAACAAAAAATCAGCATGAAGGTGGGCTGGCGCAAAAGCATCTATCCCCAATATAGACCCGATCTGCTCGGCAAGTCCATACCTCAGCAAATGCTCAAAGATTACAACGGCCAACATGCCTGGCTCTCGTTCAACATTGCTTCGCTCTTGCCCGTAGGCCCCGATTTTCCGAAGTGGCTCAATTTTGCCGTGGGCTACAGCGGAAACGGCATGATCGGCGGACACAACAACCCTGAACTCAGGGATGCCTCAGGTCGTAAAATCGTGCTGGACCGCTACCCGCAGGTGTATCTCGGATTAGATATTGACTTGCCCCGGGTACCCACGCGCTACAGGGGTTTAAGCACATTGGGTCACGCCATCCAGTTCATCAAAGTGCCCGCGCCTTCTCTGGAGTTTAACCGGGTGAACAAGGTGCGCTTCAATCCGATTTTCGTGCGTAACAAATGAATCAACCCGTTTCTGCAACAATCCGCATTTCTTATACTTTTGAACCATGAAGCGGTTTTTTATTCCCCTTTCCTTGTTTTCGCTGGTTTTTGCA
>CAYYRB010000076.1:0-5924 GCA_964473995.1 uncultured Candidatus Competibacteraceae bacterium | reverse complement strand
ATGCTCTTTTTCTTTTACGCTGGCTTTAATTTGTTTCCTGGCTTTGAATACGTGGCCGTTTTGCCCCTGTTGGGTATTTTACTCTACATCTCTATGCTGGATTATTTCTGGTTTAAGAAATCATGACCCGCCGCCTGCTCATTCTGGATAATTACGATTCATTCACCTACAACCTGTTTCACTACTGCGAAACTTTTTCGGGGATTTATGTGGAAGTGAAACGAAACGATGAGGTGGATGCGGATTATGCAGCCGCCTTTGATTCCATTCTTTTTTCTCCCGGACCGGGATTGCCTGCTCATGCGGGCATCATGCCCCACATGCTTTCCCGATGGCACGAATCACGGAAAATGCTGGGCGTTTGCCTCGGCATGCAGGCGCTGGGCGAATTTTTTGGAGCCCGTCTTTTGAACAGCGATTTTCCCATGCACGGGAGAGTTTCCACATGCCGGCTTACGGAAGTAAACTCCCCGCTTTTTGCCGGAATTCCAGATAGGTTTCCCGTGGGGCGCTACCACTCCTGGAGTGTGGAAGCCGATTCACTGCCCGCCCATCTGCAGGCGCTGGCTTATGCGGAAGACGGCAGTTTACAGGCGATGCAGCATGGGTATTTGCCTTTGTACGGGGTTCAGTTTCATCCCGAATCCGTGATGACACCGCATGGAAAGCAGATTCTGTTTAATTGGTTAAACATAGATTGATCGCCGCATGTATCGTTTCTTCTTCTTATCCATTGCGGCTTTCTCTTTTTGGCATTCTGCTGCCCAGGATTCTCTTTTTCAAAAAGGGAAACTATCTTTTTCAGGATATCTCGAGGCGTATTACAGTTATGATCTGGGGAATCCTGACAATCAACTCCGCCCCGATTTCTTTTTTAATCACAATAGGCATAATGAGGCGAACGTGAATCTGCTTTACCTGAAAGCGGCCTACACTTCTCCCCGTATTCGGGGAAACTTAGCGCTCATGGCGGGTACGTATGCGCAATACAATCTGTCGGAAGAGCCTCCCGTGCTGAAAAACCTGTTTGAAGCCAATGTGGGATTTCGGCTGTTAAAGAAACACAACCTGTGGATGGATGCGGGCATCCTGCCCAGCCATATTGGCTTTGAAAGTGCTGTCGGAGTAGATTGTGCCAATCTCAGCAGAAGTATTTTGGCTGAGAATTCTCCGTATTACGAGGCGGGCGTTAAACTATCCTATCTGTCAAAAAATGAAAAATGGTATGCTGCCTTTATGTACCTGAACGGGTGGCAGCAAATGCGCAGAACTCCCGGAAACCGCATTCCGGCCTGGGGCACGCAACTCACCTACACGCCTGATGAAAAGTTTTCCGTGAACTGGAGTTCCTATTTCGGTACGCAAGGTGCGGACAGCCTGCGGCGATGGAGGTTGTTTCAAAATCTGTACGCCAAATGGTCGGTTCATCCCAAGCTGAACATGACACTGGGTTTCGATGTGGGAAATCAGCAGACGTCAAAAGGATCTTCGGATTGGAGCGTATGGTATGCCCCGGCGTTCATCGTGCAGTACCTTCCCCTGAAAAAGTGGAGGTTTGCGCTACGCGGCGAAGGGTATTCAGACACGGATGAAGTCATCATCACCACAACTTCCGGTAAGGGGTTTCAGGTGTTGGGTTATTCCCTCAATGTGGATTTTATACCGTATAAAAAAATCATGCTTCGGGCAGAGGCGCGCTCTCTGTATGCACGTCATTCGGTGTTTGTGCTGAACGGAGGTACTTCCGCGCAAAACTTCTTTTTCACCGGTTCGGCCAGTTTTGCTTTTTAGCGTATAGGGCTCAGGAAAATGCCAAAGGCTTTCCCTTTACGTACACCTGCTCTATGTGCATTCCCGTAAAACGGTAGGGGAGATAGGCCAGTGAAGGGACGGGCTTGGTCAAAAGCAAATCGGCCGATTTGCCCGGCGTGATGCTGCCCGTTACCGTTTCTAAATCCATGGCGGCGGCGCCGTTGATCGTTCCCGCACAAAAAGCTTCCTCGGGAAGAAGGCGCATCTGGATACAGGCCAGCGACAGGGCAAACAGCATATCTCCTGAAGGTGCCGAACCGGGATTGAAATCGGTGGCTACGCATACGGGAAGTCCGGCCTCAATCATTTTTCTGGCGGGACTGTAAATCATTCGCAGGTAAAACGAACAATTGGGTAGTACGGTGGGCATGACTTTGCTTTCGCGAAGCAGCTCTATTTCTTCTTCGTTTAAATGTTCCAAATGATCCACGCTCAGCGCTCCCGCTTTCACGGCCGCTCGCACACCGCCCGAATGTCCGAGCTGGTTGCCGTGAATTTTACCGCGGATGCCGTATTTTTCACCCGCTTCCAATATTCGTAGGGTGTCCTCCTCGGTAAAGAATCCGTTTTCGCAGAAAACGTCCACAAAGTCGGCCAGGCCTTCCTGCGCCGCAGCGGGAATAAATTCTCGTATGGCTTTTTCCACAAACCCTTCCCGGTTGTTTTTGTATTCCGCTGGCAGGGCGTGTGCCGCCAGCAGCGTGGCTTTGATATGGATGGGGTAGGCTTCTTTCAGCCTCCGGATTACGCGGAGCATTTTCAGTTCATTTTCCAGATCAAGTCCATATCCGCTTTTAATTTCGATGGCGGTGGTTCCTTTGCGTATCACTTCTTCCAGCCGCAAGGAGGCCGAGTCGAAAAGTTCGTTTTCGGTGGTTTCCGCCAGGCGTTTTGCGGAGTTGAGAATACCACCTCCGCGTCGTGCGATTTCTTCGTAGGAAAGTCCGTTCAACTTATCAATGAATTCATTTTCGCGGGAACCGGCAAAAACAAGATGGGTGTGGCTGTCGCAAAAACCGGGTAAAAGAACTCGATCCTTACAGTCGCGGCGCACCAAGTCGGGATGCCCGAGCGGAACCTCCGAATCCGGCAGGGAAGACATGGAGCCGAAGGCAACGATTTTTCCCTCGTTGATAAAGAGAAAGGCATCATGAATGACGGGCCATTTAGCCATGTCGGCTCCCGCTACCCGTAAGGGATTTTCGGGGTAGGCACCATGCAATGCCCCGATATGTTCAAAGAGAATCATGCGCCAAAAATACCGGTTTTTGGCTGCCGCGCTTTAGGAAATGAAGCGGAGAAATTTTTCCTGCACTTCGGGGCGCTGAAAATCGCCGTGAAATGCGGAGGTAACCGTGCTGCTGTTCACATCTTTGATTCCGCGGGAGGATACGCAGAGGTGTTCCGCATCAATTACAACAGCTACACTTTCGGTATTCAGCACTTTTTTCAGTTCTTCTGCAATTTGTACGGTAAGGCGTTCCTGCACCTGCGGTCGTTTGGCGTAATGCTGCACGAGCCGGTTTATTTTGCTCAGGCCGATTACCTTTCCGCTGCTGATGTAAGCCACATGGGCACGACCGATGATGGGCACGAAATGGTGCTCGCAGTTACTGAACAGCGTGATGTTTTTCTCCACCAGCATATCCCCATACTTGTATTTGTTGTCAAACAGGGCAATCTGCGGCTTGTTTTTCGGGTTGAGTCCGCTGAAAATTTCTTCCACGTACATTTTGGCCACCCGTTTGGGCGTTCCGCGCAGGCTGTCGTCTGTAAGGTCGAGGCCCAACGTGAGCATGATTTCGCGGAAATGTTTTTCGATGATTTTTATTTTTTCGGCGTCGGAAAGGTCGAACGCGTCGGGACGCAGGGGAGTATCGGCCGAGGTGGCTACGTGGGCATCACCCAACTCATCATCTTCTTCTATGCGGGTAAGTATTTTGTTTTGAAGCAGTTCATCCAGTTCTATTGTATTTCCGTTGGAGTTTCTCATGTGTATCGTTTTACAAGAAACACCGGGCTTGTTCATTTTGTTTAACTAAATACCCAAAAAGAGTAAACAAAATAAATCTTCATCTCTCCATTAAAATGACCAGCAGGGGAAATGATGCCAATCCCTTCCCGACGGATTTCTTTTCTTTATTTTTACTGCATGGCAGGTCGCTTTATTTTTCTTGCGCTATTTCTTTTTGCAGGCAGATTGCAGGCACAGCAGGTCGCGGTTGGTTTTCCGGCTGATTACACTCCTTCTCCGCAGGGCAAGTCGGGCATACGTATTATGTTTTATAACCTGGAAAATTTGTTTGACCCGGAAGACGATCCGCTTAAAAACGATGAAGCCTTTACTCCGCAGGGGAGCAATTATTGGACGGGAGCCCGCTACCGCGACAAGCTGGAAAAATCGTACAAGGTGATTGCTTCCGTGGGCGGTTGGGAGCCTCCCGCCATGGTGGGATTCTGTGAATTGGAAAACCGGAAAGTAATGTACGAACTGGTTTCGCAGACACCGCTCAACCGTTTTAATTATCAGGTGATACACGAAGAATCGGGCGATGCGCGGGGGATCGATGTGGCACTCATTTACCGTCCCGACCTTTTTCAACCCTTTACCCACAAGGCCGTCCGGGTGGTTTTTGAAGGCGATACGGCTTCCAGAACACGCGACATTCTGTTGGTAGGCGGGAAGGTGTTTGACCGCGATACCTTGTTCGTGGCCGTAAACCACTGGCCTTCCAAGTTCGGCGGAGCGAAGGAAACCGAGCCCAGGCGCATGGCGACCGCGGAGTTGCTCAGGAACGTGTGCGACAGCCTGCACGTGCATTACCCTACGGCGGGCATCGTGCTAATGGGTGATTTTAACGACGAGCCCATGGAGCCCTCACTCACCGAAGGCCTTAAAGCCCTGCATCCCGAATCGGCCATCCGTGCTTCCGCATTGTACAATCTGATGCTGCGTTTCAAGGAGGGTGGAACGCACAAGTTTCAATATGCGTGGAGCATCATTGATCAGTTTATCGTGAGCGGCAACCTGCTCTCCAGTTCACCCGCCAAGGGACTGTATGTGCGCCCGGAAGATGCCCGTATTTTCAAAGCCGGTTTTTTGGTGGAGCCCGACGAGCGCAACCTGGGAGACCGGCCTTTCCGCACGTATATCGGGCTTAAATACCACGGCGGTTTCAGCGATCACCTGCCCATTTATCTGGATATTCTTCGGCGATGAAGTCCAAAAGCGTAAAATAAGCCTGTTTGTCACGTCAATTTTTCTTATTTATTCAATTTTTGATTAAATAAGATACATATACTAATCTTATTTAGTACTCTTGCTTGTATTTAAGCAATATAAAATGACCTTATCCGCTTTTCCCCCAAATTGTATTTTGAGACTTGCCATTCGCAAATGGTCTTTGAACATGACTCCCAAAATCTTCCTATCCCTGATATTCCTTTTTGCGGTTTATGTTTGCTTTTCGCAAAACATACCCGCGCAGGAGTTGGATCATTTTAACCGGGAACGCAACGGCATCACCAAGGGCGGCATGTATGCCCTCGGCGGATGGGCCTTGGGCAATTTTGCGGTGAGCGGCGCAGGGTGGGCGAGGGGAACCGGAAGCAACAAATACTTTCACATGGGCAACGTGCTTTGGAATACGGTAAACCTGGGGCTGGCCCTGCCCGGACTGATCATGTCGTACCGGGAAAAAACGGACGGTCTTTCCTACGCCAAAACCCTGAAACTGCAGCACCGCACGGAAAAAATTTACCTGTTCAATGCGGGTTTAGACGTGGGCTATATCATGGCCGGTTTCGCCCTGAAAGGCTATGCGTTCAAGTTTACCCAGCGCAAAGACATGATGCGGGGTTTCGGAAATTCGCTGCTGCTGCAGGGCGGGTTTCTGTTGCTGTATGATACGGGTCTTTTTCTGGCGCACCATATCAATCACAAAAAACGCCTGCAGAAACCCTTTCCCGAACTTACTTTCACGGGCAACGGACTTTATTTCAGGCATACTTTTTAACAAAAAGGGGAAATTTTTAAAAGCCTTTTGGTTGTTGTCGTTTCTTTCTTTTTATTTGATTCCTAATTAATTTCAAACAAACACAAACCTATGGAA
>CAYYRB010000075.1:5234-9437 GCA_964473995.1 uncultured Candidatus Competibacteraceae bacterium | reverse complement strand
ATGTGGAAATGTGCAAAGTGCATGGGCTGCTTTCCCGCTTCGGTAAGGTCAATGATGGCAAGGCGACGGTGGCCGAGGCCCACGGTAGAATTACCTACTTGAAACATTTCATACCCGGATCCGTCGGGACCGCGGTGTATGAGCGTATCGGTTATGGTGCGGAGTTGGTTTCCGTCCGTTTTTCCTGAGAAATCTGCAAATCCGGCTATACCGCACATAGGCAACGGGTGAAGAACAAAGGTAGGATAATCGGGGAGTTTTTGAAAAAGAGCAAGGACGAAGGATAAAGGAAGAAGGAAGGACTTTGCCTATTCAACTATTTAAAACAAAAAGAAGAATCGGTTAGCAGGTAGCGGGTATAAAGACAAATCCGCATTTTCACATTGCCAAATTCATCCTGGTTCTTGATTCTTGCCCTTCGATCCCGATAGATATCGTCGGGAAGGGCGACGAAGGATAAGCGCACTTGGCGGTTGTTCAGACAGCTTCGCGTAAGGAACAAAGAGTAAGGATGAAGGACCGCCTCGCAGCGGGTATTCCGTTTTTTGTTCGAGTCCCGTTCTTTGTCCTTGTTCTTTTCTCTTTTATCCGAAAAAACCTACCAGCCAAGCACGTAGGCAAAAATCAACGGAGCCACGATAGTCGCATCTGACTCCACGATAAACTTAGGCGTATGGATATCCAGCTTTCCCCAGGTGATTTTTTCGTTGGGAACGGCTCCGGAATAGGAACCGAAGCTGGTCGTAGAATCGGAAATCTGGCAGAAATAACTCCAAAAAGGTACGTCATGCCACTCCAAATCCTGATACATCATGGCTACCACGCAAATAGGGAAATCACCCGCGATGCCTCCGCCGATCTGGAAGAAGCCCACGCCTTTCCCTTCGCTGTTTTTGCGGTACCAGTCGGCCAGCCAAACCATGTACTCAATCCCGCTCTTCACGGTGGATGCTTTCAACTCTCCTTTGATCACGTAACTGGCAAAGATGTTTCCCGTAGTACTGTCTTCCCAACCCGGCACCACGATGGGAATATTCTTTTGAGCCGCTGCCACAATCCAACTGTCCTCCGGATCTATTTCATAATACTGCTCAAGTTCGCCGCCCAGCACCACTTTGTACAAAAACTCATGCGGAAAATACCGCTCACCCTTAGCTTCCGCATCTTTCCACGCCTTTTCCAAGTGTTTCTGCAACCGGCGGAAGGCCTCCTCTTCGGGAATGCAGGTATCCGTTACACGGTTATAATGATTTTCGAGTAAGTCCCACTCATCCTGTGGGGTAAGGTCGCGGTAATTGGGCACCCGCTTATAGTGGGAGTGCGCCACCAGGTTCATCACGTCCTCCTCCAGATTGGCTCCGGTGCAGGAAATAATCTGTACCTTATCCTGCCTGATCATTTCAGCCAGGGATTTTCCCAACTCGGCGGTACTCATGGCCCCTGCAAGTGTAATCATCATTTTTCCGCCTTCGGCAAGATGGGTTTCGTACCCTTTGGCAGCATCTACCAAAGCGGCAGCATTGAAATGTTTGTAATGATGGGTAATGAATTGCGAAATGGGACCTTTCATAACGGAAACATATTGATTTGAAGCGCAAAGGTAATAAACCGGCCGTAAAGGGTCCATATGTTTGATATTCAAAGGAGTAAGCAGCCATTGTGGCCCCGTGTGCTAATTTGGGTAAATTTGCAATCCCGATAAGGGCTAAAAAGTAACGTGGTATGACCTATCTTGATTTTGAAGAGCCGATACGAATACTGGAAGAAGAGCTGGAAAAGGCGAAGCAGATTGCTGAAAACACAGGGGTGAATGCCTCAGCAACCCTGAAAGAGTTAAAGGCAAAAATCAGCCAAGCCAGAAAAGAGATTTATGCCAACCTCAGCCCATGGCAAAAAGTGCAGGTGAGTCGTCACCCTGACAGGCCTTATGTGCTGCATCATTTTAATCAACTGAGCGACGGTACTTTTACTGAACTGCATGGCGACCGCACCGTGAAAGATGATAAGGCCATGATCGGCGGATTCGGCAAAATGAATGGAGAGCCCGTCATGTTTATCGGACAGCAGAAGGGAATCAACGCCAAGATGCGCATGTACCGTAATTTCGGCATGGCCAACCCGGAGGGATACCGTAAAGCATTGCGTCTGATGCGCCTGGCCGAAAAATTCAATGTGCCCATTGTTTGCCTGATTGATACGCCCGGGGCTTATCCCGGCATAGAGGCTGAGGAGCGCGGACAGGGAGAAGCCATCGCCCGAAACATTTACGAAATGTTCAACATTCGGGTTCCCATCATTTGTGTCATCGTAGGTGAGGGCGCTTCGGGCGGGGCCTTGGGCATAGGCGTGGGAGATAAGGTACTGATGATGCAGTACACCTGGTATTCGGTCATTTCACCCGAATCCTGTTCGTCCATTCTTTGGCGCAGCTGGGATTTTAAAGAACAAGCGGCAGAAGCACTCAAATTGACAGCCGACGACATGCTTGCCAATAAACTCATTGACGGAATCATTCCCGAGCCGCCAGGCGGAGCACACGTGAATGCGGAAGAAGCATCGACACTATTGAAAAAAGCGGTGACGGAGCAACTCGCCGTCCTCAAAAAAATAAAACCTGAAAAACGCATCGAACAGCGGATGAAAAAGTTTGAAGCCATGGGTGTGGTGGTGGAGGGGTGAGTTAATTTGGTAATAATTTAATTTTTGGTATCAAGTATCAGGTATTAAGTTAAGTATCAAGACACATCAACAAATTTTCAAATTAGCAACATGCTCTCATTCAGTCCCAAAGAGAAAACAGTTCCCGAGTTGATGAATTACCTGCAGGCAGGCATTGCCCCCAGGCCCATCGCTTTTGCCAGCACTATTGACCGAAACGGAAATCCCAATCTATCCCCGTTCAGCTTCTTTAATATTTTCGGCAGCAATCCGCCCCTGCTGATTTTTTCCCCCGCGCGCCGCGTACGCGACAATACCATCAAGCATACATTGGAGAATGTGTACGAGGTGCCTGAGGTCGTGGTGAACGTGGTGAATTTCCCAATGGTGCAGCAGGTTTCCCTCAGCAGCACCGAATATGCCAAGGGGGTGAATGAATTTGAAAAAGCCGGATTTACACCCATTCCTTCGCTCACGGTAAAACCCTTCCGCGTGAAGGAAAGTCCGATGCAGCTGGAATGTCGTGTGAAGCAGGTTATTGAAACAGGAACCGAAGGGGGAGCGGGGAACCTGATTATCTGCGAAATAGCCATGATTCATGTCAGTGAAGATGTGCTCGACGAAAAGGGGCAGATCAATCAGCACAAAATGGATTTGGTGGCCCGCCTCGGCGGAAACTGGTATTCCCGTGCCACGGGAGCCGCTCTATTTGAAGTAACCAAGCCGCTCACCACGCTTGGAATTGGCGTAGATGCGCTTCCCGAAGAAGTCCGCCTGAGCCGCGTGCTTACCGGAAACGACCTCGGGCGTTTGGGGAATGTGGAAAAACTGCCCGATGCAGAGGATCTGAAGGACTTTATGCAATCGGGACGTGCGGGTGAAATTTGCATCGAATTGGGATTCTCTCCCGGTGAGATGGGTACCCGCCGCCACGAATTGGCACACCTGTTGCTGGAAAAAGAACGTACGGAAGATGCCTGGAAAGTACTGCTTTCGCAAACAGCCTGATTTTATTAGTAAACAACTTGTTTTTAGCTGAAATGAATACCAAAGTTTTATATCATGTAACGGTAAGCGTAGACCACGATATCGCCGCCGATTGGCTTTCTTGGATGAAATCGGTGCACATTCCCGATGTGATGGCCACGGGCATGTTCCTCGAATTCCGCCTGTTAAAAATGCTCAGCGGCGAAAATTCCGGAGTAACCTTTGCCGTTCAATATGTATGCGAATCCCAGGAAAAACTGAACGAATACCAGACTACGCATGCCCTTACCCTTCAGCGCGAACATCTCTCACGCTACGGCGATAAGGCGACAGCCTTCAGAACCATTCTTGAGATTATAGAATAACCTGATTGATTAAGCAGCGCATGGAAACCTTAGATACGGAGAACCTGATTAAACAAAAATTTCCCGAATTTGAACCTGAACTCAGGGATTATCTGTTGCTTAACGGCACCCTGAAAGAAGCAAAAGAAGGGGAAGTTATCATCCGTTACGGCCAATATCTGCGTTCGTCCATGCTGGTACTCGAGGGGCAGAT
>CAYYRB010000075.1:0-5134 GCA_964473995.1 uncultured Candidatus Competibacteraceae bacterium | reverse complement strand
AAAAAAGAAATCAAAATGACTCATGAACAAATTGCCAATGATTTGGGAAGTTCCCGAGTAGTTATTTCACGTCTTTTGAAAAAAATGGAAGAAGCGGGCCGAGTAAAGTTGGGCCGAAACTCCCTGGAGTGGCTCGGCTAAATATTGGGTATTTCAACCCTGACTATTTTTTCCGCAGTAACCTAAGTTACACTTTTGGGCGTACGGTACATCGATATTTGCCGAAAAAAGGTATACCATGGCAGATATCATCGGGTACGCGGCATCCCTATTAATCGGAATTTCTTTGGGGCTTATCGGAGGAGGAGGTTCCATACTCACAGTGCCGGTTTTGGTATATTTGTTCGGTACCGATCCCGAGTCAGCAACGGCTTATTCGTTGTTTATCGTGGGAGGAACTGCCGCCGTGGGGGGAGTACAAAAATTCCGCGAAGGTTTTGTAGATGTAAAAACAGTTCTGTTATTCGGTGCTCCCTCCATTGCTTCCGTTTGGCTTACCCGCAAATATATCGTACCGGCTATTCCCGATCCGGTTTTCGGAGCCATAACCAAGCCGGTTTTTTTCATGGGCCTCTTTGCCATTTTGATGGTAGCGGCCTCGGTAAGCATGATTCGTGAAAAAAAGAACAAAAACGGCCTCACGGATAAAAAAGAAATGAGTGCAGGTGCTAAAGCCGCTTTGGTAATTTTGGAAGGCTTGGTGGTGGGGACGCTTACGGGTCTCGTGGGTGCGGGTGGCGGATTTTTAATCATACCCGCTTTGGTGCTGTTGGCCGGCCTTGACATGAAGAAAGCTGTTGGAACCTCGTTGGTCATCATCGCCGCCAAATCGTTGATCGGCTTTACGGGAGATCTTAACCGGGAAATAGACTGGAAACTGCTATTGATGGTGACGGCTTTCGCCATTGGAGGAATTTTTATCGGCAACACATTGAGTAAAAAAATTGACGGAAACAAACTGAAAAAGGGGTTCGGTTGGTTCGTATTGGCCATGGGCATTTACATCCTCATAAAAGAATTTACCTCAATGTAATTTAGGTTACCGATGTGCACCTTATGCTGTAATACATTTGTGTTGTAGAATTGAAACAAAAACAAAACAATATATGAAAGTAGAACAAATCTATACGGGATGTTTGGCCCAGGGAGCCTACTACATCGAAAGCAACGGCGAAGCTGCCATCATTGATCCACTCCGCGAAGTTTTGCCGTACATTGAATTGGCCGAAAGGCGGAATGCCAAAATTAAATATGTATTTGAGACACATTTCCATGCAGATTTTGTTTCGGGACATATCGATCTGGCCAAAAAAACAGGCGCCGCAATCATTTTTGGACCTACTTCCATGGAGTTGGGGTTTGATGCCGTCGTAGCTCATGACAATAAAGAATTTACCATCGGAAATGCCAAGATCCGTGTACTCCACACGCCCGGTCATACGTTGGAAAGCTCCTGCTTCCTGCTTATCAATGAAGAAGGTAAAGAAGAAGCCATCTTCACGGGAGATACATTGTTCATAGGGGATGTCGGTCGTCCGGACCTGGCCCAAAAAGTGGTCGGAGATCTCACGCAGGATAAATTGGCCTCCATGCTGTTTGACTCGCTGCGCAACAAAATCATGCCGCTCGGCGACGATTTGATCGTGTATCCTGCCCACGGAGCGGGTTCCGCCTGCGGAAAAAACATGAGTAAAGAAACTTCCGATACGCTCGGAAACCAAAAAAGAACCAATTACGCCTTGCGTGCCGATATGACCAGGGAAGAATTCATCAAAGAACTCATCACCGGACTTACGCCGCCTCCGGGCTATTTTCCACAGAACGTGATGCTCAACATTAAAGGGTACGATAGCATCGATGAGGTGTTGAGCCGCGGAACCCGTGCGTTGAGTCCCGCCGAATTCGAAGCGGTAGCCAACGAAACAGGCGCGGTGGTCTTGGACACCCGCGCTCCGCAGACGTTCACCGCCGGATTTATTCCTAATTCCATCAACATCGGTATTGACGGAAGCTTTGCCGTATGGGTAGGCACATTGATTCCCGACGTAAAGCAGGAAATCCTGATTATTGCAGACGAAGGCCGTGAGGAAGAGGTCATCACCCGCTTGGCCCGTGTAGGCTATGATTTTACAATCGGCTACCTGAAAGGCGGATTTGACGCTTGGAAAAACGCCGGCAAAGAAACAGATTCCATCACATCGGTTACGGCAGATGAGCTGGCACAAAAAATGCAGAATGGCGATGTACATATTCTGGATGTGAGAAAATACAGCGAATACGCCAGTGAGCATATTCCGGATGCTGTAAATGCCCCGTTGGATTATATCAACGACAGCATGACGAAAGTGGATAAAAACAAAACCTATTTCGTGCATTGTGCCGGAGGATATCGCTCCATGGTGTTCGCCTCTATCCTTCGTGCAAGAGGATACGAAAACCTGATTGATGTAAAAGGGGGCTTTAAGGCAATTAAAGAATCTGGAAAAATACAAGTGACAGATTACGTGTGTCCTACTACTTTGCTTTAAAATTTTCAAACTATTTGTTCAAAAATTTGAAAAATGAAAAACACCATCGTAGACGTAAGAACTCCCGCCGAATTTATGGGCGGTCATGTGGCGGGATCCATCAATATCCCGCTCAATGAAATTCCTCAAAGGATTGAAGAGTTTCGGGCCATGGAAGGAAACATCATCCTGTGTTGTGCGAGCGGAAACCGCAGCGGACAGGCCACGGCTTTTTTAAAATCGCACGGCATCACCTGTGAAAACGGGGGATCCTGGTTAGATGTAAATCACATGACGGCCAACGCATAAAAAACCAAATATAACAACCGGGAAGAGGTGCTGAATCTCCGGATGTTTTCTTAAAACTATGGATACAGGATTTGTTATTCTTTCATCATTGATGGGTGCAGGGCTTGGATTTATTTATTACAAGAAAGTAGGCTGTAAGTCGGGGGTTTGTGCCATCACTTCCAATAAGTACCTTACCATGCTTTATGGTGCTTTGGTTTTTGGGATGTTGGGAAATTTGGCCGTGAAGCAGTTTAATTTGACTCCTGCTCCTGCCGGAACAAGAAGTGTATCAGCGGAAGAATTTCGCAACTGCATCAATCAATCGGGAGCAGTTGTGGTGGATGTGCGAACCGCAGAAGAATATGCAGAAGGCCATGTTGCGGAATCGGTGAATAACGACGTAACAATCCCGGGCTTCAGCGAAAGGATGGCTGTGAGCGATAAAAATACGCCGATTTGTCTGTATTGCCGCAGCGGATCCAGAAGTAAAAAAGCCTTGCGGGAATTATCAGGTGCCGGTTATACCAACCTTACCGAACTTAACGGAGGTATAACATCCTGGCCTTATGAAATAACACAATAACGAATATGGAAAAACTGAAATTTTTAGTTCCCGTTGATTTTTCAGAACAAAGCGTATTTGCCAGGGATATTGCGGCCCGATTCGGCACCTTGTTCGACCTGGAGGTGTGCTTTTTACACGTTATTCCTATGTCTGGCGGAGAAATGACGGATGCAACGGGTAACCCGGCCTGCGATGCAGATGCGGACTTTGCGCTCGTGCCACAAAAAAAACAAGCCGCCGAAATAAAATTGCCTCAATTGATTGCGGACTTTCCCGGCCAAACATCCACACATATTCTTTCCGGGCCACTTACAGACATCATCATCAAAGAGGCGGAAACGGGAGATTTTGACCTGATCATCATGGGCACCAAAGGGGCTCATGGTTTAAAAGAGGTTTTCGGCGGAACTGAAACGGGAATCGTAGCGCAAAAAACGATCGTACCCGTACTTTCCGTAAAGTGCGACCGAAGTCAACTTCATATCGGGGAAATTTTGTTGATTCAGGATTTCGAATATGAGCAAGGTTCCATTCCTCCCGTGCTTCAAAAATTAAATGCAACCGGACAGGTAAAATTCACCCTGTTTTTTGCAGGCGAAGAATCCCAGTTAGCCAGAAATGCAATGGAATCATTTGCCGCTGTCAACAACCTGCAACATGTACATTTCTTTTTTTCGGAAAAAAACGGAATTGAAAACTCGGTAAATGAATTCTGCATGCGTTTTCCCGTAGATTTAGTTTGTCTGGGCACTCACGGCCGTTCGGGGATCTCGCGTCTGTTTAAAACAAGTCCGGTTACACAATTAATCAACCACCTATATAAACCCATTCTCTCTTGGCACTTATGAAAAATTCAGCGTTCCTTTTCTTTTGTCTTGTTTTGGTCAGTTTTTCATCCAAAGCACAGATTCCATTCGACGTTTATGTAGAACCCTATCCCGTAAACGGGATGCCGGGCGTACACAGCTATGCCTTCGCACGCTCCGGAGATAAAATAATAATTACGGGAGGCCGCAAAGACGGACTACACCGGAGGCAGCCCAACGTTTCTTTTCTGGCAGCGGAAAACAACACCGATATCATTCTGCTTAACCTGGAAAATAACTCAGTAATTACTCGCTCACTGGGTGAACTCAGCCCAGAACTGCAGGAACATTTGCAATCAGCGAATATGCAAAGTGCCCAAAGCGGAGATTATGCTTTTTGGACGGGAGGTTATGGAAGAAGCAACATCGCCGGGGATCATATCACGTATCCCCGCATTACGGCTGCGCATATTCCCGGCCTCATCAACGCTCTGGAAACGCAAGGGCCGATGGCCCCGCATTTTTTTACACTGGTTAATCAAAACATGGCCGTAACCGGCGGGCAGATGCGCCTGCTGAATGATACCATGTATCTGGTTGGAGGAAACCGTTTTGACGGAAGGTATAATCCGAACAACGGTCCCTCTTTTACACAGGAATACACCAACAGGATCAAAAAATTTCATGCCACGGTCACAAGCGGAAGCATTCATATTTCCGGCTATTCTGAAGTAATCGACAATGAACTTTTTCATCGGAGAGATTACAATTTGGTTTCCACGGTTTTCCCGGGCAATGAGCTTGGATATACCATCGCCAGCGGGGTGTTTCAAGTACAACAAAACTTCCCTTATGAAACCTGGGTAGATATCAGAGAAAACGCACATGCAGTTCATCCTACATTTGAACAAAAACTGAATCATTACCATTGTGCCAAAACCGAATTGTTCGACAGCCTTTCACAA
>CAYYRB010000074.1:6928-9859 GCA_964473995.1 uncultured Candidatus Competibacteraceae bacterium | reverse complement strand
CTCCTCTCCCTCGGCTTTTTGGGTCCGCTGGTTAATTTTGATTTCGCCGAGGCCGACTCTGCACAGGGAGAGCAACTCGGCTACGGACTTATGATGCTGTCCAGCCTGGGTGCACTGACTGCCATGTTTTTCACCCGGCGGAAAAATCCCGAAACGGGATTCACCGCACTCATCAAACAGGGATTATTTACCTTGGTTATAACCACGCTGATTTTTTATGCGGCCAACGTGTTGTTTTATTCCGTTATAAAACCCGATTTCCTGGCTCAATTTTATGATGCCTTTGCCGTGCAAAAAGCGGAACGGATTACCGATGCTGCGAAGAAAGCCGAATATCTTTCCTCCATGGAAAAGGACAGGTACCTTTACACCAATTCTTTCCTTTACGGGGGCATCATGTCCGCCACGGTTTTTTTCATCAGCCTCATGCCCATTGCCATTTTCGGCTATCTGATATTCCGTTTGGGTAGAAGAAAAAAAATACAAACTACTCCTAAATAATCATCCGCATGAACTGGCGATTTGTTTTTCTCTTCACTACACTTTTGCTTTGTGCAACTGGTACGTCATGGGCACAGCCACAGCGCACTCCCGCGGATGCGGCCTACAAGCACATGTATCACCTACGTGCAGAAAATTACGATCCGGCGAAAGCGGCCAAAACCCTATACGGAGCTCCCACAGAGCAGGCCGGCAGAATGGCCGAGCAATTGAAACGGATTCTGGATGCCTACGGCATAAATGTGGATACCAACAAAATCAGCAACAATCCGGCATTTTTAGATTCCGTTTCAGGGAAACACATTCACTATCCCTACGAAACGCATAAAGAAATCTACCTTCAAAAAATCGGGAACCAATGGTACTACTCTCCGCAGACCGTTGCGAAAATTCCAGAGATGTACCGCAAGGTGTTTCCCGCGGGAAGTGAAAGCATTTCGCACCTCCTGAAAAAGATGGGCGGCACGGGAAGTTTTTGGATGCTGGAACATTGGCAATGGCTAGGTATCGCTTTCAGCCTACTATTGGCACTTGCCTGCTATTTTCTGTTCAATTTTCCCGCAGTGAAGCTGGCCGAAGCCCTCACCAAAAAACGCGTAGTACAAAATGAAGAAAACATTAAGACGGTACGTTCCCTGGCACGCATGTTCAGCCTGTTGCTGGTATTGCGCTTGGTTCGTCTGTTGTACCCCATGTTGCTTTTGCCGGTGGGATTCAATTCCCTGATTCTGCTCGCCACGGGAGTCACCGAATTGGTATTCCTGGGTTATCTGTTATATCGGTTGGCTGACGTGTTTTCTCTGATTGCATCCAAAATTGCCGCCGGCACGGCAGGCACCATGGACGATCAGATTGTTCCCCTTGCCCGAAAATTAGCCAAAGCAATCATCCTCATTTCTATTTTTCTGCTCGTATTGGGGCAAACCGGCGTAAACCTAACCGCCCTGTTGGCCGGTTTGTCCATTGGCGGACTTGCATTGGCCTTTGCCGCTCAGGATACAGTGCGCAACGTATTCGGATCGCTTATGCTTTTGGTGGACCGCACATTCCAGGTAGGTGATCATGTCCTCATTCCATCCATTGATAACATCGAAGGCACCGTGGAAGAAGTGGGCCTGCGAAGCACCCGTATCCGTACGTTCGACAATTCGCTCATCATGGTACCTAACGGCAAACTGGCCGATGCCGCCATCAACAACCTCGGCTTGCGCAACATGCACCGGTACCGATTCAAAATCGGCGTTACCTACGACACACCACCCGAAATCATCGAACAATTTGTGTTCGGCATTCGCGAAGTGATGCAGAGTCATCCGCTGGTTAACAAAGACACCATCATGGTGCATTTTTATGCCTTTGGTACCTCCTCGCTGGATATCCGTTGTTCCTGTTATTTCGACACGAACGATTTCAGGGAAGAATTAAACACACGCCACAACCTGATGGTGGATATCGTGCGTCTGGCCTCACTCATCGGCGTCCGGTTTGCCTTTCCTACCACTACATTACACGTGGAGGATTTTCCGGGACATCAGCCACTCACGCCACATGCCGCAGCCGACCCGTCCGAATTAAAAAACCGAATCATCCGTTTTACGGAGCAGGTACATACGGAACGGAATGCCCCAAAGCTGCATAACAGCGAGAATGTGGATTAATATACTATTTGCTCTGCCTGATGTTTATAACAGTAAGAAGAATTTATACATCATAAACGCTTATTTTAACTAAACTTCAGATTGCCACAAGAAATTCCAAAATACTCCACATGAAAAAAATCCTATTTTATTTTCTGCTGATTGCGGGTTTTATCTTAAAAACAAATGCCCAATCCTTTGATCTGCTGCTGGCAGAACGTCTTCGGAACACCCTGGACAGCATGCGTACCACAGCCAACGTCAAAGGCATTTCCGCATGTGTGATTTATCCCGGCCTGGGAACATGGCATGGGGTAAGCGGGATTTCCCACCAAGGCGTGCCGATCACTTCAGATCTGGAATTCGGAATCGCCAGCAATACTAAGCTGTTTACGGGTGTGCTGATTCTGAAACTCGCCGAAGAAAACCTCCTTCAGCTCGATGATTCGCTGCACGAATACCTGCCCCCGTACAACAACATCAATCCGAACGTCACGATCCGTCAGTTGCTCAACCACACCAGCGGACTGGATGACGTAACCCACGTGCCCGGCTATGCGGATTCCATGCTCACGGATCCCAACCGCGTGTTCACCCCACAGGAATTGTTAACCTGGGCAGGCCCTCCCCTCTTTGCACCCAGCACCGATTGGAATTATTGCAATACCAACTACCTTTTGGCAGGCCTCATCGCGGAAAGCGTCACGGGGCAATCCTTCAGCCAACTCCTGCGCGAGCGCATTTTAAATCCGCTGCAGATGGACAGTACCTTTTTGGCCGTGTACGAGCCCAT
>CAYYRB010000074.1:0-6828 GCA_964473995.1 uncultured Candidatus Competibacteraceae bacterium | reverse complement strand
ATCAACCAACTTCCCGGACAGGCCTTTCAAATTGCGGTTCAGCTACTTTCCGCCATGGTGAATCATCCGCTCGGCCTATCCGAACTGAGTGGTGAAGAAACGGGAATCATCCTCTATCCGAATCCGACAGACGGATATGTGCAATGGGAAATGCCCGAGATTGAGAACGGCCGCTTTTTACTTTCAAGCCAAATCGGGAAACGGCTCATGAGCGGTGTTATAACAGGAAAAGAACAGCGCATATCCCTTTGGGAGTACCCTCCGGGAATCTACTACCTGACGCTGCAAAGCGGGACAAAAAACAAGACGCTGAAAATAATCAAACGGTAAACCATTTCTATTTTCACGAAGCATGAAATTAAAAAATAACCTCATTCTGTTTTCTGCATTGGGATTGTCTTTTTTCTTTGTGTCTCAAAAAACCTTTTCCCAGCAGGATCTTTATGACAGCCTGAATGTAAACGGTATTTGGCGCACGTACAACGTGCACCTGCCCACGGGCTACAATCCGGCAAATACCTACCCGCTGGTACTGGGTTTTCACGGCGGCCAGCAGGCCGCCACCAGTGACCAGGGCTGGACGGTGTTTGCCTATCAAAGCGAACTTTCGCAAAAAGCCGACAATTCGGGATTTATCATGGTTTATCCCGAAGGTTTGGTCTATAACCAAAACCGCGCCTGGAATGCCGGCAACTGCTGTCCGCCCGCCATGAATCAGAATTATGATGACGTGGGCTTTGTAAATGAACTGCTCAACCGCCTCTTTGCCGATTACCCGATAGATACGACCCGCGTGTATGCCACGGGCTCGTCGAACGGAGGCATGCTCTGCTACCGCCTGGCCTGCGAACTGGGTCACCGCATCGCGGCCATCGCTCCCAATGCCTGTTCGCACATGTATTCCCCCTGTAATCCTTCCCGGAAAATGCCTGTGATCAGTTTTCATTCCAAGGCGGACCCCATCGTTTTTTATGGGGGCGGACCCGGAGGCAGTCCCCTCTTGGCCGGAATCAATTTCCCTTCACAAGACGGCAATTTGAACCTGTGGGGAAACCTGAACGGCTGCGAAAACCGAGATACCGTGGTAAACGGAAACGGTACCAATTATGATTACATCAGACTGAATGCCTGCGACTGTCAGGTAGAAATACACCACTATGCCACCACAGACGGAAGCCACAGCTGGCCGGGAGGAAATCCGAACAACAATCCAGTTTCCAGCCAAATCAGTGCCACCGATTTGCTATGGAGTTTCTTTCAGCAATACAGCCTCGCCTGCGAAACCTCCAAAATACAGGAAACCGCTTTTCACCAATTGCGCGTATTTCCAAATCCCGCATCCGATCAATTGAGCGTTGCAGGCTTACCCGAATCATTCATTGGCGAATTGAGCATCATCAATTCAATTGGAAAAACGGTTTGGCATGGCCCATTTTCAACCTCGATTACTATTGAAAAACTGCCCAAAGGATGGTATATCATGAAGACAGAATATGAAGGCGCACACTATATTACCAATTTTGTGAAAGAATAAGGCGCGCAGAAGAATCATGCCTTACGAAATGAATCGGGGAAAAAAACATACCTACCACACCAAAATCACCTGGACCGGAAATACGGGAAAAGGAACCGCCCATTATGCAGGGTATGAAAGGAGCTACACCGTTTCGATTCATGACAAGGCAGACATCCGAGGGTCTTCCGATTTGGCATTTCGGGGGAATCCCTTCCTGCATAATCCTGAAGAACTTTTTCTGGCTTCCGTATCGTCCTGCCACATGCTCTGGTATCTGCATCTGTGCGCGGATGCGGGCATTATCGTACACACCTACGAGGATTCCGCCGTGGGAACCATGAGCGAAAACGGCCCCGAGGGAGGCCGGTTTATTGATATTTGTCTACACCCCGTTATAACCATAGGTCAGGCAGAACAGACCGACGAAGCGGCGTTCCTGCATAACAAGGCTAACGCGCTTTGCTTCATTGCGAATTCATTAAATTTTCAAATACGCCACGAGCCGTTTATACGGATTATATAGTCGTATGCCGCTAATTTTTCATAGGCTTTGTTCCTTTCTAACCACAGAATCCCAAAAAAATTTCATAGAGTCAAATCCATTTACTTTATTAGAATTTCATGATGACCTTATTTGTTGTTGTCATTTGCGAAAACATTCGAGGTATTATCTGTCTTTGACGATGGCAGGATAGCAAGCCGAATTTTAGCAGATTTAATCATATCAATAAAAAAAATAAATATAACGATTAACGCTCAAAGAAATGGGAGTAGGTATCTTCGCACAGCTATTTCCCTTACTAAACTTTATCCACACAAGTCTGTTTCTACAAAAAAGAAAAAACCAATTCATGACTCGCAGACTGTTTCAGATTTTAGGTTTTCTTTCGCTGTTCGGCAGCTTTTGTTTCGGGCAAACCACACCGCCCCATTATGCACACATTCCCTCCTTAACCGGTGTGAATAATGTATTTTTCAATGCCGGCTTTTGTACCAAATTTCAATTCATTTACACACAGGCCGAAATGGCAGGTATGATCTCGCCCATCACAGGGCCTTTAAACATCAATAGAATCTGGTTTCGTCACGGCGGAGGAAGTTCTGATTTATCTGCCGTAATTTCTGGTTTGGTGATTAAAATGGGACACACCACCCTGAACAATCCCACCAATCAATTTTCAGCCAACTTCAACCAGGGTGCCCCGGTCACTGTTTTGTCGGCAGGCACTTACACCTATACGCCTCTGATCGGCAATGAAAACATCGCGGCGGATAATTGGACCTACATTGATTTGCAAACCCCGTTTGCCTATAATTTCTCCGACAATCTCTGTGTAGAAATATCCTTCTCCAATTCCAGCGGTTTCATTGTGGGAAACTTTGCCGATAACGGAGGAACCCCCATTACCCAATTCACCGCTTCCAACATCTCAGACCAAGCTGATGCATCTACATCGAGACCCGTATTCGGAATATCCGCAACCGTGCCCTGTTCCATTCAAATTCAAACCCAAATCCAATCCCAGGTTTCCTGCCCCGGTGGCGATGACGGTTCCGCGACGGTAATCGGCACAGGCGGATCGGGCAGCCTGACTTATACATGGATGCCTGGTAACCTTTCCGGAGCCGCTCAGGCCAATCTTACTGTGGGAACCTATTTGGTGGAGGTTTCTGACGGCCCAGGATGCAACGATTCAGTCACACTTACGATAACGGAGCCTCCCCCAATCCTCCTTTCAGAAACCATAACCCCTTCAAATTGCGGATCATCTGACGGAGCCATTAACGTGACCGCTTCGGGAGGAACTTCCCCTTACTCCTATCTGTGGAGTCCGGGGGACATCACCACAAATCCCGCCACAGATTTGTCAGCGGGTATCTATTCCTTAACAGTTACAGACCAAGCAGGATGCACAGCCGCGGGAACATATTCCGTTCCCCAAAACAACCCGTTAAACCTACAGATTTCCCCCTCATTCGCAAACATACCCGCCGGAGAGTCTGTGCTACTCACTGCTTCAGGTGCTGATTTTTATACCTGGAGCCCTACTTCAGGTCTGAGCTGTTCCGATTGTCCAAATCCGGAGGCCACCCCGGCTTCAAGTACAACCTATTCGGTAATCGGAAGCAATGCGGAAGGCTGCACGGACAGCGCCTTTGTCACAATAACCGTTCAGGAAAATGCCACCTGGTTTATTCCCAACACATTTACCCCTGATGAGGATGCGGTAAACCCGGTTTTTTTTCCCATCACCCTGAATCCATCCACGGTTGATTACTATCAAATGCGCATCTACGACCGCTGGGGCCAGTTAATTTTCTCCTCAAAAACCATGGAAGACGGCTGGGATGGAACCTATAGGGGCAACTTGCAGCAAAACGGAATTTATGCGTGGCTTCTTGAATTCAACAAAATAAACAGTGATAAAACCGAAGTATTATCAGGCCATGTGCTGCTGCTTCGTTAAATCGGTCATTTATATGAAATACATCCATTTAGTCTTCAGCCTTTTGTTGTCTTATCAGGTGTTCGGGCAATTCCAAAACAATCAATGGATATTTGGATACAACGCCCGGGTAGATTTTTCCGGTCCCACACCGTTGGCCTTCAGCAATGCTTCCCTTGTTTCAAACGAAGCTACAGCAAGTGTATCGGATCCCAATACCGGGCAGTTGCTTTTTTACAGCGACGGAGTCAGGGTGTGGAATGCGAATAATCAGCTGATGCCCAACGGATCAAATCTGGCAGGCGGATTTTTCACCTCCTGCACACAGGGCGCTATGATCGTTCCCTTCCCCGACGACAACCAACGCTATTATTTATTCACCCTCGACGAATTGGAACAACAACCGGGCAATCCCGTAGATGACGGACTTCGATACAGCGTAGTAAATATGGCTCTGAACGGAGGATTGGGGGATGTGGAAGTCGGCAACATAAATATCCCTTTGGCCACAAACCTGACGGAAAAATTGATTGTGATTCGCAGCACCGAAATTCAGGGATTTTGGATTATCGCGCACAGGAGAAACGCCAATCAGTTTTTAGCCTGGAAAATCGATGCATGCGGAGTAAGTCCTCAGCCGGTGGTGAGTACCGTGGGATCGAATTTTGCCCCTATTGCAAGCATCGGGGCGAATGAGGGCTGGGCAGGAGCCATGGATGCCTCGCCCGACGGTAACCGAATTGCCATGCCGATCGACTACAGCAACCGCATCGAATTTTTCAATTTTGATAAAACCACCGGTATTCTCAGCAACCCCATAACGGTGAATGCGGTGGATAATGCAACTCCTCCCTTTCTTCGAAAATACGGGGCATGCTTTTCGCCCGACGGGTCGAAATTTTATTACACCAACACGAACTCAGTTTACCAGTTAAACCTGAGCAATTACACAGCAGCGGCCATTTCTGCCTCACTCACGTTGATTTATTCACCCTTGTTTGAACCCAATGGTTTTCCCTGTTTTCAAATTGAACAGGCGCCCAATAACAAACTCTACGTGGCTATTGGGAATGCAGGCAGACTGGATGAAATTTCAAATCCGAACGCCCAGGGATTAAGCTGTGGGTATGTACCCAATGCCATCACCTTTGCGCCCGCTACCTGCCAATTGGGCCTACCGCCCCAAGTTCCGCAAGGGGGCTTTGCCTCCTGCAATTCCACCCAAGGGTGCAACACGAACGGGAACCTGGTTATTTTCTCCAATTACGACGGAGGAATTTTGAACATCAACGTAGACCAGAATATTCCAAACCTTAAAGTAGGCATATGCACTTATGAACCGATTCAGGTAACTTTCACGGGAGCTTTTGTGGGCAATATCACCGAGGTCATCTATGCAGGCATGAACTCCAATCAAAACAACAACAACTGCGGACAGGGTAATTTCACCACATCCATTTCGGGAGTTCCTGCATCCATAGTGACCATAAGCCCACCGATGAACCCACCCCCGGTAGGCTATACTCCCGCCCATGGAAACGGTGCCGGCCCGTGGGGAGGGCTCATGTTGGGATCGGCAGGCCTTTGCGACACCACCGTAAACGCGGGAGGCGGCAATACACCCGACGAAATTGTGTATTATTTTGTGAACGCCACGGGCGGATCCCTGTTATACCACTATACACAATATGCCTGCTGGCTGAATGAAACAAGAAACCTATCTGCCGGTGGCAACTGTTGCATCAATCCTACGATTACCAATCCATGCCCAACGGTTACCGTTTTCCTGAACAACCAAACCAATGTGGCCTGCCCAGGCGAAGCAACAGGTTCAGCATCCTTTTCGGCAAGCGGAGGCACTGCACCCTATTCCTACACGTGGAGCCCGGGTAGTCTGAACGGACCGAGCCAGACCGGCTTAGCTGCCGGAGTATATACCATTCAGGTTCTCGATGCCAATAACTGCCCGGGTTCCGCCACCGTTAACATTATCGAACCTGCGGAAGCATTAACGGTTTCCGTTGCCTCTTTAACCAACGTAAACTGTAACGGAGAAAATGACGGATTCGCCTCGGTTACGGGATTCGGTGGAACGGGAAGTTATACCTATTCGTGGACTCCCGGTAACCTCTCAGGCCCCACCCAGGATGCGTTGACAGCAGGCACATACCTGGTTCAGATAACCGATGCTGCGGGCTGCATAGATACCACCTTAGTCAATATAACAGAACCTCCGGCTCTCTCGCTCTCAGATACAATCTCCCCGGCCGACTGTGGCGCCACCAATGGCGCCATATCCGTAACCGTAACGGGAGGTACCACACCCTACTCCTATGCATGGGTTCCCACCGGAAATACGGGTGCCGCGTTAACCAACCTATCGCCCGGCACCTATACACTCACCGTGTCTGATGCATCGGGATGCACCGTTACGGAAAATTATGAAGTGGAAACCGTGGGCGCCCTGCCTGTAACAGCTACGCCCGACACCTCCACCATCAGCCCCGGTGAGTCGGTTCAACTCAATGCAACGGGAGGAGTAACATACAGCTGGAATCCTTCGGCAGGATTGAGCTGCAGCGATTGCCCCAATCCGGTTGCCACACCCTCGGAAAGTACCACCTACCTCGTCACGGGAACAGACAATGTTGGCTGTTCCGGAACAGACACGGTAATCATTCTTATCAGTACGCCCCCCATTTTAGAACCGGAATTCCCGAATGTGATGACGCCGAACGGAGACGGTATCAATGATTTTTTTGCGATTACCAATCTGCCCGACAATTCGAAAATAGTCATATATAACCGATGGGGTGCCGTTGTTTTTTCTTCTGATGATTACCAAAACAACTGGGAGGGAAAAAC
>CAYYRB010000073.1:0-9921 GCA_964473995.1 uncultured Candidatus Competibacteraceae bacterium | reverse complement strand
ATTGCCCCAAAAGCAAAAGGCCCCTCGAAGGGGCCGTATTCAAACAAAAAACAAAAAATGAAACCTTATTTCACGGCATTCACTACCGCCGCGAAAGCATCCGGATTGGAGAAAGCCAGGTCGGCCAGAGCTTTACGGTTCAAACCGATGCCCTTGGCGGCCGATTTACCCATAAACTCCGAATAACTCATGCCATGGGCACGCACGGCGGCATTAATACGCTGAATCCACAAAGCGCGGAATTCACGCTTCTTGTTCCGGCGGTCGCGGTAGGCATAGGTCAACCCCTTTTCTACGGAGTTTTTGGCTACGGTCCAAACGTTTTTACGACGGCCATAGGAACCTTTGGCGAGTTTTAAAATCTTTTTTCTTCTGGCTTTAGAAGCCGCATGATTGACTGAACGAGGCATATCTGAATCCTTTTATTCTATGATTAATTAATTTGACCGGGAAGCATCAACTTCAGGTTATTCAACTCGGTTTTTTCCACGACCGCAAAGTTAGACAACCTTCTCTTACGTTGGGTTGACTTTTTGGTGAGGATGTGATTTTTGAAAGCATGCTTTCTTTTCACTTTTCCGGTACCCGTGATTTTAAACCGTTTTTTGGCACTGGAATTACTTTTCATTTTAGGCATCGCTGTATCCTTTCTTTAATCGTTAATCGTATTCGTTTTATTTATCTATTTTTTCTTTTTGGGAGCAAGCATCATGATCATGCGTTTTCCTTCCATGGAGGGCAGGCTTTCTACCTTTCCTTCCTCTTCCAGTTCGGTGGCAAACTTCAGCAACATCACCTCACCCTGATCCTTGAACATGATGGAACGGCCTTTGAAAAACACGTAGGCTTTTACTTTAGATCCTTCTTGCAGAAACTTTCGGGCGTGATTCAATTTGAAATTGAAATCATGATCGTCCGTCTGCGGACCAAACCGAATTTCCTTCACCACCACTTTTACGGCCTTGGCCTTGATTTCCTTCTGCCTTTTCTTTTGTTCGTAGAGGAATTTGTTGTAATCAACTACCTTACAAACGGGTGGATCGGCATCGGGAGCTATCTCTACCAAGTCGGCCTCAAGTTGTTCGGCAATCCTGAGTGCCTGGTTTAGGGATACTACTCCCGGTTCTACGTTATCACCTACCAGACGAACCTTGGCGGCGGTGATTCTTTCATTAATGCGGTGTTCCGGTTCCTGTTTTCTGATGAACCTTTGTGGACCTCGTCCGCCTCTGTGCTGAAGTGCTATACTGCTCCCTCCTTTCTTTAAGTTAAACTTTCTTTCCTCAAACGACTGAGCTTCTCTCGAATCTCCGCCGCTATTATTTCCGCAAACTGCTTCGCACTCATGGTGCCCAAATCGCCCTCTCCCTGCTTCCGAACCGACACCGTTTCAGAATTTTCTTCCTTTTCACCCACGATAAGCATATAAGGAATTTTCTGTAACTCACTGTCCCTTATCTTTTTACCGATTTTTTCGTTACGCTCGTCAACGGAGGCGCGAATTTCGGAATTATTTAAATTCTGTGCAACTTTTTTTGCATAATCTACAAATTTCTCTCCCACCGGCAAAACCACGGCTTGCTCGGGGGTGAGCCATAAGGGAAATTTTCCGGCACAGTGTTCGGTCAGTACAGCCACGAAACGCTCCAACGAACCAAACGGAGCGCGGTGAATCATCACCGGGCGGTGCTTTTGATTATCTGCTCCCACATACTCCAGTTCAAAACGTTCAGGCAGGTTGTAATCAACCTGTATCGTTCCAAGCTGCCAACGGCGTCCGATGGCATCCTTCACCATAAAATCGAGCTTGGGTCCGTAAAAAGCAGCCTCGCCGTATTCCACTACCGTATTCAATCCTTTCTCGGCCGCGGCTTCAATAATGGATGCTTCTGCCTTGTTCCAGTTGTCTTCATTGCCGATGTATTTGGCACGATCCTCTTTATCGCGCAGACTTACCTGAGCCGTATATTCGGTGAAATCAAGTGCATTGAATACATACAGCACCAGATCAATCACCTTCATAAATTCCTCCTTCACCTGATCGGGCCGGCAGAAGATATGGGCATCGTCCTGGGTAAATCCGCGCACGCGTGTAAGTCCGCTGAGCTCTCCGCTCTGTTCATAGCGATATACCGTCCCAAACTCGGCCAAACGAAGCGGAAGGTCTTTATAGGAACGGGGCTTACTCTTGTAAATTTCGCAGTGGTGCGGACAATTCATCGGTTTCAGGAAGTATTCCTCGCCCTCTTCGGGAGTGTGTATGGGCTGAAAACTGTCTTTCCCATATTTTTCGTAATGACCCGAAGTCACGTACAGCTTTTTGTTTCCGATGTGCGGGGTGATTACCGGTGAATAGCCGGCACGGCGCTGTTCATCGCGCATGAAACGCTCCAGGCGTTCACGAAGCTCAGTGCCTTTAGGAAGCCAAAGCGGCAAACCCGAACCCACATTTTGGGAAAACATAAACAATTCCAATTCCTTGCCCAGCTTGCGGTGGTCGCGTTTTTTGGCCTCCTCCAGCATGAGCAGATGTTCGTCCAACAGGCTTTTTTTCGGAAAGGAAACCCCGTAAATACGGGTAAGCATTTTATTTTTCTCATCCCCGCGCCAATAGGCCCCGGCAGTGCTCAACAACTTAACAGCCTTTACCAGTCCTGTTTCTGGAATGTGACCTCCCCGGCATAAATCGGTAAAGTCACCCTGGGTACAAAATGTAATTTCCCCGTCGGCCAGTTGCTCAATCAACTCTACCTTATATTCGTTGGGAGATTTTTCGCGGTAATAGGCAAGTGCATCCACTTTGGATACGGGGTAAAGCGAAAACGTACTGTTCTTTGCTGCACAGGCCAGCATTTTTTCTTCAATGGCAGCCAATTCATCTTCCTTAATGGCCGTATCTCCGAAATCGATGTCGTAGTAAAATCCGCTTTCGATGGAAGGGCCTATGGCAAACTTGGCATGGGGATACAATTCCTGCACCGCCTCAGCCAAAATATGCGCCGAGGAATGCCAAAAAGCGGCTTTACCCTGCGGATTATCCCAGGTGAGAATAGACACACGACAATCAGTGGAGAGCGTGTAGGACAAATCCCTGATTTCTCCGTTCACTTCACAGGCCAAGGCTTTACGAGCCAGACCGGCACTGATGTTTTCTGCCAGAGCAAGCCCGGTAATCGGGGCTTCAAATTCCCGAACAGAACCGTCGGGCAGTGTTATTTTAACCATATGACTTTCTGAACAAAAAAGAGTGCAAAGGTAATCGCAAAATCGTGCAAAAAAAAGCAGGCAGGAATTTCAGCAGTATCTGCGCGAAAAAACCATTTTCATTTTCAGGTCATGGGATTGCCTGAGAGACAGTTCCTATCATCTGAATATCGTAATCCACCTTTATCACATAAAAATCGTCGTAAACCCCAACTCATGCAGGTTGGGCGGCGGGTTGACCGACTTCTACTCCGTAGTTTTGGATAAAAACGCAGAAAAGCAAAACCATACAGGGATTTGCTCTGTTGGTTCACGGATTCAGAAAGCTCAAAAAATGAAAATCGCATTTTCATCCGTGTATGCGCATCCGTTGCCGGCAGGTCATCGCTTTCCCATGATCAAATATGAACTGTTGGCAGAGCAGCTGGTATATGAAGGATCTTTCTCCCCTTCCGATTTTTTTGAACCCACGCCCATTTCCGATGATCTGCTCTCGTTGACCCATACCGCCGAGTGGATCGAAAAACTGAATCGGGGTACTATGAGCCGGCAGGAAGAACGCAGAACCGGATTTCCATTTTCCCAAGAACTCGTACAGCGCGAAAGAATCATTACCGGGGGAACACTTCAATTGGCACTGCATGCCCTGGAACACGGATGCGGTGGCAATATCGCCGGCGGAACACACCACGCCTACGCCTCGCACGGAGAAGGGTTTTGTCTTTACAACGACATGGCCGTAGCGGCCAATGGTTTATTGCACCAAAATAGAGTAAAACAGATACTCATCGTGGATCTGGACGTTCATCAGGGAAACGGAACGGCTGCTATTTTCGAAAAAGAGAATCGCGTGTTTACATTCAGTATGCACGGAAAAAATAATTTTCCGCTGCACAAGGAAAATTCCAATCTGGACATTGAATTGGAGGACGGAACGGGAGATGCAACCTATCTGAAAATTTTGGAATACCGGCTCTGCGATCTATTGGATAAGGTGCAGCCCAATTTTGTTTTCTACCTCAGCGGAGCCGATGTGCTTGCTTCAGACAAACTCGGTCGCCTTTCCCTCACGCCCGAGGGGTGCCGTCAACGCGATAAAATAGTCATATCCCTTTGCCGGGAAGCGGGATTACCCTTGGTTGCGGCCATGGGCGGCGGATATTCAGAAGACATCCGCATCATTACGGAGGCGCATGCCCACACCTTTCGCCTTTTGGGCGAGTATTATGATTAGCGGCCGCAATAGGCCGATAAGCAGAATCTATTCCGACAGTTCGAATTATATTGCGAAATTTGGCAAAAATTAAAACAATGAAACATTCATTTTTATTCCTGTCCGTAGCATCCGGAATGCTTTTATTCTCTTGCGGTGGCAAAAAAGAAAATGATTTGGAGATGCGGGAGCATAAACGGTATGATGCGATCCTTTTTGAAAAATCCAAAGGCGTATTTACGGCACTGAACGCAGGTGCTCCTTCCGAAAGTAACGTCGTTACGGAAGAAAAATCAAAATTGGGTTATTACCTCTATCATGATAAACGTCTTTCGAAAAACGCGACGCAAAGCTGCAATACATGCCATAATCTGAGCACATTCGGGGTAGACAGGGAAGCAACTTCCGCCGGAGATTTGGGTGAGCGCGGAGGCCGGAATTCCCCCACCGTATTTAATGCAGCCCTGCACACCACCCAATTTTGGGACGGCAGAGCCGCCGATGTGGAACAACAGGCCGGTATGCCTATTCTGAATCCCGTGGAAATGAATATTCCCAGCGAAGCCTTTCTGGTTGACCGACTGAAGGAAATTCCTTTGTATCAGGATTTATTCAAAACCGCGTTTCCCGGAGAGTCTGATCCCATTACTTATAAAAACCTGCGTATGGCCATCGCAGCTTTCGAGCGCACCTTACTCACCCCTTCGCGTTTTGACCGATATCTGCGTGGCGATTCAATGGCTTTGAACATTACGGAAAAAAAGGGCATGCTCACCTTCATCGAAACCGGCTGCACTTCCTGCCATAACGGTCCTCTGCTTGGCGGAAATTCATTTCAGAAATTTGGCGTTTTTCATGATTACATGCCGTTGACCGGTTCCAAAAACACAGACGAAGGACGATTTGCGGTGACCAAAAACGAGGCCGACAAGCATGTATTCAAGGTGCCCTCTCTGCGCAACATCGGAGAAACCTACCCGTACTTTCATGACGGCAGTGTGGCTAAATTAGAGGATGCGGTAAAAATAATGGGTAAAACCCAATTAGATCTGGAATTGTCCGACAATGAAATCATGAAAATAACGGCATTCCTGAAAAGCCTCACGGGAGAATTATCAGACCCGGCCGTAAAGACAGCCCCAAAGGAATTTACTTCCCTGTAATGGATTTTTTGCCTGAAAAGATTTCGAGATACTGTGAAGAGCACACCACCCGGGAATCGGAGCTGCTCTACGATCTGAATCGGAAAACACATTTGCAGACAACACGTCCGCGTATGTTGAGCGGTCATCTTCAGGGGCGATTTCTGGCGATGATTTCACAACTGATGAAACCGCAATTCATTTTGGAAATAGGCACCTTCACCGGCTATTCCGCATTATGTTTGGCGGAAGGCCTCACGGAAAACGGGAAGTTAATCACTTTGGACATTAATCCGGAAACCAATGCCATGGCACGCCGGTATTTTTCCGTATCTCCCCATGCTCATCAAATAGAGTTGATTGAAACCCATGCGCTGGATTATCTTAGTTCCCTGACCGAAAAACCCGATCTGATATTCATCGATGCCGACAAAGAAAATTATCCGCCCTACTTTGAATTATCATTAGAGAAGTTGCAACCGGGCGGAGTCATTCTTGCGGACAATGTGTTGTGGAGCGGGAAAGTAACCGAGCCGGCGGCACGGAACGACAAAGAAACCGAGGCTCTCAAACGGTTTAACGATTTGGTACAAAAGGAATCACGGGTTGAAAATATTTTATTTCCTTTGCGAGACGGCCTGATGATGATCAGAAAAAAGGCCTGAAAAAACCGAATCTTTAGCTATGGGAAAAATACTCATCATAGACGACGAAAGAAGTATTCGCAGCACGCTGAGGGATATTTTGGAATACGAAAAGTATGAGATTGCCGAGGCGGAAGACGGGCAAAAAGGCATTGAATTATATGAGAAGGAATCGGTTGATCTGGTTTTTTGCGATATAAAAATGCCCAAGATGGACGGCATGGAGGTACTCATGAAAATCATGGAAATAAATGATGAAGTACCCGTCGTGATGATTTCAGGGCACGGCAATATTGAAACTGCCGTAGAGTGTATAAAAAAAGGAGCCTTTGATTATATTGCTAAACCCATTGATTTGAACCGGTTGCTCATTACGACACGTAATGCCTTGGACAAAAAAGTACTGGTGAAGGAAACCAGACAACTCAAGCGAAAAATATCCAAAACCAAGTCAGGGGAAATTATCGGAGAAAGCGAAGGCATTCAAAAAATAAAAGAGCTTATTGCACGTGTTGCCCCTACCGATGCCCGCATTTTGATTACAGGCGGGAACGGTACCGGCAAGGAATTGGTGGCGAGAAGAATCCATGAACTTTCTAAACGGGCAGACAAACCCTGGGTGGAAGTGAACTGTGCTGCCATTCCATCCGAATTGATCGAAAGCGAATTATTCGGACATGAAAAAGGCTCTTTCACCTCGGCGGTAAAACAACGTAAAGGAAAATTTGAGCAAGCCGACGGAGGTACTTTGTTTCTGGATGAAATCGGGGATATGAGCCATGCCGCCCAAGCAAAAGTGTTAAGGGCCCTACAGGAGAGTAGGATAAGCCGGGTAGGCGGTGATGGTGACATCAAAGTGGATGTTCGCATTTTGGCAGCCACCAATAAAGACCTGCAGGCTGAAATCGCCAAGGGAAATTTTAGGGAAGACTTATATCACCGCATCAGTGTGATTCCTATTCATGTGCCCGCGTTGAACGAACGCAGGGAAGATATCCCGATGTTGGCCGAACATTTTTTAAGCATGATTCTGGAGGAGCAAAATATGCCTGCGAAAACATTCACCAAAGAAGCGCTGAAGGAACTTCAACAACTTGACTGGTCGGGAAATATACGTGAGTTGCGCAATGTGGTAGAAAGACTGGTCATCCTCTCCGATGCCAAAATCACCGGTGAGGATGTGACCGCTTTCGCCAAGCCGAAAAGAAACGATTGAGATGTTTATTTTTTGCCTGTCTTCAATTTGATTAAAATATCAATCGCTGTACCTATCTGCTTGGCGGATAAGTTATCATCAATTGAAGACCACACATTCTCCTTCATCATATCCCGCATTTTTTCGTACAGTTTGAGACCTTTGGGTGTGAGGTTTAACTCGTTCACCCTTCTATTGTCCGGCTTCTGGATTTTCTGCACGATGCCCCTTTCTGCCAAACGGTCGGCCAGGCGGGTTACATTGCTGGTTTTATCAACCATACGCATGGTAACCAGTCCCATCGACATTTTTTCCGGATGGTTATTGTATAAAACGTTTAACAGATTGTACTGTGGACGGGTTATCTCCAAACCTTTCAACGTTTCATTAACCAAATAATCAATGTGCGAGGCAGTAAAAATCAAAATACCCGTAAACATTTCCGTATCGGATTCAAATCGATCTCGGCGCTGAATCAACTGATCCAAAGGTAGGGGATCCAACAACGGATCAATGTTTAGCTTCTTTTTCGCCAAAGCGTGAGCCGAGGTCGTTTTTTTTTGTTTTGAATGTGCATGCATTACTTGAGGTAGATTAGAAATTCAATGCAAAAATAAAATTTAGTACACTTGCATAGTCATTTGAATGTGTTAAATCAAGGAAAAATAGAGGAAATTTTTGATTGTTTTGTCGGTTTACCGATTACGGTTGTCGGAGACATCATGCTGGATGAGTACATTCACGGAAAGGTAGATCGGATTTCACCTGAGGCTCCTGTTCCCGTGGTGGATATCCTGCATAGGACTTACTGCCCCGGAGGAGCGGCAAACGTAGCGGTAAATTTGGCGGCACTCGGTGCAAAAGTGCATTTATGCTCGGTTACGGGTGATGATGAAAACGGGAATGTATTGCTGGGACAGCTTGCCCTTGCCGGTTTGAATACAGATCTGATCCTGCGGTCAAAAACCCGGAAAACAACCTGTAAAACACGCATTCTGGGAAATCGTCATCAAATGCTGCGGCTCGATGAGGAAAACACGCACTTTCTTTCGCCTGAAGAGGAAAGAGAGTTGAAGAAAATGCTGACTGACTCCCTGGAAGGAACCAGGGGAATTCTGTTACAGGACTACGATAAAGGCGTCTTAACTCCGGAAATCATCCGCTTAACTACCTCAAAGTCTTCCGAAAGCAACATCCCTGTTACGGTAGATCCAAAGCTCAGAAGTTTCTCACTTTACAGGAAAGTCACTCTGTTTAAACCCAATCTTAAAGAATTAAAAGCAGGTCTCGGGTTGCCTCACATGGGAAAAACCACAGGGGAATTATCGAAGGCCCACAAGCGGCTGGTTGCCATGCTGAATCACCGCTATACTCTCATTACGCTCTCTGAGTCGGGCATGTTCGGAGAGGGGCCGGAGGGATACTTTCTTTCTCCCGCTCATGTGAGGAACATAGCCGATGTTTCGGGAGCGGGTGATACGGTCATTGCAGTCGCTACTCTTTGCCTTGCCGCGGGAGCCGATTTCCGCACGGCCGTAGAATTGGCCAATCTGGCCGGCGGCTTGGTTTGTGAATCTCCAGGTGCGGTACCCGTAAATAAAGATATACTGTTCAGAGAAGCCAAACAAAAACTAACCCGTCCATGAAAAAAGCAAGGCGCTTGGACCGATTTCGCGAGGTAGTAAACCTGTCCATTTATGACAGCAAACAAACCGTGCTCAGCGTTCTCAGAGTTTTGAGATTAGTCGTTTCTCTCTTTGCCCTGACGGGGGCCGTTTACTATTTTGGTTTTCCGGTACCTGAAGAGCAAATTCCCCTGATCATTACGACCATACGCGGGGTATTTGCCTTTTTCATGCTCAGTTACTTCATTCGTTTCTTTTTTGATTTTGAGCCCCGGAAATTCATCAAGGACAACCTGGCTGAAACCATCCTGCTATCCTTGGTATTGTTGGATGTATTAGGGGTTCTTCTTTTTGGAACTCCTTTGCTCCGGCATTTTTTTGATGCTTATGAAATTCCGATTTTTTCTGAAATTTTTCTGCTGATTATTTTAGGATTTCTGCTGATTATCGTCTTTCTGGAATTAGTCAAAGTAGGAAAATACCTCCACCACATCGGCGTATCTCCGGCCTCCATGTTTATCATTTCTTTCATTTTCCTCATTTTGGTGGGCACGGGTTTGCTCATGATGCCGGAGACAAATACAAAAGGAGAAATCATGCCTTTCATGGATGCCCTTTTTACTTCTACCAGCGCAAGTTGCGTAACCGGCCTTACTGTTGTGGATACCGCCACTTATTTTACGCTGAAAGGGCAATTTATTTTGCTTGTTTTAATGCAACTGGGTGGATTAAACGTAATCACCTTCGCCTCATTTTTCACTTTCTTTTCCCAAAAAGGAGTGGGCTTACGCCAACAAGCCATTGTCATGGATTTCATGAGCTTTGAAAGTCTGGCTTCCACGAAGAATATGCTGCGCATTATTCTGATCATGGCCTTTTCCATTGAATTGGGAGGGGC
>CAYYRB010000072.1:2373-10019 GCA_964473995.1 uncultured Candidatus Competibacteraceae bacterium | reverse complement strand
CCGCGTTCGTTTTTTACGGTGGCGCGCTGCACTTCAAATTTT
This sequence comes from uncultured Candidatus Competibacteraceae bacterium, assembly GCA_964473995.1. Lineage (GTDB taxonomy): Bacteria > Bacteroidota > Bacteroidia > CAIKAF01 > CAIKAF01 > JAKRSD01. The sequence continues at coordinate 9,977 of CAYYRB010000072.1, read as the reverse complement.
TCTTTGGTCACGGCATCGAGGAAGAAGCCCATGCGGTCGGCCTCGAGCCAGAGGGCCGTTTCCAGTTGGTTGGAGGGCATGGTTTCAAAATAATTGGTGCGGTCGCGGTTGGTGGTTCCGTTGAGCGTTCCTCCGCTTTCGGTCACGATTTTGAAGTGTTCCTCGTCGGCCACGTTGTCGGAGCCCTGAAACATCATGTGTTCGAAAAAGTGGGCAAAGCCGGAGCGCCCGGGAAGTTCGCGTCCGGAACCCACGTGGTAAGTAACGTCCACATAAACGATGGGATCGCTTTTATCTTCATGGATGATGACGGTGAGGCCGTTCTCCATGACGTACTTTTTGTAGGGAATAACCAGTTCATCCCCGGTTTTTTTAATTTCTTCCACCAAGCGTATGCCCTTTACTTTTTGGGCGGAAACAATGGATCCATAACCGAAGAGGACCAAGCCGGCAAGTGCGATGATTTTTTTCATAAATGTGTCAAAAAATTCGTGTAAACGCTTTTCAATATAGCATGCGAAGAAACAAAACTACACGGAAATTGGTTAATTTTGCAACAAATTTAAATCATCTTCTTCATGTATCCACAAGAAATAGTCGTGCCTTGCCGCAGCCAACTCACCGAAAACGGATTTGAATCGCTGGAGTCGGCAAGTGATGTTGATCGTTTTTTCAACGGAGCTGGCGAGGGAGTTTCTCTCGTGGTGGTAAATTCGGTGTGCGGATGTGCCGCGGGTACGGCCCGACCCGGTGTATTGAAATCGCTTTCCCACACCAAAACACCGGCTAAGCTGGGAACCGTTTTTGCCGGTGTGGACCGCGAGGCTACCGACTCAGCCCGTGCGAAAATGTTGCCGTATCCGCCGTCATCTCCCTCAATCGCTATTTTTAAGGACGGCCGTTTGGTGCATTTCGTGGAAAGGTACATGATTGAAGGCCGCAGCGCCGACATGATTGCCGAGCACCTGAAGGCCTGTTACGACCAGTTTTGCTGATGAAGCATTCCTCCTCTTCCGGTTCCCCGGCGCCTATTCACGGGTTGTCCTATTATGTGGGGCAGCTGTTTATCGTAGGGTACATCGTGGCCGGAATCTCGCTGCAACTGTTCTATTATTTCAAAAACGGAGGTTTCCGGATTTTGTCCGTGGCCACCTGGCCCTGGATTTTGAGCGGCAGCGGTTTAGTTCTTCTTTTGTCGTCTTCGCTTTATTTGGCCGCATTGCTCGCCATTGCGCGCAACGTAAAAAAAAGGCTCGCGGATATGGAAGTTACCTGGTACACTATGCTACCCTATATTCTGTATACGTTCGTTTGGTTTGCCATGACGGGAAGGCTCGTGGTTTATTACATATCGCCCGAGGGTATCTTCTACGGGAACTGACCTCCGGTGGATTTCAATCTTAATGCTTACTTTTGCCCCATGGAAACATCGCTAGGGGAGATTACCATTGCGGGGATTGCATTCAAGAAATACATCGCCTATCCTCAGATTTTGGAGGCCGTGCAAAACCTGGCCAATGAAATTAACCGAGATTATGCGGGTAAGGAAATCAAGTTTGTTTCGGTGCTGAACGGATCGTTCATGTTTACCGCCGATTTGCTCAAGTACATTCAGGTGCCCTGTACGGTTACGTTTATCCGCGCCAAGTCCTACGAGGGAATGAATTCGGGTGGAACGGTTACTCTGTCCACCGATCTTTCAGAGTCGCTGAAAGACCTTCACGTGATTTTATTGGAGGATATCGTGGATACCGGACTTACCATAAACCGACTCAGCGAACGCATCGAACAAGAAAATGCAGCCAGTTTTAAAATTTGCTCTCTGCTGCTGAAGCCTGATATTTATAAAGGAGAGCGCAAGATTGACTACACCGGCATGCATGTTCCCAACGATTTCATCGTGGGTTACGGATTGGACTACAACGAATATGGCCGCAATCTGGCGGATATTTACAAAGTAAAATAAACACCTATGCTTAACCTTATTTTATTTGGCCCCCCGGGGGCAGGAAAGGGAACCCAATCGGTGAAAGTGGCCGAACATTTCGGGCTGGTTCACTTGTCTACGGGCGACATTTTTCGCGCGAATATCAAAGGCGGAACCGAGTTGGGAGCGCTCGCCAAGAGTTATATCGATCAAGGATTGTTGGTACCCGACGAAGTAACGGTGGGCATGCTGCGCGGCGAAGTGGAGAAAAATGCGGATGCCCGCGGTTTCATTTTCGACGGCTTTCCGCGTACCATACCGCAGGCGGAAGCACTCGATGCCCTGCTGGCCGAAAAAGAGAATTCCATTTCGGCGGTGATTTCGCTGGAGGTGGAAGAAGAAGAATTGGTGGCCCGATTGAAGTCCCGGGCCGAAATTTCGGGCCGAAGCGATGATGCCGATGAAGACATCATCCGAAACCGCATTCAGGTTTACAAGAACGAAACCTTTCCGTTGAAAGACTTTTATACCACGCGCGGAATCGTGAAAATTGTGAACGGCATCGGTGCCATCGAGCAGATTTTTTCCGATATTTGCAGCCGCGTTCGGGAGGTAGCTTCCTGATGCGTTTACGGCCTGGTGGTGGAATTGGTAGACACGTACGTTTGAGGGGCGTATGAGGCAACTCGTGGGGGTTCAAGTCCCCCCCAGGTCACTAAACCTTCCGAGAATCGGAAGGTTTTTTTATTAGTTTAAACCAAACATTTTTCCCCGGAATCACGTTTTTTTCATCATGAGAACGTTCATCTTCAGTTTCCTCTCTGCCGTTACATGCGTGACGGGTATTCGTGCCCAACAGGTAGCGGTTACCATAAACAACATCCGCTCCGCCTCAGGCAGCATGGTGTTGGGCATTTACAAAGATCAGGCTTCCTTCGAAAAAGAATCACCCGCGTATAACAAGGTTTTTTCGAAGCCGGGTCAGGTTTCGGGCGGCACCATGAAGGTATCGTTTTCCCTGCCTCCCGGTGAATACGGCATCAGTCTGCTCGATGATGAAAACGGTGACGGAAAGATGGAATACACCTGGTACGGTATGCCCGACGAAGGGTTCGGCTTTGCCGATTATTACCATACGGGCTGGTCGAAACCTAAATTTGACTCGTTCCGGGTTTCGGTTAAAGCGGGTGAAACCCGCGCCGTGCAAATAAAAGTAAGGTATCTGTAATCAGCGCACGTTGATGCGTTTGATGAAATCCGCGAAGAAGTCGGGGAAATACTGCTTCAAGAAGAGCCCGAATTTTTCTTTCACTCCTCCGATGGCCTTTTCCCGCTTTCCGGCGGCTACCGCACGCAACATTTTTTGCGCAAAATAATCGGGGTCCAATCCGCCCGCATTGCCTTTGTCTTCCATGTTCAGCGGAGATCCGTCGCCGGTGAGGGCAGCCAGCGTAATGGGGGTTTTGATGAAGCCAGGACAAATGAGGGTAACCCGGATTCCCGCATCTTCCAGTTCCGCACGCAGCGAGTCAAAAAATCCGTGGAGTGCATGTTTTGAGGCCGCGTAAGCCGAGCGATAGGGCGTACCGTACTTTCCGGTTACGCTGCTTACCGTCACGATGTGGCCGCTGCCCTTTTCCAAGAAATGAGGAAGGATGGATTTGGTGACCGCCACCGTACCCAGAAAATTGATGTCTAAAATGCGCTTATCCACTTCGAAGCTCGTTTCTTTCACCAGGCTGCGCTGCGAAACGCCGGCATTGTTGATGAGGATGTCCACCCGTCCGTTAAATTTGAGCACGCCGGTGCCGGATTGCAGGGCTTCCTGAAAATCGGTCACGTCCAGGGGATAAATAAATACTTTCTCCGGATTTTGGCAACGGGAGCGTACGCGTTCCAACTCATCCGTTCGTCTCGCCGAAAGAATGAGTGTGCAATCCATTTGAGAAAGGTTAACGGCCAAGGCCTCTCCGATGCCCGAAGAGGCTCCCGTGATCCAGATGGTTTTTTGTCTGAAATACTGCTGCATGGTTTTCACTTTGTTCAAAGAAACAGAAAAATTCAAAGCCGGCTTTTCTTTTGTCCGCGTATATTTGAGGAGATGTGTTATCACTACAGCCTCAGGGCGGATTCAGCCGTATTGGCCGAAAGGTATGGAAAGAAGGTGACGGAAAACCGTTTGCCCGTGACGTATGCGGCCGGTTTTGAGCATCCTTCCATGCCGGTGGTCACAACCAATGAAATCCGCTGCATGCATTGGGGACTCATCCCTTCCTGGGTGCGCGGTAGGGACGCGGCAATGGAAATCAGGACTAAAACCCTTAATGTCCGCTGCGAAACGTTGGCTTCCAAACCTGCATTTTCTGAGAGTTTTTTGCGCCGGCGCTGCCTGATTCCCGCCACCGGTTTTTTTGAGTGGCAGCATCGGGGAAGTCAAAAGGTACCTTTTTTCATTTCGGTAAAATCGGAGTCCGTTTTTTCGTTTGCGGGTATTTTTGACAGCCATTACCCGGAGGGAGCCAAGCAGCCCGTCCACACCTTTTCGTTGCTCACCACGCAGGCCAATACCCTGATGGAACAAATTCACAACACCAAGAAAAGGATGCCCGTCATGCTCACCCGCGAAGCGGAATCGGTATGGTTGGATGCTTCGACCGGGCCCGATGATTTGTCGGTCCTTTTTGCGCCGTTTGATTCTTCGCGGATGCAGGCGCACACGGTGGCCAAACCGGGTTCAACGGATGATTTGCTGAAATACGTGCCCTATTCGGTACCTTCTTTGTTCGGGGAAGATTCGGCCTTTTTGGACAGGTTCCAATAAACATCCAATTCCTGCAGGGACATATCCTTCATGCTTTTTCCTTCGGCCGATATGGCTTTCTCCATAAATGAAAACCGGCGGATGAATTTCATGTTGGTGCGTTCCAGCGCATCTTCGGGATTCACCTTTAGAAAGCGGGCGTAGTTCACCAGGGCAAAAAACACATCTCCCATTTCTTCTTCGGTTTTGGCGGCATTCCCGGTTTGTACTTCCGCGCGCAGTTCCGCTAGTTCTTCCTGCACTTTCTCCCACACCTGTTCCGCATGATCCCAATCAAAACCTACGCCGGCCGCTTTATCCTGAATGCGCTGTGCTTTCACCAACGCGGGTAAGCCTTTCGGAACACCTTCCAACACGGACTTCCGGCCTTCCTTCAGTTTAATCTGTTCCCAGTTTTGTTTCACCTGTTCGGGCGTGTCGGCCTTCACATCTCCGTAAATGTGTGGATGACGCACAATCAGCTTGTCGCAGATGCCGTTGAGCACGTCGGCGATATCAAACGCCTCTTTTTCCTTGCCGATTTTGGCGTAGAACACAATGTGCAGTGCCAGATCGCCGAGTTCTTTTTTCACTTCCTGCAAGTCATTCTGCAAGATGGCATCGCCCAGTTCATAGGTTTCCTCAATGGTGAGGTGCCTCAGCGATTCCATGGTCTGTTCCCGATCCCAGGGGCATTTTTCCCTCAGGTCGTCCATGATGTCGAGCAGCCGTTGAAAGGCAAGGAGGCGTGGGTCGGAAGAAACATTCATGGAACAAAGAAACAAAAAGATACAAGGGTGTCCATGTAAGGAACAAACGGATGTTGCTCCTGAAAAGTCTTTTTAAATGAGGGGCTGCATGGCTCCCGGATTGGTCAGGCGGCCTTCCGAATCAAACAAATCCTCTACCGATTCACCCGCATGAACCTGCAGGAACCGGGTGGGAATGCCGGACGCCAAGGCGCCCGTTACATTTTTCTCCGTATCCTCGATAAACAATGTTTCTGACGCATTCAGGTTGTTTTCCAGCAGCACCAGTTCATAGATCTCTCTTTCCGGCTTGCGGAAACCGGTTTCGTAGGAAAAATAAACTTCCTCAAAATGATCGTTGAGCTTGTCGAGTCCGTGATCTTCCTTCAAATCCTCCATAAACCGGCTGATGTGGATTTCATTGGTGTTGCTCAGCAAAAACAGGCGGTAATGATTTCCCGCTTTTTTCAAAAGGCGCAGTCGCTCGGCGGGAAAACGCCCCAAGATTGCATTCCAGGCATGAGTCAGGGTTTCTTCCGAAATTCCCGGCAGATAGTTTTTAAGATCACGCAAAAATTCACCGCCCGAAATTTCCCCCCGTTCAAACCGGTCAAACAAGGGCTGCTGGCTCTGCTGCGAATAAAACTGTTCCGCATCGGCCATACCTAAGGCTTCAAAGGCGCGGATTACGGCATGATAATCTACCGGCAGGAGCACACCGCCCAAATCGAAAATGATGTTTTTGAACGCATTCACGAGCCAAAGATAATGGAGGATATCCACGGACAAATTATTTCCTTTGCGGCATGCTAACGGAAACGCAGGTAACGGTGGAGCAAATGCACCGCTTTTTTCATGACTGCAACCTGCAGCGGAAAAAAGGGTATCGCGAAATCACCGATGAAGACACGCTGGCCTATGCCTATTTCGTTCTACGGCGCCGCATGATTCAGCCTGCTCGGTATCGCCTCAGCGAATCGGAAGAGCAACGGCTTTCCTTTATGAAACCCGATGTAAAAAAGGCCTACGAAAAGTGGAAGGAAGATCTGCAAACCGGGGCCGACCTGAAAGCGTATCACACCCAAAATTCGCGCATCCTTTATCCCTGCGACGGACTTCTGGAAAAACACGGCATCAATCACGTGCATCTGCTTCGCGGGAAATACCAGGTGTATTTTTTTGTGCAAGCCGATGCGGTGTTCATCATCAAAGTGGTCACCCATTTTGCAAAGCACCATACCCATTATTCCAAGCAGAGCTTGTTGGAAATTTTGAAACGGCACCTGCCCGACGCGGAAGCGGGAATGCCCTGGCTGAAAAGCCATGCCGCCGATCCCCGCTTGAACGAACGCTACGCATCGCCCTACGGCTGGTATATGGTGGATGAGTGGAAAAAGGGTATTTAGCCCGCTGATTAATCCAATGCAGAACAGGTTGTCACATCCTAAAGGTGCTTTTGGCAATCCAAATTCAAAAACTTACTTTTGCCCCCTCATAAAAATTTGTTATTTAACAACAGCACGTTAATTATGGAACAATTCATCATCTACTTGCCTGCCGTATTGGCCGTTTTAGGTTTGGTTTATATGGCTATCCAATCGGCCTGGGTAAACAAACAAAACGCGGGAGATGCCAAAATGCAGACCATCTCCAAAAGCATTCAGGAAGGCGCCATGGCGTTTTTGAAAGCGGAGTACAAAATCCTGTTGATTTTTGTGGTGATTGCCTCCGTGGCTTTGTTTGCCGTTTCTCAGGTAGTGGCTACCACGCATTGGATCATTGTGGTCGCTTTTGTTTTCGGAGCCATCTTTTCGGCATTGGCGGGTAATATCGGTATGCGCATAGCCACCAAAGCCAACGTAAGAACTACCCAAGCCGCAAAAACCAGCCTTCCTCAGGCCCTGAAAGTATCTTTCGGCGGCGGAACGGTTATGGGATTAGGCGTAGCCGGACTTGCCGTACTCGGATTAAGCATCTTCTTTCTGTTATTTCTGAATATGTTCGTCGGAAACGGCGGTACATTTTATGATGAAATGACCATCGCGCTTGAAGCGTTGGCCGGTTTCTCCCTCGGAGCCGAATCCATCGCGCTTTTTGCCCGCGTGGGTGGTGGTATTTATACCAAAGC